>CAYUUS010000007.1:0-56847 GCA_964447975.1 uncultured Ignisphaera sp. | reverse complement strand
GCTGAACCCCTGCTCTACATTGGTTAATAAACTATAAGCTTTGCATTAGGCCATAGATAAGCACCTGATTTAGGATTTTAAAATATTTATCTAATAATTCTGAAGATTCATTATAGAAATACTTTTAATCTTTTTAGTAAGTCTATAGAGAAAGGTAAGCACTAGTGTATAGAGGCAATAAATTTAGGTTAAGCTACAATGAAATTAGAGAGGCTCTTAGCAATGCTGAGGAGCTTTATAATAAATATAGATCTCCAGAGGCTATAGCCAAGGTCATTGAAGCCGATGGCGATAAAATTGCTGTTTTATTTGAAGGCCACTTTTGCAGATCTTGCGGTGTTAATGATTGGGTTGAGGACTTCAAATATATTTTAAGTGATATAGGGATTGAAGCTGAGCTTATAGATGTTATTGAACCAAGTGATGCTGAGGCTGATTGGAGAATCGGAGTATTTAAGCTTAAAAATATCGGTTATAATAAGCATTGAGTGTGATAGAAAGTGGCTACAGAGTATGAATTGGATGAAAAAGATCTTAAACTAATTGAAATTCTTGCATCAAATGCTAGAGAAACATATACGGATATGGCTAAAACTTTAGGTATAAGCGATGTAGCTGTTTTAAAAAGGGTTAAAAAGCTTGAATCTAAGGTTATAAAGAAATACACCATTGTGGTTGATCCGAGGAGAATAGGCTATAAAACAATATCGTTGACAGGAATTGATGTGGAGCCGGAGAAGCTTTTTGATGTAATTGTAAAGCTTAAAGAGAATCCAAATGTAAAGGGGCTTTACCTAGCTACAGGGGATCACCCAGTTATGGCTATCATATGGGCTAGAGATGAAGATGAGTTGGCTAAAATTCATAAAGAGGTTTCCGAAGTTGATGGTGTTAAAAGGGTGTGTCCATCAATTGTGTTAAGAACTTTGAAAGAAATAGAGCTGTGGTTTACTGTAGATTAGAGCTATTCTTCTTACCCTGCACCAATGCTTTAAGTATCTGCATAATTATATCCTCTAACGCCTTACTCTCCGACTCTTTTGATATTGGTGGCGAAACCTTTTCTCCCCTCATATGCTTCAGAGCCCTCTCCTCGAAATTGTCTAAAACCAGCTTAAGCTCAAACTCATACATTACACCTTCGTATTTCTCTTGATATTTTATAGCTCCGTCATCATCTGCATAGAGCACTATAGTTGTTGGTGATGCATGTACATCATATCTTCTAAAGCTCTCAGCCGCTGCTGTCGATCTGCATTCCCTTGCAAACCAGTCACATAACACAATAATAAAATGTATATCTTTCTTTTTCTGAGAGTAGGACTCTACAAATGGAAACCATATACCATCATACTTTCTACAAGCAGAGCATTTAGTGTTGTCAAAGTATATTACATAGATACCTCTCGTCAATGGTTTAAAATAATCACCATCACCTTTGATAAATCTCCACATAGCATTTTCACTATTATATTCATATATACCATGTGGGCATTTCTCATCTACACGCTTTACATCATATGTGGTAGTATTATTCATCTACTTTTTCACCACTATATTCTAAAATTTCAAGATATGTTTATTAAGCTTAATAAATTTGTATTCTTATATCTATATTAGCAATAGATAAATTAATATTTTTGTGTACTAGATATCTAGGTATAATAAAAATGTATATCTATGTTATGCTAGGATTATTTAAAGATGATAGATTTGAATATGCTAGGGCTTTAATTAATAGCAAAATAGACGTTAGCTTTATCTCAAAAACGATTGCTGAAAATCTTAAATGTGTTGAAGAACTAGAACAATACTTTGACGTTTATATTCCTGCCATAGGAACCGTTAAAACAAATAAAATATGTACTATAGATAAAGCTATATTGAATTATAGTCTTATAGAACTTAAAACAATATTTCATGTAATTGAAGATTCTATTTTAAGATCTATACAATGTGATGCAATTATTGGTAAGGATACAATTTTTTGGTGGGGAATTTCGATCGAAACGATTCCAAATGAAAGTTTACTCTTTAATTTGAAACAAGAAGAGACTAAAAACTTGAATTAGTTCCATTGAAGGATACACATACAAATTAAAAAAGCAAGTTATTTTGAACATTAAAATATAAGTGTTTCTATGGCAAGATGTTGGCGTTATAGCTAAGATATGATATATGCATTCTATATTTTGAGAAAAATCTTCTTTAAGATAGTAAAATGGTTATGAGTAATATATGAAATGCTAGGTAACAACCATTTATTAATTGTGTTGAACTGTAAAACAATAAAACTTAATAGTCTAAAAATATATGAAAGATATTGAAAACTCTACTTAAGGAGATAAAACAATGAGGCTTTATACAGATTATTTTATTCTTACACCTGGTCCTACGGAGATACCTTATCGCATTAGAATGGCCTTAGCTCGTGAATCAACAAATCCTGATCTAGATCCTGAATTTCTTGAAAAATATAATTGTATTAGAGAAATGTTAAAGAGATTGCTTAACACTGTAAATGGTTCTGTTTATATTATGGTAGGAGAAGCGATGCTGGGACTTGAAGCTGCTATAGCTAATCTACTTAATCCTAATGATAAGGTTTTGGTTATAGCCAATGGTGTTTTTGGCGAAGGTTTTGCAGATATTATTAAGGCATACAATGGCATTCCTATACTTATTGGAACTAATGAAGATGATTGGAGGAAAAGCATTGATATACACTTAATTGATAGGGAATTAGAACGTAATAAAGATGTAATTGCTGTAACGTTAGTTCATTGCGATACTCCCTCTGCTCTTTTAAATGATTTACCAGCTATTGCAAAGATTGTTAAGCAATATGGAGTTTTACTTATAGTTGATGCAGTTTCCACTATTGGTGGTGTTCCTATCAATTTCGATGACAATGGAATAGATATATTGATTGGAGGTTCCCAAAAAGTATTAAATGTTCCACCAGGACTCACTATAATGGCTATAAGTAAAAATGCTTGGAGTAGAATGGAGGAGGTTAATTATAGAGGTTTTTATTTAAATCTAAGGTTATGGAGAGACAATCTAGATATCCAAGGAATCTTTCCATATACTATGAGTGATGTCCTTATATATGCACTTGAAGAATCCTTGAAGATGATATTTGATGAAGGAATTGAAAATGTTTACAAAAGACACATTATGGCAAGAAATGCATCTTGGAAAGCTCTTGAAGCGTTGGGACTAACACCATTTCCAAAGGCAATAGAATTTTCATCTCCAACAGTAACTGCTTTCCTAACACCTAATGGTATCACAGATAAAGAGCTTAGAGAATATATGTGGAAGAAATATGGTGTAATGCTAGCTGGTAGTTGGGGGAGATTACAAGGAAAAATAGTTAGAATAGGTCATATGGGTATTCAAGCATCAAGAACACATCTATTAATAGCTTATACAACACTTGCTAAAGTTCTTAAAGAACATGGATGTAATGTAAGAATTGAAAATGTAATAGATGCAATAGAGGATACATTTAAATAAATTATAAAGAGTCTTAATTATAGAGACGTATTAAAACAATGTCATAGAACTAAATATCTATACCATGTTATGTAATAACCATGTCTTCAACAACTATAGCCAAATATAGAGTATTTTACTAAATATGTAACTTGCTGAAACAAATATATTACAATTATATTCTTTAAATAGAACATATAATGGATTCTCGTTCAATTCAACAAACATGAGTAATACCCTTAAATGGGCCCGCGGGGATTTGAACCCCGGACCTCCGCCTCGTAAGGGCGGCGTCCTACCAGACTAGACGACGGGCCCTTTTCTAGAATTCAGAATAATATTGTTAGTCGTTATTAAGCTTTTATCCTAAAGAATATGAATTTTCAGTTATATATAATGTAATCCACTGTTTAGTTTTTGGTTACTGCTCTGAATTTATGTAAATAGAATATCCATCACAAATTCAAATCATAAGGTATGCTATATTAAGTCTTTGCCTACTGTTTTCTAGTTTCATATATTTTCGTATTGTTTAATGCTATTTAAAGCTTATAAAACCTAGGAATCGGTATTCTTAGTTGTATCAATTGATGCATGTGAGAGCCTTAGCCCCAAAATACTCAAGGGATCTATGGAGTGGTTCTAAATACCTCCAAGGCAGATATAGATCCAAGAAACAATGAGGGAAACAAAATGAGGCAGTGATATTAATCCACATAAATCTATATGAGAGTTGACTCCCTATGATAGAACTGTTTCATAAGTACATCAGGCAATGCTTTGATACAGAGTTTCTGTATTTTATTTTAAATAATTTCTCGATTAAGTCGTTTAGCCTTAAGAAAAAAGGCTGGATTGAATTGACTCTCATTCCCAAGGAATTAACAGAATTATTAGCGAATCTCTCTAAAAATGCTAATGTTTTAAGATCTGGTTTTCTATGTGGCTGGATACATAAAAATAGATTTATTCCTGCACCTCATTTATTTAATCTTAGTAGAAGATATGGCTTTGGCCATGGTTGTAGTGTTGTTGTTAAATCTCAAGGTGTAAAAGCGTTTTTATATGGAAATGACATTCTTTTATCATCATTTGACCACTTTATTCCGCCTATAAAGAAAGGAGAATATGTTGCAGTATTGGATTCGAGTGATATGTATGTTGTTGGTGTTGGAGTGCTGCTTATAGCTGAAGATGAAGTAGAACAGCTTATTAGAGAGGGTAAAATGTTAACAGCTATCATTAAAAATGTCTTTGATTTAGGTGTTCATATAAGAAATGAGAAGTTCTTCATATATTAATATTCTCTCCATGTATGACCACATTTTACACATTTATAAAATGTTGTTGGTGGTTCATCAGCAGCTCTTGTCTGTATCTGCCATGCATACACCTCCTCATATCCACATTTAGGGCATCTGGTATGCCCTTTAACTAAAACTGCACTTGGTGGTGCATTAATATTTGAGGATTCGATAACAGTTGTTCTCTCTTTTTCACCATGTATAATAGTTCTAGATACCACCACTTTACTATTACTTCTATTACTTACTTCGTATCCACATTTTGGACATCTATATACCTTTCTATTTTTCTCAAATATCATTAATGAGCCGCATTTTGTACAGAAGATCATTGCAATCATCCATTTACTGTTGTAATTTCTTATTACTTAGAATACTTGCTAAACCTATAAAGCTTTAAGTAAGTTAGGTTTTAATTATTAGTATGTTTATTTGCAGTTCTTCTCTCAACCTCATTTATAATTTTAGAAAATGCTTTTATCTTTTCTTTGCTAATGGTTTTTCTATCTATTTTAGCATCCCATATCTCATCCCATAGTTCTATAGCTATTGAACTTCCATAAAGATAATCACATAGCCTATCAACTATTTCATCGAGAATCTCTATATTCCATCTATCAACTCTTTTAAATCTACCATCAATTATAGGAGCTATAATTTTTATAAACTCTACAAATGTTTCATAAACCTCATTGACATCTCTTTCAACATCTTCATCGATCCATCTATAAACTTTTCTCTTAATAGTATCTAAATCCATTTTTAACCCACTATATTTAGTTGTTTTAGAGTGAGTAGAGTTTTTATTTGGTTTTCGAAAATTATATTTTATGGTGATAGAAATGGCTATAGAATATGGTGAACTAGGAGATCTTAAAGAGGGTGGTTATGTGGTAGTAGATGGTGAGCCATGTAGAGTCGTGGATATTTCAAAAGCTAAAACAGGGAAACATGGTAGTGCAAAGGTACATGTGGTAGCTATAGGATTATTTACAGGGTCGAGGAAGACTATTACAGGACCGTCTGACCAAAGAATTGAGATTCCAATAATAGATAAAAGAGTTGCACAAGTAATTGCAGTTCTTGGTGACAGGGTTCAATTAATGGATCTAGAAAGCTATGAAACATTTGAAGTAGATATGCCTAAAGATGAAAACTTATCATCTAAAATTACAGCAGGTGCTGAAGTAGAGTATTGGAGTGCTCTTGGAAGAAGATTTATATATAGAATAAGATAAGCGGGGAAACATGCAGGTTTTGGAATCTCTAAGAAAAATCGTAGCTGATTTCTTAAAAGGAAAAGAAGGTTATGAAGTAGCTGTTAATAATTTTATAAAAGAACTTCAGAAAACATTGCTAAAAGCTGATGTAAATGTTAAATTAGTTCAGCAACTTACTAATAATATTAGAGAAAATGCCTTGAAGTTAAAGCCTCCACCCTATATATCTAGACAAGAATGGTTCATAAAAATAGTATATGATGAGCTTTCAAATCTATTTGGAGGTGATGCCAAACCTTCGATATTTCCACATAAAACACCATATATCATAATGCTTGTAGGTGTACAGGGTTCAGGTAAAACAACAACAGCCGCTAAAATAGCATATATATATAAAAGATATGGTTATAAACCATGTCTAGTATGTGCAGATACCTATAGACCTGCTGCATATGATCAACTTTTACAGTTAAGTAAAAGCATAGATGTGCTGTTTTGCGGTGATACAGATTCTAAGAACCCTATAGAAATAGCAAAGAAATGTACAGATATATGTAGCAAAAGTGGAGCAAACATCATTATTGTAGATACAGCAGGTAGACACGGATATAATGAAGAAGAAGCTTTACTCAATGAAATGCGTGAAATAATGAACTCTATAACACCTGATGAGGTTATGCTTATTTTAGATGCATCAATTGGTCAAAAAGCTTATGACCTTGCTTTAAGATTTCACCAAGCAACCCCAATAGGTTCAATAACTATAACAAAACTCGATGGAACAGCTAAAGGTGGTGGTGCTTTATCAGCTGTAGCTGCAACAAAAGCCGTTATAAAGTTTATTGGTACAGGTGAGAAAATACCTGAAATAGAGATTTTTGAGCCGAGGAGATTTGTAGGAAGAATTCTTGGGCTTGGTGATCTACCTTCATTAATAGAGAAGCTTAAAGCCTTAGAACATAGCAATATACTTGAAAAAAGATTCAGCAAAAGCATTGCTAGTGGAAAAATAACATTAGTAGATCTTTATCTTCAGATAAATGCAATAAGAAAACTAGGACCTTTATCAAAAATTTTACAACTTATACCTGGTTTATCTTTATTGCCATTAGATGATAAACAAATGAAAATAAGTGAAGAAAAAATGGATAAATGGCTTGCTATAATAAATTCAATGACATATGAGGAGCTTAAAAACCCAAATATATTAGATAAATCAAGAATCTATAGAATTGCCTTAGGTTCAGGAACATCAATAGATGATGTTAAGGATTTACTAAAATATTATGAGCTTATAAACAACTTTATAAAAACCACTAAAAGAAGACATGGAATTTTTAAGAAGTTAGGTATAGATCTATCTAGAATTGAAGAACAGATAAAGTAAGGTAGGCTTTGTGAAGAATTTAATAGAAGATGTCATTAATATTCTTATGAAATATCCCTTATGCAATAGATGTTTAGGGAGATTGTATGCATATCTTGGTCGAGAACTAGATAATGCTGAAAGAGGAAAAGCATTAAAAATCTATACTATTATGGAATTGCATAAAAGAATTCTTGAAGGAGATGAAAAAGCACTTGAAACACTAAAATCTATTGCATCTAATATCAAAATGCCATTGAAATCCCTCTTTAATTATTTAAAAATCAATTCAAAAATAGAAGCATCAAATGAAATAAAGAAGTGTTTTATATGCAATGACATAATTGATGATATAATTAATGTTTATTCGAAGCTTGTTGCAAAACAAATAATAGAGGCGCAGAGAAAAAGCTTCTTAATAGGCATTATTGTACCAAATGAAATCCTAGAGAGAGAAGCTATTATAATCAAAGAGTTTAAATTAAAGCATTGGGAAAGTATTAAGCGTGAACTAAAAAGAGAAATTGGTAAAAAAGTGCAACAAATATCAAATACAAATGTAGATTTTGAAAAACCTGAAGCCATATATATAATAGACCTTATTCATAATACAATTAGAGTTGAGTCTCCTTCATTACTAATATTTGGATACTATCTAAAACTAGGTAGAAATATTTCTCAAAATACATGGATTAAAGAAAATGGATCGAGAAAATATCCATTAGCAGTAGAGGATGTTATTAGATACGCGTCTTCATATATTGGTGCAAAAGATATAGCTCTTCATATAGCTGGTAGAGAGGATGTTGATGTAAGGGTACTTGGAAATGGAAGACCTCTTGTAATAGAGTTTAAAAATCCATCAAAAAGAAACATTAGCTTATTAGAGTTAGAAAACATTTTAAATAGTTTCAGTAGATGGTTAAAATTCAAAATGGAAATGAAGGTGGATCGAAACTTTATTTCGAGATTAAAGCAGTCGGCCTCCTTTACCTCCAAGATTTATAGAGCAATCATATTGGTTGAAAACACTATAGACTCTAATAGGTTAGCTGAACTTGAACGGTTCTTTAAAGGTCTAGTCATATATCAACGTACACCTTTAAGAATTTTAAGAAGAAAGAAAGATATTATGAGAAAGAAAAGAGTGTTTTCTATAAAAACACTCCAACTTTCATCAAATCTATTTGAGGCTTTTATAAAATGTGAAGGTGGATTATATGTAAAAGAGCTTATATCTGGAGATAATGGTAGAACAACTCCAAGTTTCTCAGAATTTCTAGGTACACAGGCTAGGTGTATAGAGCTTGATGTTCTCCATGTTCATGAGTATATATAAGCTTTATCATAAAGATAAAATATTAACTTTAGCATTTTTACAGTTTAAAGAAGTAACGAGGGGTAAAACATGGTAAAAACATCAAAAGGTTTGAGACATAGATCGAGAAAGATTATGAAGAAAAACATTAGAGAGCGTGGAGCTATTCCATCACTAAGCAAGGTAACTATAGATTATCAAATTGGAGACAAAGTTTACATAGATGTTGATCCTGCTATACATGGTGGTATGCCTCATAGAAGATATATAGGTAGAGTTGGTACTATTGTAGAAGTTAGAGGTCGAGGTCTAGTCGTTGAGGTTGAAATAGGCTCTAAAAAGAAGACATTGTTTCTTTTACCTGAACACGTAAAACCTGCTTTTGATTTTACTAAAAGATTAGAAAACATTCTAGTTAAATTAAAGGAATTATCAAAAATAAGAAAAGAACAGAGAAAAACATTGTTAACTATTCTAGATAAAACAAAGTAGAAATTTCTTGTAGTTTTAAATAAAAAATGTTCAATGTGTGAGAGTCTAATGCCTTATGAAATCCTTGAATTCCATGATATTCCAAATGAAATAGCTAAAAAAATTCTTAAAGAATACATCAAAAAAGTTTCTTCTTATGATATTGTACCAGAGCTTGTTCATGTTACAATAGATTATCTTAACAATGTATCTAAATGTGATAGTGAAGCAGTTGAAGCTCTTTACAAATCATTAAAGAATTATAATTTAAAAGATGCAACGATATCAATTATTCTCAACATACTTCCAAGAAGTTTAGAGGAACTTAAAATTCTTCTTATCTTTGAAGATAGTGTACCAGATGACACTATTTTAAATAAAATCATAGAAACAATAAATCAATACTGTCAACAGCAATAACAATAGTATCGCAATAAAATAATGTCTTATATATAGAATTTCTCGTTATGGTAGATTAAAATGAAGCCTAGGTATAGAAAAAAGCTAGAGATTTTGGATGAATTTGCTATAGTATTAGATTATATGCCTATGGGTAATCCATATGATAAACATAGTTTTCATAGATCTTCACCCATTGCACAAGGAATGGGTACAAAATTCTTTTCACTTGTTGAAATAATTCCATTAAAAGGTTCTATGATGGTTATTGGAGAACGTATTCCTCTATCCTTAACACCTGACATGCCTGGACATAGAGTATTTGATAGACTTTTATATGAAGATTTAACCTCAATAGCTAGAGAGAATATTGTTAAATATGTAAGACAAGTAGTAGAAGAGAAGGAACGTGTATTCGTTGAATTTTTAAATATAGCTGAAGCCATAAACATTAGACTTCATAGCCTAGAACTTCTACCAGGTATAGGTAAAAAAACCTTAACCCTAATATTAGAGGAGAGAAGAAAAAAGATGTTTGAGAGTTTTGATGATGTAAGAAAGCGTTTAAAGATAAATGATCCAGTAAAAATGTTTGTAGATAGAATTGTAATTGAGTTACAGAGAAACGAAAAATATTACTTATTTGTATACCCATATCCTATGACCCCAGATATGAAATACCTAAGATATTTGGAGCTTCTCTATGAAAGAGTTAGATATTCAGAACCATGGTAATATCCTTCCATATACAAGAAAAGATTTAGTAAGCTGGATAAGAACAAGGCTCAAAAGATACAATATAAAGCTTAGAAAGAGACTTAGCCAAATAATTTTAATAGATCCAAAAACCTTAACTTTTATTGCTGAAAAGATAGGCAAAATCATAGAAGATAGAAGTAATGTTGCAATTCTTGAAATAGGTGCTGGAGTAGGAAATCTAACTATGTTTTTAGGATGCAAAAATAGCAATGCCTTGGTAATTGCCATAGAAATTGACAATAGATTTGCCTCTATACTCAAGGAAATAAAAAATTTATGTAGCAATACAGAAATTGTAATAGGTGATGCATTAAATCTAATAAAATCTTTTAGAGGCATAGATGTAGTTGTTGGTAATATTCCATATCATATAACATCTGATATATTACTAGCAATAGCAAAAAGCAACATAAAGTATGCGTTATTAACAATGCAAAGAGATGTTGCTGATAGACTTGTCTCTAAACCTGGTACTAAAAACTATGGAAAACTTTCAATATTAATGCAAATATTATTTGAAATAGATATAGTGAGAATTATTCCCTCTACTCTATTTAGACCTAAACCTCAAGTCTCATCAGCTATAATATTTCTTAAACGTAAAAAAGAGTACAATGAATATATAAAGAATGTTGAAGAATTAACGAAATGTTTATTTAGTTATAAGCGTAAGCTTGTCTTAAAAGCTTTCACATATTGTATAAATAAAAATAAAAGATTAGAAAAAGAGATAAAGATGGAAGACAATATATGGCGAAAGAGAGTATTGCAACTCGCAGTAGAAGATGTAATGAATCTAACCAATATATATGTAGAGCTAAAGAAGAAAAATTAAATTATGGTGATATAGAGCTAGTTATAAATAAATACACATATGAACCATCGGAAGATAGTTACCTATTAGCTAAAACGATTGAGGATTTTATTAAAGATTTTTCAAAAGATCTAAAAATTTTTGTGGAAATTGGTAGTGGAAGTGGATATGTCAGCATCTATGCATTTGTTAATGTATTCAAGGAAAAATATCCTTATGGAATATTAACCGATATATCGCCTTGTGCTATTCTAAGTTCTTGGAACTCTGTAAAAATGAATAAAATTGATATGTATATAGATGTTATTCAATGTTATTCGGCAGAGTGTCTTAGAAGTTCAATTACATCTTTAGTATTCTTTAATCCTCCCTATTTACCTGTTGAGGATTATGATATTATTGGAATTGCATGGAGTGGAGGTAGAAATGGTATTGAAGCTTGGAAAGAATTTTTTGATGAGGCTTCACGTATATGCTTAAAGAAGTTATGTATAATAATTTTCATCTTTTCTACAACACAAAATATAATTGAAATTTTAAATAAAGTTCTAGATATATGTGATTATATTGAAATTTATTACTGTAAAGAATTTTTCTACGAAACATTATGCTCTACTCTAGTAAGGTGTTAACAAATGCTAAAAATTGTTGTTGTAGGTATAGAAGGTGAGATAAATATGGGCTTTATTGTAAGATTGTGCAAGAATTTTAATGTTGATGAACTTGCTATTGTAAAGCCTCAGATAAATCCATGGTCTGAAGAAGTGAAGAGATTTGCTGCAAATGGTATTGACTATCTATATAGTGGTAGGGTTAAAGTATATGAAACACTCGATGAAGCGCTTAAAAATATTGGTATATCTGCTTGTACCTCTGGTGTTGTGAGTATTGATGGTATTGATATCCTTAGAAGAGCTATAGAGCTAAGTGAATTTGCTGATATAGCTACTAGATATTCTGATATTGCTGTTGTTTTTGGCCGTGAAAGCGTTGGTTTAACACGTGATGAAATTTCAAAATGTGATCTATTAGTGCATATCGCTTCAAACCCTGAATACCCCATTTTAAATCTTAGTCATGCTGTAGGCATAACACTGTATGTTCTTTATAAATCACTTAAAAAATCTAGTATTTTAAATAAGA
Source organism: uncultured Ignisphaera sp. (assembly GCA_964447975.1). Taxonomy (GTDB): domain Archaea; phylum Thermoproteota; class Thermoprotei_A; order Sulfolobales; family Ignisphaeraceae; genus Ignisphaera. The sequence continues at coordinate 44,552 of CAYUUS010000007.1, read as the reverse complement.
TTGACCAAGTCCACGAGGAACAGTTACATATTTTAGATAAATATGTTGAAGCACTAGCATCAATTGTTTCAAGTAATGGATTACAAAAAGATTTGTTTACTATGACATTTAAACGCTTAGTTAGGAGAACTATAGTTTCAAAAAGTGAAATAGGTCTTTTAATAACATTTATAAGAAGGCTTTATAATAAAGTTAAAAAAGTGGAGAATATAAATAATCTAGATTAAAAGGTGTTTAAATTGCCATTAAAACCAGCTAGATGTTATACACATCAACAAAAACCTCCATATACAAGAAAAGAATATATACATGGTATACCACCACCTAAAATAACAAAATTTGTTATGGGTAATACAAAGCTTAACCCAGAGGTAAGATTAGTACTTAAGGCACTTGAAGGAGGTGTTATAAGACATAATGCTTTAGAAGCTGCTAGAATTATGGCACATAAGTTTCTAAGTACTGAAATCAATGAACAAAATTTTGTATTGATTATAAGAAAATATCCTCACCAAGTTTTAAGGGAACATAAAATGATGGCATTTGCAGGTGCTGATAGACTCCAAGAAGGTATGAGAAGAGCATTTGGAAAACCTATTGGTGTAGGTAGTGTTGTTGCACCATTAGATGAAGTTATAGAGTTATTAGGATACAAACAACATATAGAAATATTAAAAGAAGCTCTTAGAAGAGCATCTACTAAACTTCCAATTAAATGTAGTATAGATATTCAATTGCTTAAGTGATGTAACATACTATGGAATTTTGCAACGAATTTGACTTTGAAATAGAAAAAATTGTGAAAGTCATTAAAACAAATGATGTGAGAAAGGTATATATACAATCATCAGAAGGTTTTCAAAGATGTCTTAAACTAGTTATAGATAGAATTAGAAATCTATTAGATAGAGAAATAGAGATCTTTATTTCAGCTAATCCTTCATATGGTTCCTGTCTCGTTGATGAATTTGGTGCTAAGGATATAAACGCAGATCTTATAATTCATTTTGGACACTATCCATATCCAAGCTATAGATACTCTACCAAAACATTGTTTATACCTGTAGAATATATTCAAGTTAATGATGTAAAGCTTTTAGAGGCTATTGAGAACCTGTGCCAAGACCATTTTCATAGAATATGCTTGGCAACAACTTCACAACATATTAGTATAGCTAAATCTGTTTGTAATAATATTAAAAAATGTAAATGTATTTACAAAGGTATTGTTTTGGGTTGCTATCCAGTAGTAAGCGAAGGATGTGATAAACTTATTGTCATTAGTGGTGGAAAATTCCACTGTATTGTTCAATCCCTTTTTGAATATAGTTATGGTAGACAAACAAAGATTTTATGTTTAGATCCATACAACTATAATTTATGGGATCCTGCTAAAGATGTTAAGAAAATTTTGAGAGTTCGAATGTGGAAAATGCATCAAGCAATTGATGCTAAAAACTGGCTCATAATCGATGGTTTCTATGGCCAGCATAGAGAAAAGCTATTATCACAATTAGCTGAAGTGTTTAAAGTTCGCAATAGGTATTTTACTGTCGTAAAGGCCTTGAAACTAGATAGAGATTTTTTAATAAATATAGAGGCTAATAAGAACTTTGATGCGATAGTAATAGTTTCATGCCCCTATTTAGCATTTGATTTCGCTGATTTTGATAAACCGGTCTTGACCGTTGGTGAAGCTTTTGCTGTATTAAATAATGATATTAATAGGTATATATATCCATGGTAAGAAATAAAAAGAGCTTGAAATAATTCTTGAAAAACTTCAAAGTTTAAAAGTCCTTCAAAGAAGCTAGAGCAATATACATGTGATAGTTCTGTAGTTATTGAACTTATATGGAATGCTTATATAAATGGTAATATTAAGGAAAGGATAATTGCTGATTTTGGATGTGGGACAGATGTTTTAAGTTAATGGTGCTCTTATTCTTGGAGCAAAAGAAGTTCTATGTATAGATGTGGACTATAATGCATTATCTATTGCTAAAAATTTCTTGAAAATATTTCCATTCATATACATTACATGTGTTGCAATATAGGAAAAATTTCTCTTAGATCTATAGATGTTGTTGTTATGAACTCTCCTTTTGATGTATATATCCGTGGAATAGAGATTAAATTTTTAGAACAAGCTTTTGAAATGTCTTCTTTCTGTCTATTCAATACATAAGTATAACTCTAAATCACATAAACTTATAACTAAGTTAGCTAATAAGAAAGATTATATAACACAAATGTAGCTATTAAAAATATGGCTATTCATGCAACATATAAAACCATATTAAAAATGTTCATAGGTTTAAGATCTCTATATACAGATTTGTAGATGAGGGTTTGAATAATGGCTGGAAAAATAGTGGTACCTGGCGAAATGTTGTGCATGGAAGAGGAATTTTTACCATTTGAAGGTGTATATACATTAAATGGAGTAATAAGAGCATATATCTTAGGAACGCCCGTATATGATACAATTAATAGAAGAGTATATATTAAATCCATAAAAAATCCAAGAAGACCAAAGGCAGGAGACATTGTTATTGGTGTCGTTGAGAAAATGAGAGATGAAATGGCCACTACTAAAATCATTGGATATGATCCTTCTACACCTTTTAAACATATATTTACAGGAATTCTCCATATATCACAGGCAATGGAAACAAGAATACAGAGTCTTTATGAATACATAAAACTAGGTGACTTTGTTAAGGTGAAGGTGTTAAATAACTATATACCATATATTGTATCAATGAAGGATCCTAAACTAGGTGTGATACTAGCATACTGTTCAAAATGCGGTTCACCACTAGCTAAAATAGGGGATATATTAAGGTGTACAAGGTGTAATAATATTGAGAATAGGAAGTTGTCAATAGATTATATTTTAGTGAAGGGGAAATAATTTGATAGAAAATAAAAACATCTACACCGAGAGAGTATTTACTTACAGTTGTTTGAATCCTACACAATGTATAGATCTTTTAGAAAAAATAGACGAAGAGCTTTCACTTGAAGTAGAACTTGTTGCAGAGTTTAAGCATAATAAATTAGTATTTAGAGTTATAGGGCTTGAGCCAAAGGTACAATCAGCCATAAATAAAATAAAGGAATACATTGGATTATACATGAATACAAGAAGAATCAATCCACAAAATGGTATAAGATCTGATGAACTTGCTAAGATAATTAGAAAAACTATACCTATAGATGTTCTTTCAGAGGTTCTAAGATATACATTAGGAGTTAGCCCTCGAGTACAATCTTCAACACTTTATGTAGATCTAGATCTTGATACAGTTATAGAGTATGCTAAACATGTTGCATTAATAATGGAAAGGTTTTCCCATGATCCATATCCACATAGCCTTAAAAAGTTATTGATAACATCTTCTGTGTTGTTTAATGTCCCTATTAATGAATTGATAGATCTATTAAAAAATAAGAATATCGTTTCTGAAGAACTAGAGCTTAAAATCCCATGGCAGGAAGCACTAAGAATTCTTGTAGAGCATTTTAATGAATGCGATAAAACTTTATAAAAGATTTCAGCTATGTATTATAACGCTTATAAATTTAATTAATATGAGAGATACCTATTTAAATAGGTGGATATTTTGGGAATAAATCTAGAGTTGAAAAAAGTTACAGATAAAGAGTTAAGATTTATTATCTATGATGAAGATAGACATTCACTTCCTAATTTACTTGCTAAGCTTGCTTTAAGAAAAGTAGGTGTTGTATATGCTGCTTATATACTTGAGCACCCTATGGTTTCCTATCCTGAGGTAATAATCCAGACTGATGGATCTATACATCCTCTTAAAGTTTTATCCGAAGTTGTAGAAGAGACGAAGAAACTTGTAGAAGAATTTTTAGAGAAATTCAATGAGGCTTTATCTAGTGCATCTAAAGAAAGAATCTAGGATTCTAATAATCGATAAATTTAATAATTTTATTATAGGACTTGTTATAAGAGGTATAGCAGGAATAGAAAATAGTGTAGTGTTTAAAAGTTGCAATGAGTTACATAATTTCCTTATGAAAGGATTAGGAATAGCAGGTGAGGTAAACTATATAATACCAAGAAGCGATATATGTAAAGAAATCCAATTAGAATTTAAAACAAAAATTATAACCATAGACGATATAAAGGATAAGGAATTGATAAATGAAATTAAAGAAACATTTAAAATAATACATATCTTGTTGCTAAAATATATTATAACTAAAAACCCTATCCTTTAGAACGAAGAGAATACAAAGCTACAAATACTATAATAAATGGGTTTCTTTCCCACCTTAAAGAGTGAGGTTTTCGGTTATAAACTTTGTAAAAATTGATGCAGGTTAATGAAGGCATAGTTACTTATATTCACACATTTATTTTTAGTATTTTAATGTCAAAAATAGTTTTAAATTGCAAACTAAGTTAAGGTGTTAAAATGACTCAAACACTAACTGAAAAAATTTTGAATAGAGCCTCTGGCAAGGTTGTGACCCCTGGAGAAGTTGTAGAGATAAAAGTTGACATAGTTGCTTTCCATGATTTAACAGGCTATCATGTTATTGAAGTTATGGAAAAAACTAATATGTTAAAGATACATAATATAGACTCCCTTGTTATAGCATTTGACCATCTTGTTCCACCTCCAGATGTCAGAAGTGCAGAAATACATCAATTTATAAGAAACTTTGTTAAGAATTTCAAAGTTAAGAATTTCCATGATGTTGGATATGGAATTTTACATCAAGTTTTATTGGAAAGCTATGTCTTACCCGGACATGTTGTTGTAGCAGCTGATAGCCATACATCAACATTAGGTGCCTTGGGTGCGTTTTCACAAGGTATGGGTGCAAGTGATGTCGCCGCTATAGTAATTACTGGTAAGACTTGGGTTACAGTTCCACAACCATTTAAAATTAAACTGAGTGGAAAGCCGAGAGATTGGGTCACGGGTAAGGATGTTGCACTAGAGATTTTAAGGGTCTTTAAAGCTGATTACTTTAATGGAATGGCCATAGAGGTTTTTGTTGAGAATCCTTTGAGTTTTCCAATGGATTACAGAGTTACTGTAGCTAATATGGGAATTGAAATGAATTCTGATACAATTATGTTTGTACCAGATGCTGTTACTGTTAGCCATATAAAGAATACAAGAGGTTTTGAACCAAAAATTATCACACCTGATAATAATGCAAAATATATTGATGAATACACTATAGAACTTGATAAGATTGATCTCCTTGTTTCAGCACCACACAGTGTTGATAATGTTAAAAGTGTAAGAGAGGTTTCTGGTATTGATGTAGATTATGTTTTTATAGGTTCTTGTACAAATGGTAGGTTAAGCGATTTTGAGATAGCTGCAAAAATATTAAAGAGTAGAAAAGTTAAAACTAGATGCATAGCTATCCCAGCTTCTTGGAATATATTTAAAAAGGCTATGGAGCTTGGTTATATACAGACGCTGGTTGAAGCTGGATGTATAGTCACATATGGAACTTGTGGACCTTGTATAGGGGGTCATTTCGGTATTGCTGCACCAAATGAAGTTGTTGTGTCAACATCAAATAGAAATTTTGTTGGTAGGATGGGAAGCCCTCAAGCAAAAATATATCTCTCAGGACCAGCTATAGCAGCAGCAACAGCCGTTGCAGGTAAAATAGCTGAACCAGGTGATGTAATATGATTATAGAGGGTCGTGTGATTAAACTTGGCGATAAAATAGATACTGATATCATTATCCCTGCTAAGCATTTAAAATACACCGACTCAGAATATTTAGCCCAACACATATTTGAACCAATAGACCCAGAATTTCATAAGAAGGCAAAAGGGGCAATTATTGTAGCAGGAAAGGTCTTTGGTATGGGTTCCTCAAGAGAACAGGCTGCTATAGCAATTAAAGCTGCAGGTGTTAAAGCCATCTTAGCTGAATCATTTGCAAGAATATTCTATAGAAATGCTATAAATAATGGTCTTCCAGTTATGATATGTCCTGAAATAACCAAGGAAGTTAATGAAGGTGATATTATAGTAGTTAATATTGAGGAGGGAAAAGTGTTTGTTAGGAATAAAGTAGTTAATTGTAAAGGTATTACTGGAATGGCTCTAGATATATTGAAAGCTGGAGGATTAATCGAATATTTAAAGAATTTGGAAAAAATTAATAAAGAATAGAACTTAATTAACATTCTCGATTATATAAATTATAATTATTTTCCAAATCAACTACAACTAAAAGTTACACTATTTATGGTAAAGATGAAGACTTATAGATACTTTATTCGATATACAATAACTTGGATGTTAAAACAAGGATATTCAACAAACTAAAGCAATGTAAATCCTTAGGACATTGTATCTAAACATCAATTAGCCAAATAAACTATATTTTACTTTTATACTTTTCAGATAAAGCTTACTGTTTCGCAGCAGATGGTAATTCATTGCTTTTATGTTTATTTCAAATTCTCTACTATTAGCTTTTCAATGGCTATTTCACTCCTACTACCCTATGGAGACAATCCATCTCCAGTTCTCTAGATATTCATCTCCTCCCACGGATGATAAGATTTACCCACTTATTCATCAACCTCAAAACTTCATAGATTTTAGCTTTCTTCATAATCTCAATAACATGAAAAGTCTCATAAACCTCTTCAACAGTATCTGAAGACTAATGAAATCAAAACAAAAACAACATAAACAAAAATCTTATCAGAAACAACCATTAATTAATAACCGAGAAGCGATTGACATCAATATGAACATCAACATTTATAAGGCAGTAGTAGAATTCTAATAAGTAACAATATAGTAGCCGGGTCGTCTAGCGGCCAAGGATGCGGGGCTTTGGCCCCCGTGACCGGGGTTCGAATCCCCGCCCGGCTACTAAATATTCAATTGGTATATGATGATCAGAGGGTCTTTTGAGTGTATTCGATGAAGATAGCCGGAAATGCTGATAAACATTGTAAACTTTTATTAAGCCTCTTTTTATAGGGGTTATGAAATTTAAAGTTCCTATTAAATCTAGCTTAAATATCAAGAGCTATATAATTAAGAAGGAGGTCCGTAGGATATATATGAGCAACATAAATGATTTATGCCTAGAGATTTTGAGAAACTATAATGTTAATGAGGTTAATATTAGTATATGTATCGATAAATATGGTATTGCTAGATATATTATAAATGAACCTTATTTAGATGAGGATAGTTCTAAATTATATAGTATTATAATGGATTATCTTTATACATCTTATTTTATAATAAACAATATTGAGGATTTGAAAAAAGCTATCAATGATATAGCTCTTAATTTTGGGTTTGAGGAAAAGCTCCATAAATATTATAATAACTTGCTTTATTACATTATTAGAGACTCTTTTGGCTATGGCATTCTAGACTCCGTTATAAAAGATCCAGACATAGAAGATATAGAGCTATCTGATTGGAGGAAACCTGTTACAGTTGTTCATAAAGATTTTCTAAGTTATGAAGCTTTGGTGACAAATATCTATTTCACTGGAGAAGAAGAGATTAGGAGCTATATTGAGAGAATTGCTATAAAAGGTGGTAGAGCTGTTTCTTTAGCTAAACCTGAACTTCATGCTGCTTTACCAGAAGGTTATAGAATTGCTGCAACACTTGGCGAACCTATTAGTCATAGCCCTACATTCAATATAAGAAAACTTCCATCTGTACCAATAGATATTGTTAAATTGATAAAGAATAGTATTATAGAACCTCAGATAGCTGCATTGCTCTGGCTCGTAAATGATGCTAAAATGTTTTATTCAATAATAGGTGGAAGTGGTTCTGGAAAGACTACATTATTAAATGCAATTTTACAGCTTAGCAATCCAAACTGGAAAATAATTGTGGTTCAAGATATCCCTGAAGTGAAGCTTCCTATGAGACCAAGATTTATACAATTTTATGGTGAAACATCAGAAGACATGCTTCAAAGATGCTTTACAGCTCTTAGATATAGACCCGATATCTTAGTTGTCGGAGAGGTTAGAGGTCGTGAAATAACAGCACTTGTAAGGGCTGTTGCCTCAGGTTCTGGGTCGTCAACAACATTCCATGCATCGACAACAGAGGAATATGAAATGGCTTTAAGAAATCTTTTGCCACAAGATCTCTATTATATGTTATCATTAAATACAGCTTTAGTGATACTTATCTCGAGACTGAGAATAGGCCATAAAATCGAAAGAAAGGTTTGGAAAATATACGAGCGTATAGATGATGGATGGAGAGAAATATATAACCCTGAACACAATACAATAATGAACAGTTTTACCATTAGACGACTAGCTAAAAGGTTATTAAAGGAAGATATAGAAGCTGAACTAGAATATAGAACAAAAATTCTTGAATCTATTAATGAAGGTTATGAGTCTGTTGAAAAGACATTGAGAAAATTCTATGGTTTATAGAGGAGCTCAATGAGCTCCCTTTCTTCTACCAGTTCTTCTAGCTGCGATATGGCCTACCTTTCTACCTGGTGGTGCCCTTCTAGAGACTGTTGTAGGCTTTGATTCACTTTGGTGCGAGCCTCCTCCATGTGGATGATCTACAGCATTCATAGCTACACCTCTAACTCTTGGCCATTTTCTAGCTTTAGCTCTCCATTTATAGTATGCATTACCAGCTTTAAGCAATGGTTTTTCAAGCCTGCCACCTCCTGCCACCATTCCAATAGTAGCACGTGCATCAAGAAGAATTGTTTTCTGCTTGCCACTAGGAAGAGTTACAACGGCATGTGTAGATGATTTACCTGTTAGTATAGCATATGAGCCTCCTGTTCTAACAAGCTTTCCACCATCGCCAGGTCTTAACTCTATATTACATATCCTTGTTCCCTCAGGGATATTTCTAAGTGTAACGATATTTCCAATCGATGGAGATACATTTGATCCTATCTCTATAATTTGACCTATTTTCAAACCTTCTGTAGCTATGTTATAAAATTCACTGCCATCCTCAAGTTTTATTAAAGCTATAGGTGCACTTCGTCCAGGTTCATGAAATATCTCGACAACAACTCCACGTTTAGATTCTCCATTTAGAGGAGGATATTTCACAAAAGTAGTTTTTAAATGCTTGGGACTTCTAAATACTGATGTTCCTCTACCCATTCTCTGAGACAAAATCCTTTTACCCATAAACCCCTCCCTTGCTATTTACATTATAATTAACTAATATTTAATTTATTTGAGTGCAACAAACAATGTGCTTCTAGTAGCCTTAAGACCTGGTTCACCATGCTTTACTTGTTTTGTTGTTAAAGCAAATTCCCCTAGATAATGCCCTATCATCTCTGGAGTTATTTTTACCGGTACAAATTCCTTACCATTATGAACAGCTATAGTTAGCCCAACCATTATTGGCAACACTACTATATTTCTCACATGAGTCTTTATAACAGTTTCTTTACACTCATTTAAAAGTTTTTGACGAGCTTCTATAACCTTTTCTAACAGTCTTCTCTGTCTAGGAGAAAACCCTCTGCTAAGACTTCTTCTAGCTCTAGATGGTAACAATTTCACTAAATCATCCATAGGCATATCTATGAGTTCCTCTAGCGATCTATTCCTATATCTATACTTCTTCCACTCAACTGGCAGTTCATAACATTGCTTAGCCATAAAAACTCGCCTTGCATAGTATCTAAACCCTATGTTTAAGTAATATGTAGTTTATAAGCTATTTATATCCTTTGCAACTGAAAGCCTTTCGCAACAGTTTTGAATTTTGTATTGGTTTACGGTGGTTTATATAAACCACTTTATTCTTCTGCTATGATTATCACATGTACTCTTTTTCTGTGGGTTTTGCCTCTTTTTGGTGCTTTGTCAGTGGGTAAGGGACTGCTTTACCGCTTCTGAACTTTATTACTGAGCACTTTGCATATATAAACCTAGACTTAGACATGTTATCATCAACAATTACTACTGATGAAAAAGATTATAAGATTTGAAAACGAATTTCACAGTGGTAAGCTACTTAGTGAGGGGCGAACAGCCCGTAGTCGTGGAGATGTTAGGGTGAGGGCTGTTTCCAAGGATGGCTATGAGCATCTCTTGGAGGTTCTCATCCTACTCAAGATGTGGGGTCTCTGGGGTTTCCCTGAACACCCCAAGCCTTGTGAAAACTTGAGTGAGATACGGAAGAAAGAAGATAAGGCGATGAAAAATTATATCAACTCATATAAACCTATATGAGAGCTGAACCCTCTGCTTTTAAAAGCGGAAATGAATAGGTAACATGTAGTAGATATTAATCTATGTAGAAATTAATTTAAAGATATTTAGGTGTTAGAGTAGTCATGTCCAAAGGATCTATTTACGCTATTAGGATATTCTATGGAAAATTATACACTGTCATATATGGTTTACTACTTTTAGTTTTAGTGCAATCAATTCCATTGCAACTAAGTATATATACATTTATATATACACATTATTCTTTAACATATTTAATATCATCTAGCATTGAATCTTTTTACATTTTAGTAACTAAATATATACTCAATGTTCTTTTAATAATCCCATTATTATCAATAGAAATAATTAGAGCTATGTACTGTCATAAGATGTATATTTTACTTTTAGAATTATTTATATTCTTTTTAATTACGGGCAACATCATATTTACTTTTCTATATATCATTCTATTGATATTGCTAGTTAAACTTCTAAAAATATTTTTCCATAATTCAAATAAATATATCGTATATCATAATAGAAAAGATGCTGGCGTAAACAACCATACAACGGTAACCTTAGATAAAGTTGTAAAAATTGCTATGCTACTTACTTCGATAGGTGTGGCAATTCTCATTTACATAGCCTTGGCTATATTTTTTAAAATCAATGTTTTCTTAATATCTATAATTATTTATGCTATTATGATTTCGATAAGTTATGTCATTGAATCCACAGATTATTCTATGCAATCTGATATCTCTATTCTAATTAAAAAAGCAATAATGATAGGTATACCACCTTTCGGTGTAATCTCATATTTTAAGTGTCAACCTTTGATAAACAAAGGTTGTTCTTCTAATGGAGAAGATCAAGAGCTTTAAATATAATATCAATAATCTTTCTATGCATTCTTTATTTAATGAGATAATATATTAAATACTATAGATTTAAATTTTAGGACTTGTCTATTCTCTGATATTTGAACCAAGTATCTCATCTAAAATATAGAATTCAATAATTATTTAAGTCCAGTATTTATATGTTCTTAAAAATAATTTTTCTTGTTCAACAATATTATAGATAAGTGTATTCAAATCAGTAGACCTAGCCAGTATACGTTTCGCTGTTTCTACACCTACTCCACGTCCTTGTAAAGCTATTATACCTGCAATACCATTTTCCATAATTAGATTCGCTTCCTTAACAATCTTCTCAGCTAAAACCTTTTCTTCAGGTTTCAACTTTGATATATCACCATAACTCTTTAATCTATCTAACACATTTTTCACAATGCTTATTTGCTTATCGTCTATTAATGTTAAAGCTCTTGAACCACACCTTGGACATGCAACATGACATTCAAATATATTATCACACTTCTTGAGGTGTTCAGAGATATTTATAGTTGTTATGTTGTAACATATTGTACAAAACATTTTTACTTCACCAGATATAAGCCTTCTCTTAGCAACCTCTATCAATATATCTTTCGGCATAATAGACTGTTTTATTATATATCCAATAGCTCCTAACGACGAGATTTCTAGTAAAAATGGCGTGGCTTTTGATGTGATAATGATCTTTATTTTTATTTTTCTAGAAGCAATCTTTTTTAGAAATTCTTTTAGAGAATCAATATCTATTTTCTCTATAAATAACTCTCTTAAAGCCTCATCAACTAAAATAGGTATATTTGTAAGTGTAGATGCAATCCGTTTAATTTCTGATAAATCACTCTTTCTACTAATTACACCAAATCTTTTAGCTACATCGATAATTCTCTTCTTAAATATTGATGAAGTGATTATTTCTTGACTTACCACGCCTCTTATATCTCCATTTTCAATAACTTGGAGAAGATGTTGTAAAGCTTTGGCAATATCGTTAGGTCTTATATGTGTACTTGCAAGGATTATAGAACCTATTTGATGTGTTTTATACGATGTAGAAATATTGAGTATGTTTCTAAATGCATTACTTATTGCCAGTGAGAAAGCTTCAGAACCTTTTGTTCCTAAGCAGTGATAAAAAGCTATGATACTTTTGTTTAACTCTTTTGAATTATGAAGCTCTATAACAAATACATCATCACGTGGAAAAACTTTGCAAAATCTTTCTCTATTCTCTATAAGAAATTGTGTTATGGTATCACTAACAGTGTATTCTTTTACTAAATTCTCTATACAGTAATTTGTCTCACAACTACATAGCCTTCTAAAAAATGAACATACCTCTCGTGCAACATTTCTATGAACAGGAATATTGTCGCCAACCCATTTCGGCAATATAGCTGTATCTGCTTCTGTTGGCGGTGAGAGCCATACAACTCTGTTATCAAGGTCTACACCTTCTATTTTCCAAGCCCTTCCAGCTAACACTATTACATCTCCTTCATTACACGTTACTACAAAATCCTCATCAAGAAGTCCAATGATATTATTATTCAATATAGATTTTGCTTCAATATGATTAGTATCAGGTATCATGTTGGTAGTTAGATAGTATATGAAACCTCTTTTAGTCGGGCTACATATATCATCCTTACATCTCAATAGATTTATTGAGTCTAGAAAATCTACAATAGATTTCAATTTTTCTATTGTAAGAGATGAGAATATAGGTAGCCTTATTAACATATTTAAAATCTCTTTAATTTCTACAGAGCCCCTTTCTATAGCTATACCTACAATTTGATGAGCTAAAACATCAAGAGGTTCAATATGTATGTTTATAGGCTCTAAAATCTTATTCATGGCTCTTCTTGCTATAACTATGGATTCTATAAGCTCTGTTATAATTGGTGGTACAACAATAGCTCCTTTAGAAACATCTTCCTCCCTATGTCCTGCTCTTCCAACTCTTTGAATAAGCTTTATGGCTTGTCTTGGAGATAGATATTGTATCACAAAATCTATTCCACCAATATCTATACCTAACTCAAGACTAGATGTAGATACAGCAACTTTTATTGTTCCTTTCTTAAACATCTTTTCTATATACTCTCTTAGACCTCTTGAAAGAGAGCCATGATGAATGCCTATATCATTATCTATATTAAGCATCTTTCCCAAAGAAAATCCTATCTCTTCTGCTGTTACTCGAGTATTAGTAAATATGAGAACCTGATTATTCAACTGAATAATATTTTTTATAACATTTATAACATCATCTAAACTAAATATTCCTTCTTGATATTTTCTACTTGACAAAAACACTTCTATAGAGTACTGTTTTGATGCTTGTGATGCTATGACCTCAAATCTTCTATAGCCAAATAGATTTTGTGCAACATTATTGATATCTTTAAGTGGTGAAGATATTGCAATTCTTCTTATATGTCTATTAACAATAAAATCCAATCTCTCTAATGCAATAATAAGTTCTGACCCTCTTTCACTAGAGATTATCTCTTGAAGCTCGTCTATCACAATTGCATATAGAGATTTAACAAACTCTCTAAATTCTGGTTTAATTAAAAGTATTTGAAGGCTTTCAGGTGTTGTTAAAAGAATAGATGGAGGATTTTCCATAATTTTCTTTCTTAAATGATATGATGTATCACCATGCCATATATCAACTGAAAGTTGAAATAAAGATGCAATGTTTTTTAATCTATTAGCCAAATCTCTATTTAGAGCTCTTAATGGGGTTATATAAATTATTAAAATTCCATTTTTAATGCTGTTCTGATTTAAAATCTTTAGAAACAATGGTACGATAACAGCTTCAGTTTTTCCACTTCCTGTTGGTGCTGAAACAACTAGATCTATATCAGTGGATATAACTTTAGATACTGCTTGCTGTTGAATTTGGGTAAGCTTATTAAAACCTAGCTTTCTAAATACATCCAAAATCTTCTTTTCTTCATCACCATGTAAATACACTCTAATCACCTTTTAGCACTATCTTATCAATCTAAACCCTAACTAGTAAATCCATTACAGCAAGTGATGCTAAAGCTTATAGAACTTATAATATTTTTATAAAATAACAATTAAATCATATAATTTCATTCATTATAAAACATAGAGATTTCTTAACATAACATTTTATTAACCTATTCATATTATTGGGTAAATCACATGGATGTTATAGATTTAATAAAAGATCTTATAAATAAAACTGTAATGGTAGCTTGGCTTCTCTTTTTATTAACATGGATTATAGGTTGGGCTATTAAAGGTTCACCTATACCTATGGGAAAAACTAGAAGATTAGGGCAAGGTCTTATCGAAGATGCTATATGGGGGGCTTTCTGGGTAGCTATAGGTACATCAGTATTTTGGTTGATAATGTATATATCGTCGTTTTTGGGAAATATATATCCACAGCCACCTCTCCCACAACTGCCCTAAGCATTTACATGATGATGTTACATGTATTTTCTGCTCATTGCCTACTATTTATCAATATTAACATTTTATCTAGGAGTGCTTATTTATGCTTTGCCAATACCTCTTACAGGATTAAAGAAGTGGGCTCCGAGGTTACTGACTGACGCATTTTTTATAGCTATTCTAACTCTTTCTCTTGGTACAATAATAAATGTTGCAGATTATATTAGAACTTTAATTGGTGGTAGCTGGGAAAATTTCTTATTGCAAACAAAAATAACGATAGTGTTTAGAACGGTTATAGTATTTCTATTCAGTATAATTGGAAATCTCTTTTCTAAGTTTTTACCCGGTATAAATAGACTAATAACATTAATAATTAATCCTATTTTAGCATCGTTGTACTCTAATATGTTGTTGTATTCTATTGCAACAATGATTTATAGAGGTGTGTGGTTAATATCATCACTTGGAATAGTGTTAATGGCTATACCATTTAGAATTGCTAGAAATGCTGGTGCATTTTTATTCTCATTTGCTTTAGTGTTCTACATTGCATTGCCTTTATATCCCAGCTTCTATAGAATTTTAATCTATTCACCTTCTACACCTCTAGAAATACCTATAATCTATGGATCTATAGTAAATGAATTCAACCAACCAATTACATCTGGTTATATAGGTTTTGAAATAAATACAAATGAATATATAGGGCCATTACCGTTGTATTCCAATAACTATATACTTCTTACTACAAATACTAAATTAATGTCATCTTTAGTATCAATATATTTTGATGCTGCAGGACATCAATTCTATACAAATATAAGCAATATAGATCTACATAACATTTGTATTCAAAACATTAACAGGGAAACATATCTAAATATATGTAGAATAGATGTGATGGTAAAAGGATTGATAGCATATAGCAATGGAATAGCGCTTCATATAGCACCTAAACCCAATAACATTATCATAGATGTTTTCTCTAAAGAGAATATAAAGATGCATATAGATACGCAAGTCGATACACAACTCTATGTTTCTCTCACCAGTATGTATGATGTTGAAGAAATTACAATAGATAATACTACATTGAATTCTATAGATAATCTTATACTCTATCAATGGTACTGGTATAACTTGATGGGAAGAACATATGTTGTAGATATATCTCAAGGACAACATGTAATTGAAATTAAAATGAAGTATTCAGATGAAATAACATCAGAACCGAGTGAGGCATATACATACAACGCTATTCAACAACTATTTCCTACAAACAACTCGCTCTTTACAGATGTTATAAATGAAATTAATAGAATTATTTATATAGATTTGATTGCCTCGATAATGTACCTATCAATACTTATATCAATTACTTGGGGCTTTTCAAGACTTCTTGGTGGCTCTAGTAGAATTAGGGTGTTCATTTAATGCTTGAAGATATAAAAAGGAAAATTGTAATATTCAACGTTATTATTTCGGTTATATTTATGTTGATAGCTGTTAATAGCAATGCAAGCGATGTTTATATACATGTTTTTCCATTAATTGGCATATTAATATTTTCTTTCATGATAATTATTTTTTATAAAGATAAAAACTAATAAATATGGGTTCCAATTATTCTTTAAACTTTTAATTTCAGTGAATTGAAATATCTGTCATTGAGGTATACTATTTATTTAACTTCTATTGTTTCAATTTTATACCAAGATAATTCATTTTTATAATTTTCAATTGATATCAATATTAATTTTCTTAGCTCCTCTAATTTTTCAACATTTAATGGCATTACCTTTATATAGAAAAACCTATCTATTACTTTACTTTGTGAAATAGTATAGTTGCATATACTGTTCCTACATATCCTATCTATAGCTTCATTTATTGTGTTAATTATATTTATATTATTGCAAAGTAAAAATATGTTAATGTATTGAGCTCTTAGACTTTTACTAGACATAATTTTCGCCTTTTATAATTAAACCCATATGTTTGTTTTGAATTTTACTCAGTTAGGGAATCCTTTCATCATTTTTCAGTACTCGGCAGAGACATCATCGATAATTAATTATTAAATTTGATATCTAGCTTTAGTAGTTTATTTAAATATCATCTTCATTATTATTTTTATCTTGAGGCTCTTTCCATTATATCCAATGCTCTATATTCAGGTGCTAGTTTTACATAGGCTTTTTTATAGCCATCTCTATCAATAAGCGTGTTTACTTTAACTACTTTCACATTATATGACTTTTCTATGAATTCCTTAATTTGCTTCTTATTAACACCTCTATATGTTTTTATCACAATGTAATTGTATTTCTCTGCAAGGAGATAAGCCTTCTCCGTTGTGACAAAGCTTATAACTGTTTTATTTTCATCTACTACTCTACTTTCTTCATTACTCATGGTTTTTCAACCACATATCTCTGTCTTAGAATATCTAGAGCTTTTTGAGATATTATTGCTAGTCTTCCCGGCATTCCTCCAGGTGCTAGTTTAAGTATGTTTAGATTATTAGGTGTTAGATAATCTACTCCTGGCAAATTGCGCACAGCTTGTATAATAGGGCTATCAGTTGAAGAAACAATAAATAAAATGCTTTTAGGTGTTATATATCTTCGTCCTCTCATCTTACCTTTACCTGCTCTTATCCTTATCCTTTCCTGAGCTTTTATAATATTGCTCCAAAGTTCTAGTTTCACGAGATATTCCTTTATCTGTTTCGTTGAATTTAATTTCTCAACGTCATCAACAACCACAATTGGTATAGCTTTTATTTTATCTGGCAATATATAATTTCGTTTCAATACAAAGTTTTTATCAGCAAGAGCAGCCAGAGCAGATATTATTGCTAGTCTCATTTCCTTTCTATTTATCTCTTCATGTATTCTCTTAAATATTGTTGGAGCAAACTGTCTTCTACCACCAACAACATTTGGTGCGAGTACTGCTCTTCCATTACTTAATCTAGGTACTCTAGCTACGCTATAGCCTATACCCCATGATTCACCAACTCTTCTTTTACCTGCTAAGATATCTCTAGCTTTTATCTGCAATCTTGCAGTGATTGCTGAATGCACAGCTCTTCTTATCAAATCAATTCTTACAGGATAGCTAAAAAGCAGCGGTAATTCTATAAGCTCCACAATATTTCCATTTAAATCAAAGAGTGGTGCATAACGTTTCTCAACTGGATATATTAACAAATACTTTTCTTGCATAAATCTTACCCAGCTATTTTACTTTCCAAACTAATATAAACTATCTGAGGAGCTGATTTAGGCTTCCAAGTAGGTGGTCTTATAGGCCATCTTAAAACAATAGGTCTTTTAGGTACACCTGGTATGCTTCCCCACAGCATAATCCATTTAGATTTAATAATACCATAATGTGGGAATCCCCCTGCAGGAGTAATTTCATAACCATTCTCACCAATCATTATTATTCTCTTATTATATTCTGTTCTTCTATGTAAACCCATCTGACCCGGTTGGGGAACCTCAGACATTGCTCCTAATGTTGGGCTTCTACTTCCTACTCTTCTACTTCCCTTTCTATGTTTATGCCACTTTGGTAATTCTTTAACACCAAATCTTTTTATAACACCTTGAAAACCTTTGCCTTTAGTTACACTTATAACGTCTATAAAATGTCCAGCTTGAAATACTTGATCCACAGTTATATATTTGCCTAGCAAATTAATAGCATAGTCTATTCTATTACTAATATCCCCACCACCTATACAAATCTCAATTATATCTGGGGTTTTTTTACTTAAACCTCCAACCTCTTTAACATTTGATGCTAAAACCAGGCTCACTCTTTTTACAGAGCCAATATTACTTTTAACCATGTTGATCTTATCATTTATATTACTTGTAGGTCTATATGTTGGTATCCTACGCCATATTTCAAGTTCCTTAGGAGGTTCAATCCATATATCTTGTAGTATATCTAAGCTACCATAATTATTAATACCATATACCCTCAAGGCTAAGGGTACAATAGAAGGAGTTTCTACTATTGTTACAGGTATATATATCTCTCTACCTTCTGTAGGTGATCCTGGTCTATCATCAACTACAATTGCATGTGTCATGCCAACTTTATACCCTAGAAAACCTAAAAGTGTTGGAGTATCAATGTTAATAGTAGGCCAACTTCTAACATTAGGTAGAAAATCGCTACTTCGCTTTCTTGGTCTTACTCCAAGGCTTCCACGTTTTGGTGCACTTGTTTTTCTATGTGCCATAACACATCACTCTTAATTATCTCTACACATTAAGCATTCTGTATTTTAGACTCATGTAGTTCGCTTAATACCCTGTTTCTGCTTTTTAGCTTTTTCTCTCTCTTCCTCTTGCACACTTTTAATAATAAATAAACTAGTTCTTTGTTTACCACCCATTATTCCTACACCAATACACTGTCTCACAGCTTTCTTTAGAGTACTATATATGAAATTAAGGCTTAAATAGTATAATCATTTTTTGTATACAGATATAAATAGAAGAGATATATAAACTTTAAAAAGTCTGTTGAAAATTATAACATTTACCTCTCCTATAGGTGGTACTAAATGTACGAAGAAGAGCCAACAATAACCGAGGAAACAATAACTGAAACAGCAACTGAGGAAGAAGTTGAAGAAGTTGAGCTATTAGAATTAAGTCCGCTAGAGCTAGAGTTCTTTTTAACTCGTAGCGATATCTGGGATAAGTTAGTAAGAAATGAAATAAGTATTGACGATGCCAAAAAACTTATAGATACCCTCTACACCAACCTAGTTTCTCTATCAAAAGCTTCCACATCAACAAAAAGAGGTAGAAGAAAAACTTTAAAAAGTTCTAAAAATAGCTCATGAAATCGCTTGTAAATAACTATTCATATTATCTTCAAGTTCTTTTAACAGATGTAAACCCATGTAGATGTAAAGGTCCAGCGAACCCTAAAGGAATCCTGCCTTTGCGTGTTGTTTCAGGTTTGTATAGGTTTATGAGTGTTTATATGCCTGTTCTATAAAAGCTGAAGCCCGCTTTATAAGCACTAACAGCACTATATTTACTGGGGAACTACTCTGTGAGGGCAAAAGAGCCTGAAATTGTAGAAGCCCTAAAAGGTTAGGGCTCTTCCCGAAGGGTAGCTGTGAGCATCTATTAGAGTTTCTGAAGCTGTATCGTGATGTAGTCCAGCTAATTGTGAATAGAATTTGGAGGTTAAATGGAAAGCTCTCTAATAAGAAGAAGATACATGAATTGTTCTACGATGAGCTTAGGAGGTTCGGTTTTAGAGTACACCATATTAAGGAGATATATGTTTATGCTAATATTGTTGTGGAATCAGCTAGAAGCAGCGGTGATGAAAAACCAGTTCTCAGGAAGCTAAATGCTAGAGTAAACAAGTACGTCTACAGATTAGAACTAGAAAACGCTAAACACTACTCTAACAATAAAGCTCTACAATGGCTATGAAGTGAAGCTGAAGCAGCTAGCTTCTAGAGAGAGGATTAAGAAGTTCAGGAACTGAAACAACTACGAGCTGATAGTCAAATACGAGAACAGAGTGTTCTACGTCTCAGTATACTTCAAGAGTGTTGTCAGGTATAGAAAACCCATGACGATTACAACTGTCGATGTCAACTTTGACAACGTAACGCTAGCGGTACTTACTCTCAATGGCAGAGTGGTTAGATTAAAGAGGTTTAAGACACCACCCAGGAAGATACTCACTCACAGGATATGGATTGAGAGGATTTAGAGGAGGTATTCAAGGTCTTGGAAGTTTGTCAAGGGTGTTAGGAGAGCTATTGATAGACACGGTGAGAGGGTTAGAAACATCTCATGGGACTATGCTCACAAATTAGGAAACCACATAGTGGATTTAGCGTCTAAGTAATCAGCTGTAATAGTTCTAGAGAACTTGGATTACATAAGGGAAAACGCTAAGAAGAGCAGAGTATTCAACAAAAAGTTCTCTGTGATTCTACAGGAGGATACAGTTCTACTAGGATACAAGATATCAGAGAGAGGTCTGAGAGTAGTATATGTCAATCCTAAAGAGACTCTTCAAAGTGTCTTAAGTGCAGTAGGAAACTATTAAGCAATGACTACAGAATACTGAAGTGTAACAAGTGTGGATTCATTGGAGATAGAGACGTAGTAGCAACAATAAACTTGTACAAGAAGTTTAATTATCCAAGATATGGGGCTCCCGGGGCAGCCTGAACGCCCCAAGCCCAATGAGAACTCGACAGAATGCAGAGCACAAAGGTGAGATGATGAAAACACATATCAAGCTATATGAACCTATATAAAAAGCTGAACCCCCTTCAGTGTGGAGAAGAGGTCAGTATTTCATAGCCTAGACTACTTAGAATATTTAACAATTTCTCTTCAGATATCGATTTATCAAATACTATAACTACGTACTTTTCGCTATCTTTTTTAATAAGTTTTATTCTATCAACAAGTACATTGCCTTTTATTAAATCGCCAACATCTTTTCTTGGAGTTAGATATTCCTTAAATTTCTTATGCATTATATTATAGAATATATCAAAATGCTGGATCATTCTAATAGAGTCATCAACATCGTTTCCACCTTTGTTTAAAGTTTTTCTTAAAATATTAAGTAGCTCTACTGCATCTTCTGCTTTTATCTCTATTGCGACATATCCACCAACTATTGTTCCAATAAGGATTTTTACCATTTTTATTCTCCCTATAGATATATAACTAAAATGGAATTTTAAGCTAAATATTTCAAATTTATCATGATATTACTATATGATGTTATTATGATGCTTCTAATTTAAATTTCTGCAAAACAATTTATATTTTGTTTGGGTGATTATAGTATGAGCATAAGGGTTGTATATCCCGTAGGTGTAGTATTTAAAAAGGTTACAATAGCTTTAAAGAGCGTTGTGGATCAAATACCATTGGTGATATCCTCAGATAGATTCTCTATAGAGGCTTTAAGTCCAGATAAAGTCTCTATGGTGGTGTTTGAATTACCTGCTACTTCATTTGAAGAGTTTAATGTTAGTGGTGAGGTTAGAGTTGTAGCTGATAGAGACGAGTTTGTTAAAGCATTTAGAAGAGCCTCAAAGAGAGATAAGGTGGAGATTACTTACATAGAAGGGTCGAGAGAGCTAAATATTAAAGTATTTAATATCAGATCGAATATTGAGAGAGAATATTTTGTACCCCTTTCAGAAATATCATTTGAAAGTATAGGATCTATAGATGTTGAACTTGAAGTTTCAGCTAGTTTATCATCATCAGAGTTAATAAACATTCTAAAAGACGCATCATTAGTAGGAGATGAAATTACATTATTATACTCATCAGAAAACAATTATATAAAGGTTGTGGCAACTAGTGAATTAACCGCATATGAAACCACATTAAAACAATTCCAACCTCTTACATATCTTGAATCAAGTATCAGTAATGCTGTTGCAAAGTATAGTGTTGAACATCTTAAAGCCTTGTTAAAGATTCTAGATTTAGCAGATGAATGTAGTATTGCTTTTGGACCTGAAAAACCTCTTAAAATAAGTTTAGATATTGGTGGAGGAGGAAGAGTAACAATATGGGTAGCGCCAAGAGTGTGAGGTATAAATTTAAATCAATGGTGTATATATATGTTTAGCGAAATTGTAAAGTTAGATAGCAAGGGTAGAGTAACAATACCTGCAACACTAAGGTTATTATTAGATATTAAGGAGGGTGAAAACCTTGTTTTGATATTTAATGAAGATAGCAATAAGATTGAAATTTACTTGCCTAAGATAAACAAAACATTACTTTGCGACGATGAAATATCTAAGAATATTTTACTAGAAATACTCAGAAAATTCAAAGTAAATGCATTTAAATGTAGGTGTATAGATAATCATTGTGATATTTATCGCTGCAAAATTTTTATAGAGCTTGATGGACATGGTGATGAATCCATAAAAAAATTCTTAAATATTAGATGTATGAGTCATTAACATATATTAAAATTATTATGAATTTTATGATTTATATTTTAGGATCTTTATATTATACTTATGATAGAAGTGGTGAAAATTAATGAGCATAAAATTTGTTTTTGCAGATGCTAGGATATGGAGATATGTATTGAGAAGTCTCGCAGATTATATGGAGACTGTAGGTATTAGAATTCATCCAAGTGAAGGTGTAAGAATAAAAGCTATGGATCCTAGCCACATAATGCTTATTGATTTCTATATACCTGTTTCTGCATTTGAAGAATACAATGTTGAAAAAGAGACTACTTTATTAATTAATCTTGAAAATGCCTCAAAGATCTTAAGAAGGGCATCAAAATCTGATAAACTTATGGTTTTAAGTGATAGCTCAAAACTAGTCTTAGGCTTTATATCTAAAGGTGGAACACTAAGATCATTCACAACACCTCTCCTTTCTGGTAGCTATGAAGAGGTGCCAGAACTTTCTTTAGAATTCCAAGTTCAAGCAAAAATACTTGGTGCAACACTATCATCAGCACTATCAATACTTGAAGATGTAGGTGATGTATTAAAGTTTAAGGTGAGTAAAGATGGCCTTTCTCTTATAGCATCTTCAGATCTTGGCGAAGTTGAGTTTATATTTAGCATTATGACAGGAACTTTGATGGATTATCAAATAGCTGAAAGCTTTAATGAATTCACAAATATTTATACAATGGAATATATGTCAATACTTACACCACTTTCTAGATTATCCGAGGTTGCAACTATAAGGCTTGGCCAGGACATGCCATGTGAAGTAGAATTAGAAATGATTGCTGGAGCAAGATTAAAATTCTATGTCGCTCCCAGGGTTGAATAGATGGTTAATGAAAATTTCTTACAACATTTAAAAATATATGAGGATATTTTTAGAAAATACTATAGCAAAGCTGACTTGATTTTACCTAGCGATTTTTATATACGTGAAATCGCTTTACAGCCTCTATATACTGAAAGCTATATTAGACATTTATCTTTTTCAACAATATCTGAATTACGTAAAACAGTTACAGAGAAAGTGCCTCGTCATCTATATTATTCATCAGCAAAATACCAAGAACCAGCTAATACATCTATGGATGAGAAGAAGTGGCTGGGAAGCGACCTTGTATTTGATATTGATGCAAATGATGTTCCAGAATGTATAGAGGAAAACAATGTAATTACATTTAGATTTTGTAGAGCTTGTGGTTATGCCACTAATGATAATTTAAAGCATTGTCCTAAATGTAACTCTGAGCTTCAAAAATTTGAACATGTTAATAGTAAATGTATATATAGAGCACTATCCTATTTAGAGAAACTTATAGATATAATTGAAAATGATTTCAACTTCAATACATTAAAAGCATCCTTCTCTGGTAATAGAGGGTTTCATCTAATAGTTGAATTAAATAATCCATATGATGGTATGAATTCAGAAATTAGACGTGAAATTGTTTCATATATCAGACTAGACAAATCTATAGCTGCATATATTAAAAATTATCTATTGGGATCTAATCAAAAAAAGAGTATACCATTACCTCCAAGAATTAATGAAGGAGGTATTAGGCGACGTATAGCCAAAGAATTACTTACTAAATCTATAGACGAATTAACTAAAAAGTATATACTTGGCCAAATAAATAAGATTCATTTCTCAGATGCTGTAAAAATGTATAGATTTCTAGAAAATAATTTAGATGAGGCATTAAAAAGTGCTTCAATACCTATAGATCCAAAGGTTACCATAGATGTTACACATCTTGTAAGAGTTCCAAATAGCATAAATGGAAAAACCGGATGGATAGCTTATAATATGAAGAAACTCGATGTCAGTGAATTTGTGATGGATCCATCACTACTTTCACCGGAAAATCTAAGATTCAAGATTCGTATTGATATAGATTTGCCTAAGCTAGAAATTATTGATAAGGAATTCAAATTTACTCGTAATGAGGAGGTGGTATTGGAGTATGCTTATGCATCTTATTTAATATTTAAAGGTATTGCTATACCTATAGAGGTTAAGAGATGATAGCTGTATGTCTATAAGTGTTTTAGAGAATATAATGAAAGTGCTAAACTCTCTACTTCTTGATGAGAAAATATCTACAGCTACAATTATGAAAACTTTTGAAGAAGTAAACAAATTAAATGTGACAATGAATTATTGGTGTAATGTTTCAACAGAGCAGTTTACTTATAATGTATGTGAAAAATTTAATGCTATTATGGATAAACTTCTTGACATTTCTATGAAAAGTGTTATAATTAAAGTAATAAATAATGAAATAGCATTGGAACGGGACATATTAGGAGAGATCACCATGCTTTTTAATAAGATCTTAGAAACCTTTAAATATATTATTTTAAGATCCATTATAATCTATAACAATAAGATTTTGTGTAAGGTAAAGAAGCCTTTTTATAAAAGTTATCATGTAGTCTTACCAGGATATGTTATACTAATGCCTATAGATGAAGCTGTGATGTTAGCTTCTTTGGATTATATCGATATAATTGATGTTCTTTAACTTTATAATCTTTGTAACTGATGTAGGTGTATGAGCTTATAAAACTCTACACTAATCTAATAAAATTTTAAGAAAGGTGGATACCTTTTGAAGATACCAAGAACCATTGTCACATATTGTCCAAGATGTAACAAACATACAGAGCAAAGCATTGTTATATATAAGCATGGAAAAAGAAGAACATTAGCTGAAGGCCAGCGTAGGTATTTAAGGAAGCAAGAAGGCTATGGATCAAAGCGAAAACCTGAGCAAAAAAGATTTGCCAAGATAACAAAGAAGATTGTGCTTAAATTAAAGTGTAGTAAATGTGGATATATTCAACATAGAAAAGGAATAAGGATTAAAAAGCCTGAAATGGCAGAAAAAGCTTAAAATAAAAACACCCTTGATAGGGTGATGCCAATTGGCTAAGAAGAGAAAGATTCTCATTCCCGAACCTAGGAGCAGATTCATAAGAGTTAAATGTAACGTATGTGGTAATGAGCAGCCGGTTTTCGATCATGCAACCTTTCCAACACGATGCCTAGTATGTGGTACTGTAATCATACAGCCCACTGGTGGTAAAGCAAAACTTGTAAATGCTGAAGTTGTTAGAGTCTTAGGTTAGCTGTTAAAAGTAGTACACTAATAGGTTTTTATATAGTAAAGCTATTAAATCTATGAGTGAGTTGACTATGAGTATTCCATTTAGAAAACATAGCATTCCTGACGTTGGAGAGCTTGTAGTTGCTCAAGTAAAAAAAGTATTTGATTATGGTGCTTATGCTGATCTTCTTGAATATGAGAATCTTGAGGCGTTCATACCATGGAGCGAGGTAAGCACTAGATATGTGAAGGATATTAGAGATGTTATTAAGGAAAATCAGGTTGTTGTTGGAAAAGTGATTAGAGTAGAAAAAAAACCTGGTAAAATTCAAGTTGATATATCTATTAAGAGGGTTTTAGAAGGAGAGAAAAGGATTAAAATGCTAAGATGGAAGAGAATCCAAAGAGCGCAAAAGATAATAGAGATTGCTACTAAAAATCTTAATAGGAGATTAGATGAAGCATATAGATATGTATGGATAAATCTTGAAAAGGAGATAGATCCTCTATCAGTACTAGAGGAAACTGTGCTAAAGGGTCCGGAGATACTTATACAACGTGGTGTACCCGAAGAGTGGGCAAATGCTATATTTAATGAAGCCCAAAGACATATATCAATAAAAACAATAAAGATTAGAGCATTAGCTGAGATTGTATGTTATAAAAGTGATGGCATTGAAAAAATAAAGAAAATCCTAACAGATATAAGCAACATGAACTATGGTAACAATATTAAAGTTACTGTATATACTATTGGTGCTCCAAGATATAGAATAGAAATAGAGACTCTTGACTATAAAATAGCTGAAGAGGTTTATAATAAAATAAACAGGTATATAGAGGAACAAGCTAAAATTCTTGGAATAGATCGTTTCAAGCTAGTTCATGAAGAACTTGAAAAGGGATAGAAATGAAGTGGAGGATAAGGAGATGTCCTATATGTAAGAGATATACCTTGAAAGAAATCTGTATACATTGCAAGGTAAAAACCATTGTGCCTCATCCACATAGGTTTTCACCAGAAGATAAATATGTTGTTTATAGAATTTTAAGCAAATACCCAGAATTAGCATCTAAAATTAATAAGATAAGTCCCAAGGAAGATTAAACAATATGTCAAATATCACATAATTATATTATACTGTAAGATAGCTAAATAGTGACCCATTTAATTCCGTTCTTAATTATAAAAAATTTAAATTCTTGATTAATAGAGGGCTTTATAAAGCGTAGAATTCTACTACGGTTACTAAGT
Source organism: uncultured Ignisphaera sp. (assembly GCA_964447975.1). GTDB lineage: Archaea > Thermoproteota > Thermoprotei_A > Sulfolobales > Ignisphaeraceae > Ignisphaera. The sequence goes on along the minus strand of CAYUUS010000007.1, from coordinate 17,582 downwards.
TTTTTAATGAGCACTATGGCATCGGCCCACATCAATAAATATTCATATCCTGCAACTATTTCACCATGTTCATCAACCTTTACCTGAGCTGAAGCAATTACATAACTATTGCTACTAATCATATCCAGAAGAGTTAATATGTTTAGAAACATTTTAATGTTTTGGGGTTCTATAGCTTCAATTCTATAATAATGGTTTATAGTATCAATAAATAATGCTAGTAGATTTTTACATGACATAGTTTCTATAATCAGTTGAGTTAAATGGTTTTGATCCATTGCTATTGAAAATAAAACTTTATCTGAGTCTATCCCTAGATCTATCACTCTATTTAAGAATGTAGAGCCTTCAGTACTAATATAATATATATTGCTATTGTTTATCTTTAAATTACATAGTAGCATATTCAACATGATGTTTGTCTTTCCACTACCTGCTTCACCATAAATTAGTATCTTTCTATTAGATGATATTATTCTATCTAATAGATTGTTACATGTTAACAACATTTAGTTTACTGCCTTATAGCAATCCTATTACATCAATTACAACATATATTATATTGTTGCTGTATAAATATACTTGTTATTTATTACCTTCAGAAGACCTTGTTTAATTAACATTTTAGTTGCTTCATCTATGTATCTTCTATCTATATTAATATTATACCATTCAATAAAACTTTTAACTATTTCTTCCATTGTCCATAAAGTCTTGTTGTTTTCCCTATAGGAAGATTCAATGATTCTCTTTAAAAACTGTGTGATATCTTCTAATCGTGTCCAAGGATATTGGAACCAAATCCATTCTTTTACCTCTATATAATAGAAATCAGGCTTTATTTTTGCAACACTTGATATCCATTGAAGCGCAGCAATTTTTAAATCCTTAGGTCTCCAGTTATTTAATATATATTCCTTAGCTAAAATCACAGATTCCCCTGTATCTATAATATCATCTACTAATAACGCTTTGTAACCTGTTAAATCTATCTGATATTCAAATTTTATTATAGCTTTCTCTCCTTTTTTAGCTGCTTCAGTCCAATGTTGCGACTGTATTGATAATAGATTCTCAACACCTAAGAAGTCACATAGTAACCGAGCAGGAACATAACCTCCTCTAGCAATAGCTATTATGACATCAGGTATATATTTGTTTTCTTCTATTATTTTTGCTAATCCCCAAGCCCATTCAACTATTTCATCCCATGATACAAGTTTTACCGGAATGCGAGGCATAAATTAAAACACCAAAGTATAGCATAAGTCAGAGATATATAATTTTTTATTTTCGTTTAAACCAAGTAATTTAAAATATGGCTATAAGAATTTTTGATATGTTTTAGGTTTTAAAAGTTTTGTTATTTGTTTATGTAAAGAATTTTGCTATATTAATTGTGTATTTAATGGAATATATATTTAAGCATGCCATAATTAATGCAAAAGATGTAGAGTTAGAATGCTTAGCTTAGAGTTGGTTTTAACTTAATTCTTCAGTAATTGCAAATGCTTTTCAATTAATTTGTTTTAAACCCTGTTAAAAATGTTTCTACATAGCCTCCGAGGTCTGGCCTATGCAATAGATGAACCGTAGGCGATTATGAGCGTAGGTTCTCTACGGAGGCAACATCATATTACCCTTTAATTACAGCTATTGGTATAAGCTTCATTACAGGTCTTGCTATACCTGCTCTTGTTGCTACATCTATAACCTTATCTACATCTTTGTATGCTTCAGGTGTCTCTTCAGATAATTCCCTCATCGTTGCTGCTCTAACTATTATACCTTTCTTCTCAAGAGCTTCAACAACTTCTCTAGGTGATCTTGAACGTATAGCTGCTGCTCTACTCATCCATCTTCCTGCACCATGTGGTGCTGACCACCATGTTTCTCGAGCTCTTGAACCTGGTATTGTAACATAGCTTGCTGTACCCATACTGCCAGGTATAAGAACTATCTGTCCAAATGCTCTATGATCTGCAGGTATTTCTGGATGTTGAGGTGGAAAAGCCCTAGTAGCTCCTTTTCTATGAACTACAAGCTTGTATCTTTTACCCTCATATTCATGCTCTTCAAGTTTAGCTATATTATGGGCAACATCATATATCATTCTTATACCTATTTTTTCAGGATCTGTTCCAAGAGCTTTTGCAAATGCTTCACGAGCCCAATGTGTTATTATTTGTCTATTAGCCCAAGCATAATTTGCTGCCGCTGCCATAGCTGCAAAATAGTCTTGTCCTTCTTGACTATTGAATGGTACAGCAGCTAGTTCTCTGTCTGGTACTTCAATGCCATATTTTCTCATAGCTCTTTCCATTATAATCAAATAATCGCTTGCAACCTGATGTCCTAGCCCTCTAGAACCTGTATGTACCATTATAGTTATTTGACCCTCCTCAAACACCCCTATTTTTTTAGCTATATCCGGCATATAGATCTTCTCTACAACCTGTATTTCTAGAAAATGATTTCCACTGCCTAGTGTGCCTAATTGAGGTGCTCCTCTTTCTTTAGCTCTTCTACTAACCTTTGATGCATCTGCCCAATCTAATCTACCTTTAGACTCTGTGTGTTCTATATCATATTCTGTTCCAAATCCTTGTCTATATGCCCATTGAGCCCCTTCTTCTAAAACATTATTCAACTCCTTCTCACTTAATCTAAGTTTACCAGTGGCTCCTACACCACTTGGTATATTTCTAAAAAGCATCTCCACAAGCTCTTTCATATGAGGCTTTATGTCCTTTAAAGTTAAATCTGTTTTAAGAACCCTCACACCACAGTTTATATCATAGCCAACACCACCAGGGCTTACAACACCATTATCTTCTACAAACCCTGCTACCCCACCTATTGGAAATCCATAGCCTTGATGGCCATCTGGCAAAGTATAGCTTGCTGCAACTATTCCCGGAAGACAAGAAACATTAGCAGCTTGTTCAAGAGTGGCATCCTCTTTCATCTTATTAAGAAGAAATTCATCTGCATAGATCACCGCTGGCACATTCATACATCTTTTATATTCCTTAGGGATAATCCATGTAACATCATCTAAACGCTTTAAGTTTACAACCAAAATGATCACCATGCACAGTTGAACATTATTGCTCCAGAATTTAATAAGCTTAATGATTTTAACCGATTCACATCAGAGTTAAGAAGCTCAGCTCCCTATATAACTCCATATTAATTGTCATCGCTTCATCTTTGTTTCTATTCATCACTTCTTAGAACTACATCTACCTTAAAATTACTTTGAACCCCCTAAACCCGCATTAAATGCTTGCGAATCATAGACAAGGTGAAAAGACCTAATACAACTTTGAAACCTAAAATAAAAGAATACCCGTATAGAGATAAATGGTTATGCTTACTTGTTATTTTGTTGAATTCTTATTAAGCTCTCTTACACACCTAAGATTTTAAAAGAATTTTGATTCAGAAAGCATAACGCGCATTATAGTTATCTATCATGACTATGGTGATGAAAAGGAATGCCTATATGGAAATATCCTAAAATTAAAATAGATGAAACTAAAATAGCAAAGGCTGTAATAAGAGATGCTCCTATATCTTTTAAAGAATCATATGAGGTGTGTAAGATACTTAAAGGTATGATGCTTAATGATGCTAAAAATTTTCTAAGGCAAGTTATTGAGTTGAAGGAGGCCATACCATATGTTAGATACAAGCTAAGTATAGCTCATAAAAAAGGTCTTGCCAAAAAGTGGAGAAGATGGAGCAGTCCAATAGGTAGGTACCCTGTAAAAGTAGCTAGGTATATGTTAAAGCTTTTAGATAATGTTGAAAACAATGCTATTGTAAAGGGTCTTAACAATGAGAAGCTGAAAATAGTGCATATAGCTGCTCATAGAGGCTATTATTTAAAGAGATGGATCCCTAGAGCATTTGGCAGAGTTACACCAAGATTTAAGACACATACAACTATAGAGGTTATAGTCACAGAGGTGTAGTGTTTGGTCAACATTAAAAAATATTTTATTGAACAAGGCATAAAGAAGGTTGCAGTTGATGAATATTTAGCTAGTAAGTTTTGGCGTGCTGGATATGCAGGTGTAGATCTTATAAGAACTCCTCTAGGTACTAGAGTAATAATCTATGCTGCAAGACCTGGTATGATTATTGGGCGAAGAGGACAAACACTAAGAACAATACAACTTATTCTAGAAAAATTATTTGGCATTGAAAACCCCCAAATAACCGTTGTAGAAACTGAAAACCCTGACTTAACTGCAAGAGTCGTAGCATTTAATATTGCATTAGCATTGGAAAGAGGAATACATTTCAGACGTGCAGCATTCATAGCTTTAAGAAGAGTTCTCGGGGCTGGTGCGATTGGTTGCGAAATAATTATAAGTGGAAAACTAGTAGCTGAGAGAGCTAGATATGAAAAGATAAAAGCTGGCAAGGTATATAAATCAGGTGAACAAAGCTTAAAGCTTGTAGATAGAGCTATAGCACATGTGCTGCTAAAACCTGGTATCTTTGGAGTAGAGGTAGTAATAACAAAGCCTGGCATAACATCTGACTACATAGAGATTATATCGCCAGAGAAAACACAACAAGGCACAACCTCAAGTTAGGTGACTATATATTGAGTGACAGACCTCTATCAGCAGATGAAATAAGGTCGATGAATTTAAATGATAGGTTGCATCTTCTTAATGAGCTTAGATTAGAGTTAATAAGGTTAAGAACACAGGCAGCTACAGGTACATTAACTAATGTAGCTAGAATAAAGATGCTGAGAAAAAACATAGCAAGAATCCTTACAGTAATAAATGAGGAACGTGCAAAGAAGTGAAACGCACACCTAAAAACATAGTATATCATGAATTAATAGGATTGAACATTTTGGTGCTTTCTCATAGTGATAAAAGCTTAGTTGGTAGAAAGGGAATGATCGTTGATGAAACTATGAATACGCTAAAGATAGTGAATGGCGATGGAAAAGAAATAACTGTTCCAAAACTATATGGCATGTTTAGAGTATTGTTACCAAACAATATACATGTAGATATTGATGGTTCTATGATAATCGGTAGGCCTGAGGATAGGCTTAAAAAGATTAAAAAAACTTAGTTTTCTAGTAAAACCTAGTACTGGAAAGGTGTAAAGAAATTGTCGCAAAGCGCACGAAACATAGGCATTGTATATCCAGGACTAAGACCACCTGAGAAGACATGTAATGATGAGAAATGTCCATGGCATGGAAATATAAGTGTAAGAGGTATTTTAATAGTTGGTAAAGTAGCTAAGGTTAGAATGCATAATACTGCTGTAGTTGAAAGAGAGTATCTCGTATGGATTAGAAAGTTTAAAAGATATGAAAGAAAAAGAAGTAGGATACATGCGCATAACCCTCCTTGTATAAATGCTAAAGAAGGAGATACAGTTTTGATTGGCGAAACAAGACCTCTTGCAAAAAGTGTTTCTTTTGTTATTTTAGGTATACTTCAACAAAACATAGAAGGAAAGAAAGGTGGGTAAAACATGGGTGCAAAAAGAGCAAAAACTGGAGCTGCATTCCCAAGAAGAAGAAGGGTTGCAGGTATAATCAATGGAACTAGGTTGATTGTAGCAGATAATAGTGGAGCTAAAGAGGTTGTAGTTGTTGGTAGTATGGATATTAAAACTAGGCTTAGAAGAATACCTTCTGCTACAGTTGGTGACATGGTTATAGTCACTGTTAAAAGAGGTCCATCAGATATGAGAGGTCAGATAATGCATGCAATAATAGTTAGGCAGAAAAAGCCATTTAGAAGACCTGACGGTACATGGATTGCTTTTGAGGATAATGCATGTGTGCTTGTAACTCCTGAAGGCACGCCAAAAGGTAAAGAGGTAAGAGGTCCTGTTGCAAGAGAGGCTGTTGAGAGATGGACACAAATAGCAAATTTGGTATCTATGGTTATTTAAAATAATGGGTTGATATAATATGGAGTTAAAAACTATTCAGCCAAGAAAACAAAGAAAAACGCTTTTCAATTTGCCTTTACATCTCCGGTGGCATCTTATTACAGCTCCACTGTCTCCAGATCTTAGAAAAGAACTTGGAATTAAAAGGTTGCCTATAAGGAAAAATGATGTTGTAAGAATTGTTAGAGGGGATTGGAAGGGTCATGAAGGTAAAGTTGTAGATGTTAATTTAAAGAGGATTAAAATATTTGTAGAAGGTGTTACGTTAAAGAAGGCTGACGGTACAGACGTCTTTTATCCTATACATCCATCTAAGGTAATGATTACAAAACTTGGTGATGTTGATAATATTAGAAGAAAGATTATAGAGCGGAAACAAAGTGCTCGTAATGACCTTGTTAAAAATGGCAAAGCTAAACCTTTAAGTAAGGATCAAAGGAAAGATGTCCAAACAATAGGCAAATAATTAGTTTCAATGGTGTGAGATATGGCTAAAATGGGTAGTTCGCGTCATCTAAAACGTTTAGCAGCTCCGATTTTTTGGCCTATTTTAAAAAAGGAGTATAAATGGGTAGTGAAACCGTCTCCAGGGCCACATCCTATAGATAGATGTATTCCATTGCTTCTCTTTGTTAGAGATGTAATTGGTATTGCAAAGAATTCTAAAGAAGCAAAAAGGATAATTTTTGATGGAAAAGTATTTGTAGATAATGTTGTAAGGAAGGATTATAAGTTTCCTGTAGGGTTTATGGATATAGTTTCCATACCTGAGATAGATCTTTATTTAAGAGTCGTGCCTTATGTGGGTAAACATCTATGGTATATAAACATATCTAAAGAAGAAAGTAAGTTAAAACTTGTTAGGATAGAAAATAAAGTAACTGTTAAGGATGGTAATATACAGTTGAATTTGCATGATGGAAGAAATATATTGATAAGGGTTAAAGATCCTAAAAACCCCGTTGAGGTTTCTTCTTATAAAACCTTGGATTCAATATTAATAGAGCTGCCATCACAAAATATTCTGCAGCATATACCATTAGATATAGGCAAATTTGCTATTGTTATTGATGGAAAAAATGTTGGTCGTTTTGGAAAGATAATAAATATTGAGAGATATGAAGGAAAGAAAAGAAGACATGCCCTTGTAGCTATTGAGGATTTAGATGGACATAGATTTCAAACAATTCTAGACTATGTAATGGTGGTTGGCGATGATAAACCTGTTATAAAGGTATATGAAGGGTGATATATTTGGCTATAGAGATTGCTATCCATAACAACTCTATTTTACCTAAAACAATTCCAGAAAAATTTAATAGCTCAATACTAGAGCCAAATATTGTTGAAAAGATTTTAGATTCTTGGAGAAAAAAACCGATGATTGTCCCAAGAATCGCTAAAATTGTTGTAAATATATCTGTTGGTGGTAGTAGTGAAAGATTAGATAAAGCTGTAAAGCTTCTTAACCAGCTAACAGGTTTAAAGCCAACTATAAGACGTGCTAAAAAAACTATTAGAGAATTTGGTATAAGTAGAAGACAGCCCATAGCTACTGTTGTTACTTTGAGAGGAAGTAAAGCATATGAATTTTTGAAAAAAGCTTTAATTGCTATAAATAACACAATTAAGGAAGAATCGTTTGATAATTATGGCAATATTTCTTTTGGTATAAAAGAACATCTTTTAATACCTGGTGTCAGATATGATCCTGATATAGGTATTTTTGGCATGGATGTAGCTATAACGGTGGAGAGACCTGGATATAGAGTTTTAAAGCGAAGGAGATGTAGAGTAAAATCTATTCCTAAAAGACATAGAGTTTCAAAAGAAGAGAGCATGTTGCTTATGGAGATTTTATTTGGAGTAAGAATTGCACATAAAAGGTGATAAACAATGACGAAATTTAAGCCTCCAACTACAAGAAAATATGGAAGAGGAGTACAGGTTTGCAGACGATGTGGTAATAGAGATGCTGTTATTCAAAAGTATGGAATTTATCTTTGTAGACAATGTTTCAGAGAGGTAGCTATGGTTATAGGGTTTAAGAAGTTCTATTAGGTGTAGAATCCATGGTGTTGCTTGATACTTTATCTAATGCTTTAACAGCTATAACCAATGCTGAAATAAGAAGAAGAAGTGAAGTTGTTATATGGCCTGCGTCAAAGCTTATAATACGTGTATTGAGGGTTATGCAGAGATATGGATATATAGGGGAGTTTGAATATGTTGATGATGGAAGATGGGGTAAAATCGTAGTTCAGCTTCTAGGTAGAATAAATAAAGCAGGTGCTATAAAGCCTCGATGGTCTATTACATATAGAGAAATTCTAGAGTTGCCTTATTGGATTAGAAGATACTTACCATCGAGAGATATAGGCATTCTAATAATATCTACATCACAAGGTGTAATATCACATAAAGAAGCTATAGAAAAGAAAATTGGAGGAATATTATTAGCATATGTATATTAAGTAATCAAGGGATTGAAAATGGCGAAAACTGTTCATATTCGTGAAGAAATAGTTGTTCCAGATAATGTAGATGTTGTTATTGATGGATTAAACATAAAGGTGAGGGGAGTTAAAGGCGAAATACAAAAAAGTTTTAGCTATGCAAAGGGTATTCAGATGAGATTAGAGAATGGTAAAATTGTTTTAGAAACGTTTTTTGCAGATAGGGAAAAGAAAGCATTGCTCTATTCAATAGCAGCCCATATAAGAAACCTGATGGTAAGTGTTACAAAGGGTTGGAGATATAAACTAAAGATAGTTTCATCGCATTTTCCTGTTACTGCAAGGGTTTCAGGTAATGAGATTCTAATTGATAATTTCTTAGGTGAAAGAGCTCCTAGGAAGGCAAAAATTGTTGGGAATGTTAAGGTTAAAATTGAAGGAAAAGATATAATAGTTGAGGGCATAGATCTTGAAGCTGTAGCACAAACAGCTGCAAATATAGAGTTGGCTACAAAGATAAAAGATAAAGATAGAAGAGTGTTTGTTGATGGTATCTATATTTATGAGAAAGGTGAAGCTGAATGAGTAATAAGACTATGAATGCTGCAAACAAGGAAAAGAGTTCTAGTGGGAGTAAAGAAAATATTAGGAAGATTATAGAAGAGAGGAAAAAGTATAGAGAAAGAAAACCAAAATTCTTGAGATGGCTTTGGTGGAAATTTCCAAAGTTTAAAAATAATTTAAAGTGGAAAAGACCTAAAGGCAAAGATAACCCTATAAGACTACATTTAAAAGGCTATTCGCCAATGGCTAGCATAGGTTATGGGGCTAAAAGTGAAATAAGATCTTTGCATCCTTCAGGGCTAAGACCTGTTGTAATTCATAGTCTTAGCGAGTTAGATTTATTAGACCCTTCAAAACACTTAGTCTATATATCTTCATCTTTAGGTTTAAGGAAGAGACTTGAAGTAATTGAGAAGGCTAAGATAAGAGGTTTTAGAATAGCAAATGCATAGGTGAATAAAATGGATTTAAGTTATCAAAAGAAACTAGCTGCTAAAATACTAGGTGTAGGTGAAACTAGAATAAAGGTTGATATTAGCCAAATAGACAGAGTTTCTACTGCTGTAACTAGAGAGGAGGTTAAAAGGTTGATAAAGGATGGCATAATATACGTTGAATATGTTAAGGGTAATAGTAGAGGTAGGTGGAGAAAATTCCATGCCTCTAGAAAAGAAGGAAGACATAGAGGATATGGTAAAAGAAAAGGTGCTGAAGGGGCTAGGCAAGAACTTGAGGAGCTATGGGTTTATAGAGTTAGAAAATTAAGGCGATTCCTTAAGTGGTTAAGAGATCACGGTACTATAGATAAAAAGACATATAGGATGCTATATCGTAAAGTTAAGGGTGGTGCTTTTGATAGTCTCGCTACGCTTAAAAGATATATGAAGGACCATGGTATTTTACCTCAGAGTTTCAGGTGATTAGATTATGGCTCATGGGGCTAATTATAGAGTTCCTAAAAGAAGACGAAGAGAAGGAAAAACGGATTATTATAAGAGATATATTATGGTTAAGAATAGACAGTTTAGAGTTGTTATTAGAAAAACCAATAGATATATCTCTGTTCAATTTGTATATCCTACACCCATTGGTGATTATACCATAGTTTCTGCTCATAGTAGAGAGTTGGTTAAATTGTTTAATTGGATGGGCGGCTCTAAGAATACATCTGCAGCTTATTTAACAGGGCTCTTAGCTGGGATTAGAGCAAAGAAGCTTGGTATAGTAAATGCTGTACCTGATATAGGTTTGCATAGACCTGTTAAAGGATCTAAAATATTTGCTGCTATAAAGGGGGTAATTGATGCAGGCATTAATATTCCTTGTTCTGATGATGTTATCCCATCAGAAGATAGAATTAAAGGAGCTGTTATAGCAGAATATGCTAAGAACTTAAGTGAAAAGAACCCTGAGCTTTTTACAAGACAATTCTCAGAGTTGCTAAGAAAGGGTTTTGATCCAAGAAATATTGTTGAACATTTCGAGCAGCTGAGGAATCTCATCATTAAAACCTATGAAAACATTCCAGAAAGTAGTTATTCAGCCGAGATAATTTCATTGCTTACTCAAGGTAGGTAAGCTATGAGTATATCTTCAGAAGAATGGACCCCTAAAACTAAAATTGGTTGGTTGGTTAAAGAGGGTAAGATCACATCGATAGACCAAATATTTACAATGAATGCTGTAATAATGGAGCCTGAAATAGTAGATGTACTACTTCCAGGATTAAAGCAGGAAATCTTAGATGTTGTTTTAGTTCAGAAAATGACTGATGCTGGTAGAATTTCTAGGTTTAGGGTTATTACAGCTCTTGGAAATGAAGATGGCTATGTAGGTCTAGGTATAGGTAAAGCTAAACAACTTAGAACAGCAATAGAAAAAGCTGTAATAGATGCAAAGCTAAATATAATCCCCGTTAGAAGAGGTTGTGGAAGCTGGGAATGCAATTGCAACGAGCCTCATTCAATACCCTTTAAAATTATTGGAAAGTCTGGAAGTGTTGAAATAAGACTTATGCCAGCCCCTCTTGGTGTAGGTCTTGTAGCAGGAGATGTTGCTAAAGCTATATTGAGGTTAGCTGGAATTAGAGATGTATGGGTCTTCACAAAAGGTGAAACTAGAACAACACTAAACTTTGCAAAAGCTACATATGAGGCTCTTAAAAATACAAATAGAATTGCTACACCAATTGATTGGGGTAAGAAGGCATGGGAGTAGAAGAGCCTAAGAAATACACTTTATTAGCTATTATAAGACTTAGAGGAAGAGTTGGAACACCATATGATGTGGAATATGCATTGAGGCTTTTAAGATTGGTGAAGAAGTATCACTGTGTAGTCTATCCAATGACAGAGTCTATCCAAGGTATACTTAATAAGATTAAGGACTGGGTTGCATGGGGTGAAATAGATTTAGATACCCTTACACTGCTTCTTAAGAAACGTGGTAGGATAGAAGGCGGAAAACCACTAACTGATGAATATATCAAAAAAGTTCTTGCAGTTGAAAACATTGAAGTACTTGCAAAGATTCTATATGATGGTAAATTAAAACTGCATAAACTTGATGAATATGGTATAAAACCCGTGTTTAGACTTCATCCACCAAAGGGGGGATTTAAGGGAAGTATAAGAAAGCCTTATAAAGATGGTGGTGAAACTGGTTATAGAGGTAGTGAAATTAATAAATTAATCGTGAGGATGATATAGAATGGTTGTTCGTAGAGAGAAAAAAAGTAGAAAGATGCATGGTTATAGAAACAGAGGTTGGGGAAGTATAGGACAGCATAGGAAATCTGGTTCAAGGGGTGGCAGAGGTGCTGCTGGATTGCATAAACATAAATGGTCATGGATAGTAAAGAACTATAGAGATTGGTTTGGAAAGAAAGGATTTGTCCCTAGAAATCCAAGTTATGTACCAAAAGTCATAGAGATTAATATAGGACAGCTAAATGAAATAGCTAGTAAGATGCTAAAGTCAGGTACAGCAGTGATAGATAATGGAAAGATTGTGATAGATTTAAGTAAGATTGGGGTAAATAAGTTAATTGGTGATGGTGAAATAACACATTTAGTAAAAGTATTTGTTTGGAGTGCTAGTGAAAAAGCCATTGAGAAGATAAGGAAGATAGGTGGAGAAGTTATTTTATTGAGAAATAAATAATATTCTTTAAATATTGATGTCTTCTTCATCTTAAAAATTTCTAGGATTTTTAAATTATTATAAATTTATATGAAAAGAGTATAATGAGTGTTGAAATATAGAGAAATATAGGTTAAGAAGCTTCATAGTTTTAGAAACAATTATAAGCGTGGTTCTAGGTCTCTATCATATAGGTGTCAAATATTGAGTATGGTTATTAAAGCTCTAGCAAAAATGGGAATGATAATACCATCAGCACCTAAACCTGTAAAAAGACCTAGTCTAGGAAGGAGGCTACTCTATACAGGTTTAGTAGCATTAGCGTTTATGTTGCTTGGCTCTACACCTCTATATGGAATTGAAAGAGCTGGCACATTACCGTTTTCACCTATAGTTTCAATAGTTCTTGCAATGGCTGCTGGAACATTGGCTCAGCTTGGCATAGGTCCTATTGTAACATCAAGTTTGATTCTTCAAATACTTGTTGGTGCTAAGATTTTAGATCTAGATCTAAGTGATCCAGAGGCTCGTAAGAATTTCACAGCTGCTTCTAAAGGTCTTGGACTGATTTTAGCTATTGTTGAAGCAGCAGGTTTTGTGTTTAGTGGTCTTTATTGGAATTACCCAGCAGGTGTAAGTCTATGGATTAAGTTGTTAGTGTTTGCTCAGCTTCTATGGGGTGCTATAATAATTGTAATGCTTGATGAGGCTGTTCAAAAAGGTTGGGGGTTGGGTAGTGGAGTAAGTCTATTCATATTAATTGGTGTGGCACAAAGATTCTTTAGCGAATTACTTACACCAACAGCTATTCAAACTAGCAGTCTTCAGGCAGGAAGTGAGATCTATGGCTTAATCCCCTATATAATCATAACATTAAGGGATGGCACATTTGATATATATCACACTATAATAGGAAGACTGGCAATTGGTTATCCAACACTTATAGGTTTTATTGTATCTATTATACTTATAGCTATTTTGACATATCTTAATGCTGCACATATTAACGTGCCTATAACTATGAGTAGATATGGAGGAATAAAATCGAGGGTACCTCTACAACTATTATATGTAACCAATATACCTGTTCTTCTTACAGGAATACTTATATCAGATATAATACTTATCTTAACGCTGCTTCGCAACTTTTTAGGAGTGGAGCTTGTAGAGAGTGTTAGACCCTATCTTTCAGCTCCATCATTGTATAGCTTTATATATAATACAATGCCTTCAATTGTATATACTGCTATATTTCTAGCTCTATGTATATTGTTTGGAATATTGTGGATTGAAATCGCTGGACTTAACCCTGAAGCCCAAGCTGATAATCTAATTAAAGCAGGTCTAGATATACCTGGCATGAGAAGAAATCCAAGGATTTTAGCATCATATTTATCAAGATATATCTATCCATTGACAGTATTTAGCTCCATAGTTGTTGCTGTAATAGCTCTTGTTGGAGATATTCTTGGTAGCTATGGAACAGGAACAGGACTTCTACTAGCCGTTGGCATAGTTTATAACTATTACCAGATATTGGCATATGAAAGAACCTTAGAGATGTATCCACTACTTAGAAGATTTATCGGGGAATAGCATTGCCAAACACAATAGCATTGCTTGCAATGTCTATTAGTTTCCTTATAAATGGTATTGCATTCTATGGTATAACAAAGATTATAGATAGATATAAATATGTAGAGGGAGGTGCTAAGGTAGATAGAGTAGTGAGAAAAGCTCATATAAGTAAAAAGAAAATGACTATAGCATCAACACAAGTTAAAAGAATTAGGGGTACAGTGTTTAGATTGAGCATGTTTCAATTTTTAATACCATTTTCAGCATATATTGGAACTATAATTATATATACTCTAATTTCGTTCTACATATTCGGTATATTTATAGAATATATAAATCTAAACGATATTTGTTTGGCACCCATTCCAATAGAGATCCCCATAGAAGGAGGGTGTAGAGTACCTGTTATGTGGATACATTTTCTAATATTTCTAATATTTCTACCATTCTATGACTACTATGCGAGAAGAAAACTTGGTTCATATTAATAGAGTTTTTAGATATATCGAGAATCAAAGTTCTGGTTCTTTTCTATAGATGCTTATGAAAAAATAATTTGATTTAATAGATAGTTAATGTTTGACAGAAAAGCCCATAAACCTAGAGCTGGAACTGTTAGTTAGTAAATAACTATTAGGGGAAAGATAATGGTTAGACCTTTATTAAGATCAAGATCATATAAAAGAATTGTGAGAAAAACACCTAGTGGTAAAACTGTTATCCATTATAAGAAGAGAAAAAATACCCCAATGAGATGTGCAAAATGTGGAAATATATTGAATGGTGTTCCTATAAAGGAAATCGATAGAAGAAGACTGCCAAAGGTTGCAAAGAGACCTGAGAGAATGTTTGGTGGTGTACTATGTGCAAGATGTTTACGTGATGTTTTGAAAGAAGTGGTGAGGTCTGCTGGATAAAGATAGAATTGTAATAGCCATTGGAGGTCCTCCTGGAAGTGGAAAAACAACCATAGCTAAAATACTTGCAGAGAAACTTAATCTTCGCCACATATCTGTGGGTATGTTATTTAGAAAAATTGCAGAGAAGAGAGGGGTATCGTTATTAGAGCTTAGTAAAATTGCTGAACATGATCCATCTATAGATTATGAGCTAGATTCATTAGCTAGAAAAGAAGCGGAAAGAGGAGGTGTTGTGATAGATGGGCATGCCTCGCCATGGCTTTTAAGAGACTTAGCACATTTAAGAGTAGCTATTGTTGCTGGTATAGATACTAGGATTAGAAGGTTGGCTGAGCGTGATAGGAGACCCATAGATGAGGTAAGACATGAAACATTATTAAGAGAAAAGATGGAGAGAGATAGATTTCTGAGAATATATGGAATAGATATCTCAGATTATACGGACTTTCATCTTGTTATAAACAGCGAAAAGTTTACAGCTAATGAGATTGTGGAGATTATAATACTAGCTGTAAAGATGATTATAAATAAAAATAAAATATAGATAAATCTATTGTAACATAAAATATGCTATAGAGCTACTATATCTATAAAAGCCTATAAACTAAACCAATAAATTTTTTCAAGTACAAGCTAGGCGATATATGGTGTTATAAAATGCCTGCAATTGAAATTGGCAGAATATGTGTAAAGATATCTGGACGTGAAGCTGGTAGAAAATGCGTCATTGTAGATATCATTGATGAAAACTATGTATTGATAACAGGGCCTAAAAGCTTAACAGGTGTTAAGAGAAGAAGATGTAATATAAACCATATCGAAATTCTAGATAAAAAAATAGAGATAGCTAAGGGAGCATCTGATGAAGAAGTTATGAAAGCTCTAGAATCTTTAAAGCTTTTGGATTTTATGAAAGAGCGTATAAAGGTTAAACTTACTCCAATGATTTTGAGAAAATAGTATTTATCTATTAAAAATACCTATTAGCCTTTTAAACAATTTTACTATTTTATTATCATATGGTGCTTAATTTGAAAGAGTGTGGCTTAGAATTCATTAAAAGACTTGATAGCGTAGCAAATATCACTAGTGAGTATATTGTTAAATCTGATGAGGATACAGATGATAAATATGGTTATATACCCTTTAAAAGACCTATTGATATCTATATAAAATATGGTCTTATAGTACTTGATAAACCACCTGGTCCTACAAGCCATGAGGTTGTTGCTTGGATAAAGAAGATGTTTAATATTAATAGAGCTGGTCATGGGGGTACCCTAGAACCCAAGTCTTTTTAAAGGCTTGGGTGGGGAAACCCCAAGGTAACAGGGGTTTTGCCTATAGCTTTAGAAAGGGCTACAAGGGTTATAGGTATATTAATGCATTCATTCAAAGAGTATATAGGTCTTATGGAGCTTCACGGCGATGTTGATGTAGATAGGGTTTTAAATGTTATGAGGATGTTTATAGGTAAGATATATCAGCGTCCACCGTTAAGATCTTCTGTTAAGAGAAGTCTTAGAGTTAAGGAGATATATTCTATAGATGTCTTAGAAAGTGAGGGTAGGGAAATCCTCTTTAGAGTTAAGTGTGAATCTGGTACATATATTAGAAAGCTATGCCATGATGTAGGTCTTTTAGTTGGTGTTGGAGCTCATATGAGAGAACTTAGAAGAGTTGCTGTAGCTCATCTTAGAGAAGATCTCTTTATTTCAACTATGCATGAGGTTTCAGAGGCTCTATATCTATGGAGAAAATATGGTGATGATTCCCTTCTTAGAAATGTTGTAGTACCTGGAGAATTTATTGTTGCTCATCTACCTAAGGTTATGGTAAAGGATAGCGCTGTTGATGCTATAGCACATGGTGCCCAACTAGCCGTTCCGGGGATTGCAATATTTTCAAATAATATTGTTAAAGACTGTAAAGTAGCTATAATGAGTCTTAAAGGAGAGCTTGTCGCTATAGGTAAAGCTGTTATGGATAGTGAAGAAATTGAGAGAAGCGAAAAAGGTATAGCTGTAGAAATTGAGAGAGTTGTAATGGAGCCTAATATATATCCAAGAATGTGGAAAAGAAAACAAACCCGGTAGGTATAGATATGGTTTATCATTATTACACACCTCAAAAAAGAAAATCAACTTCATACATGCTTATATCAGATTTTATTAGAGGTGTAACTGTAGAGTTTGAGGTGATCCCTGGTCTCTTCTCATATAAAGAAGTTGACGAAGGAACAAAACTCCTTCTAGAATATGCAGAGATTCCTAGTGAGGGACTAGTGCTAGATCTAGGCTGCGGCTATGGTGTTATAGGTATTGTTTTAGCTAAGCTGAATCCAAAACTAAAGATCTATATGGTTGATATAAACGAAGACGCTGTAAGAGTTGCAAAAAGGAATATTAAGAGAAATGAAATAGATGAAACTAGAGTTATAGTTCTTCAAGGAGATCTATACGAACCAGTAAAAAATATCGTATTTAAAGCTATATATAGTAATCCACCTTTATCAGCAGGCTTTGAAACAGTTGAAAAAATAATTATAGAGGCGCCACAACATCTAGAAAACAGAGGTATACTTCAAATTGTAGTTAGAAAAGGTGTGGAAAAAGTATATGGATTAATGAAGAAGATATTCAACAATGTTGAGGTATTGTCTACATATAAAGGATACAAAGTATTGCTATCAAGAAAATAAATTTATAAAACCTAATAACTTAACAATAATAGTATGCAACCAAAAATGTGCCGGGGTGCCCGAGTGGTCTAAGGGGCCGGCCTTGAGAGCCGGTGGGGAACATCCCCACGCGGGTTCAAATCCCGCCCCCGGCGCCATTCCTTATCTCTTGAACTCCTCGTAGATAGCATAAACAGCCTCGATGTCGCTGATGCATGCACCCTCAATAAACCCTATCGCTACAATGAAGATATTTATACTACCTCCCACCACAAGTGTGCAAACAGAGAACACGCA
>CAYUUS010000006.1:46961-57014 GCA_964447975.1 uncultured Ignisphaera sp. | reverse complement strand
AGCGGGGTACAGGGGAAACGAGATGAGGCAATGAATCACATCAACTATATAAACCTATATGAGAGCTTAACCTCCTACCATCTATCTGTGGCTATAGTAATATAGGGTTATGATACTTAGTTAAAGTTAAATTAGATAACCTTATATTCTGTATTTATATCTATTTTAAAGGGATGTAAATGCATGAGTGGGCATTAGCAGATGCTGTTATTAAAGCGATAGAGTACAGAGCATTGGAGATGAGAAGAAATACTATAGGCTATGTTGAAATTATCATGGGAGAGCTGCAGCAGATAGATGAAGAAATTTTTCTATATGCATTCAATGAACTTCTTAATATCCTTAAAAATGAAAAGAATATTGAAGTAAAGGAATATAAGCTAGTAAAAGAAGGAGTTGAGTTTAAATGCAATAGATGTAACTTTACCTGGAGCCTAAAAGCGGATACCATATCAAGTGATACACTTGAGATGATCCATTTTATACCAGAGGTTATTCATAGCTTTATTTCATGTCCTAATTGCGGTTCTCATGATTTTGAAATTACTAAAGGTAGAGGTCTTCAAATAAAGATCTATTCTAGTGAATAGGCTATGTATCAAGACTATAGAATGTTTGCAATATCTTCACGACTATCAACATTAAAGCTTGTAATACCTGTTATTAGTCCTAAAGGTGGTGTTGGCAAGTCAACAATATCTTCAATGTTGTCTCTTGGTTTATCAGATAAAGGTATTGCAACAGGATTACTTGACCTTGATATCACAAACCCTGCTCTTCATATCATATTAGGTGTTGATGTAAAAAGTATTGAGTTAGAGGAGGTAAATGGAATAAAACCTTTAAAGTTAACTGAAAACCTTGAGTTTATAAGCCCATCATTCTTTACAGAAGATAGAGCTCTACCTCTTCGTGGAAAAGACATAGTTAATGTAATAAGAGAACTGCTTGCAATTGTGAACTGGAATAGCATAGTTCTTATAATTGATACCCCTCCAGGTTTCTCAGATGAAGTCCTAGAACTGCTCTTTCTCATATATAACATTAATCCATATATACTTAGACCTTTACTAGTTACAAACCAAAGCACCCTATCCCTTGTTTCAATAAAACGAATATTACATTTAATTAGAAAAGAGATCACACCTTTGGGTATAATATGTAATATGTGTAATAATGATGACTATATACAGGATATTTCTAGGATATACAACATTGACAACTTGGGATATATACCATTTATAAATGACATTGAAAAAATTATTGGAGATTTTAAAGCATTATTAAAATACTCTATATCTTATCTCAATATATTAATCAATAAAATATTGAATATAATCAGATTTGGGGATGCTTATGAAGATATATACAGTAAATGAAGTATGTAATGAATTAAAAGAGAAGCTATTAAAAGGATTTGCCTTAGTATGTATAGGAAGCGATCTTAGAGGTGATGATAGAGCTGCTTTAGAGTTATGTAGAATGTTAACCAACTTAAATACTTTTAAATTTAAGATAATTCTATGTGAATATGGTATTGAAAATTGTATTGGTGAAATAATTGAGAATAAAATAAAAAGAATAATATTGATTGATGCTGCTATAGCCAATAATATTAATCCTGCTTCAATTATAAAGATAGATATAGATGAAATCCAAGAATATATACCGTATTCAACGCATTCCCTTCCTCTACCTCTATTATTAAGATTTTTAATGGAAGAATCCAAGGATCTTGAAATTGTAATAATTGGGATAGTTGTTGAGAAAATGGATATAGAGTTAGAATTAAGTCCATCTATTAAAAATCTCATTACTTCATTAGCTAATTGCATAGCCGAAGAATAACAACTGTGGTTATATCATTATTAAATGTTATTAAAATTGTGAATAAAACACATCAATAACTTAAAAATTATTATTCATGGATTATTCTCATTATTATTTTGCTATAGTAAAAACATTTTTATAATTACAACTATTAAACCAAGGATAGAAGGCACTAAACCATATTTCATTATGATGTTAAGCCCTTGATCAATGCGAAGCCTTCCAAAAGATGCTCTAATAATTGTCAATACAGTTAATGATACTATATATTTTAGTATAAGTAGCGCTAATCCAGCTATACTTAGATGTCTATATGGGTAAGGTCCACCCAGAAATATATATGTTATTATAATGGCTGTAAAGGCTAATTTTATATCATGTGATAAGTTATAGAGTGCTAAAAGACTTCCTGAATACTCCGTTATATGTCCTGCTATAAGCTCTTGCTCAGCTTCAGGAATGTCAAATGGTTTTAAACCTAATTTAGCTTGAGATGCTATAAGCATTGATACTAGACCTAGAGCCATAGCTATGAAAGATAATGGTGATTCTAACCATAATTTCCATGAATATGTTGATGCACATATTATGGAATATGGAGGTGTGCAACCCATATTTGAAGTAAGTATTGTGGGTATCAAGAGAGCTGCAAATATTGTTGGTTCTACAACAACTGTTATTGCTATAAGTCTTGATAGTCCAGCAACTGTAAATGGATTTGGATATGCTAGTACAGCTATGAGCAGTCCTATAACATGCCAAACCGCATAGAAATATATAAATATCACTATATCATATGGAGCTGTTAATCTTATTGGCGATATTGGGAGTAGAAGAAGAGAAACTATTATAGATGACAATGATATGATAAGTCCTATCTCAGCTATAGCTGTAGCTGAATAACGTTGTTTCTTCACTTCTTTAGCTATGAGAAGTTTTATAAGATCTGCAAATGGTTGAAGAACCCCTATAGGTCCAGTATATGAAGGCCCCATTCTATTCTGCATTCTGGCTGCTAATTTTCTAAAAAACCATTCACTAAACAATGCTAACGAAGCTATGAATATTAAGCCTGGGAATACAAATATTGAGATAAGCATTAGGGTTAGATCCATTTTATCCACCTCCCCTCTTTAGCGTATATACATATAGATAGCTATAGCTATAATTGAAAGCAGTAATAAAAAGCTTAGCCATATACTCATATATCCATACCATTCATTTAATATTCCACTATGGATTACATCTCTAAGTATATCAAAAGCTTCTTTCCATGATCTTCTTATAATTCCCCAATAAAGAGCTAATATACTTGGAACTTTTAATGATAATATATCCTCACTTTCTCCTCCTATATACATTTCCTCACCTATTTGAGTTACTCTAGCTCTTCTAATAGATAAGACTAATATATATACAATTGACGCTAATAATGCCATAGCACTAGTTAGTAGTATTGTTGCTGTAAATGGGTCAAATACCATTATATTCACATTTAACCACCCTTTATCTTGGGAATAACATTTTCATATAGTCATAAAAAACTTTGGTATATGGACCATAATTATAAGCAGCTATTGCGAGCTCCTTTAATATATCCATAAACCCTATTGTTAATGTTAAACCAAGTGCTATACATATTAACGCAAGCAAGACAACTGGTATAGAAACTGTTAATGGTTCTTTCAACTTCTCTCTAGTTGTGGTCTTTCCAAAGACTATATATAGAAGCTTCATATATCCCATCAATGTTATAGCAGTTGCAACTACAATAGCTATAGCCACCACTGGTTGCGAGGCTTCTAAAGCCACTTGATAAAGCATAAACTTGCTATAGAATCCTCCAAGCGGTGGAATTCCTATTAAATTAAGTACACCTATAGCAATACTAAACCCAGTTAGCGGTAGAATTCTACCTATACCAGCTAGATCATCTATGTTTCTACTATTTATAGATTTCTCCATAGCAATTACCGATAAAAATAGTAGTGAACTTGATATAACATAGTTTATCATGTGGAATATCGATGCTGTAAGTGCTTGTTGCATAACATTTGTCGATGATGCTAAGCCTATAGCTATATATATAAAGCCTATATGACTTATTGAACTATATCCTAACAACCTCTTAACATCTCTTTGAATAGCCATCATTATACCTCCAACAATAGACGCTACAACACCAAGTATAAGGAGGATTAACAACATTACCTCTCTAATATGTCCCTTAGCAATTATAGAATCAGCTCCAAATATTGTAAACATATATCTAATAATAACATATATCGCAACTGATTCAGCTGCTGGAAATATTGCTGATATTGGTGTAGGTGCTTCAGATATGGCATCAGGTAACCAGAAATGATTTGGAACCAAGGCTGATTCTAGTGTAAAGACCCATATAGTTAATGCTAAACCAAGAATTAAGTCAATGAGATAATTGCCGAAAAATCCACTGCTTAACAACCCCTCTACACCACCTCTTGCTTTTAAAGCGATATCTGCCATGTTAAGCGTTTGAAAACCGCTATAGAAGAGAACAGCTGCAAAGAAGTATAAAATTAACGCTATAATGCTTACAAAGGAGTATTTTATTGCTGCTTCAACAGCTCCAGCTTTACTTCTATGAAAGGCAACAGCTGTATAGAGCCCTATACACATAACCTCCATCATAACAAATAAGTTAAATACATCACCTGTATATAGAGATCCCATAGCACCAGCAAAAATCGCTAATACAATTGTATAGAAATAAGCTAGTGTTGAAGCTTTTTGGTAATGTTTTAGATATGTGGTGCTTGCAATAATCGATAACATAAATACCAAAGCAACAATTAAAGCCATGAAAGCATTGAGTTTATCAATAATATATGATATGCCTATTGGAGGAGGCCACCCACCAAAGGGATACAATACAACCCCTTCTCTAAATACATCGATTACTATAAATAGTGAAAGAATAAATGTTAATAATGTTAATATCGATGTATAGAATACAAAGAATTTTTTGCTTTTAATTATAAGTGATAAAAGTGGTGTTATAAATGAAAATGCTATAAGCATTGGAGGTATAAGCCCATATACAATATTTGGAACATACATGTGCAACCCCACCTTTAATCAAACACCTTAGATGAAAATTTTTCAAAAGAATGTGATATCTCCATATATGCTTTCTCCATATCTATAGCTTTAACATTGATCCAATGGACATAGAAGTACTTGTTCTTCTCATCTATCTCAACAACTACAGTACCAGGGGTATTGGTTATAGAATTAGCTACAGCTGTTATAGCGTAATCGCTATTAACATTTATAGGAATCTTAACTATACCTGGATTCATCGGCATACGAGGATCTAGAATTCTTTTAATAACATCTATATGAGCTTTAACCTCAGCTATAAAGAAGTAATACAGCGCATATGCTAAAAACCAGATCCAGCGCCTTGGATTAAATGGTTTATACGGATTAGATATAACTATATTAGCAACAATTACCCCAATTACAACACTTATCAAAACCCCTGTAATAATGTCATATAGGGTAGCAGACCCTGTAAACACTATATAGATTACGAATACAAGTATCGATACAGGTATAGCTCTAGCTAATCTACTTCCAATCATATTCTATCCCCTCAACCTTGATATTTTTCTCACATCAGTTGTTCCATAAATTCTATAGATTTGAAGTGTTGTAAACATAAGAAATAGTAGTACTGCTAGACCTATAACAATAGCAGTCAGTACAAGTGCTTGAGGCAGTGGATCTACAGCTCGCATAACAAATTGCTTGAGATATTGAGGTGTAGGAGCTTCTATAACTACTGGAGGAATAGGATTTGGTACAGCATGTCTAAACCCAATTATAATAACCCATGTGTTTATAGTATCACTAAATATTGTAAGCGATATTATCTTTTTAACTAGGCTAGGTCTTGTAAATATTCCATAAAGTGCTAAGGCTGTGTTCATTATCATAGATAATATAACTATATTGAATAAAAATGACTCTACTTCCATCATTCATCACCTATAATAATGTTTTTCATAATGTCTTCTGGAAACGTAAATAATATAAGTAAAGCTGCAAAGCCAAATGCTACTGCAAATGCTTCAAATATATTAAATAAAAGTAAAGTTCCACCTAATACTATAGGCTCTATATAGGATGGTAGACCATAGTATGAATATATCTTAGGCTGATTTTGAAATATATAGGCCGAGCCTCCATATAGCAATGCAATAATTAATACTATAAATGTTGACAAAGCTATACCGATCAACCCTATACTTCTTAAAGTTACAGCTTTATATACGGTCATCATTTTTGAAAATAGATATAAAGAGAATATTATGATTAGAAGCATTGGAACAACAGCTATTGTTGCTCCACCTTGGAAGCCTCCACCAGGGGTTAAATGTCCATGTAATGCAATTGATGCTGCAACAGCTAATATCATGGCTATAGTTATTCTTGTAATTGTCTTTGCTATTAGTGACATTCCTTGCTTAGGTGGAGAGGATTTCAATAACTTTTCACTAGCCCCTCTACTAATCGCAAGAGCACCAACAATTGCTATAAACATTACAGATGTTTCAAATAATGTATCAAGACCTCTATAATCCCAAACAATTGCAGTGACAGCTTCTGGAGACATTGCACTTATATATCTATATTTTTCATCTAAATTAAATGTTGTGTTTAGATATAGCCTAGCTAGAGCTCTAACATCATGTGGAGGTATAGTGAAGCCGAATCCACCCATTGATAAAGCCATTGATAATAAAACAACTAGTAAAACTAGTGATATAACTATAAATATATGAATGGGTCTAGACATCTCTATTCACCTTCATATCGCTCTGTTTTCTTAATTAAAATCAATATTAAAGCTGTATAGAGACCCACACCAACAGGTATATATGTTAAAAATATATCTGGCGCCATAAGCAAATAATACAAAAAGGCATAAAGTGTGCTTTGCACTGCAGAGAAAATAGCGGCTTTAATTAAATCACGCTCTATTATAGCTAGATACACTGCTGGGATAGATAGAAGAGATGCTAAGGCCATTAATAAATAATGTAATATCATTCTATAACACCCTTCTCTCTATCTTCTTCTAAACGATCAACAACTTTAGGATATACAATAGCAGCTTTAGATCTATGAGCTGCACGTGCAATTGCATGTGAACCAACAGGAGCTAGAAAAAGCAGTAATATTGCAGCAATAACTGAGGCCCCAGCCATAAAAAATCTATAGAACCCTAAAAACTCCGCACCTAAAGCAATCAATGCAACACCTATCAATGGTACAAATGCCCCTCCTATAGTTCCTACGGTTAATGCATGTAGTCTTACAAAAAAGTTTGGAAATCTATTTATACCTATTGCAGCAATAAGATCACATATTGCTCCCACTGCAACTAATATTTCACCAATTATTACAAGTATCCAGTTAATCATATTTTATTCACCCATTTCCCTAGACTCTAAATATTTAGCTACATAAACATCTAAAGCATATGCCCATAGCATAAGCACTATAACACAAGATATTAAAATAGGTGAGTTAAAGTATATAGCTAATACCGCTAAAAATACTGCTATATCATATGAAATCGCATCAATTGCTATCACCATATCAGGTATGGTTGGACCTTTTAATATACGTATTAAATATAAAATAATAGATACGATAAATATAGGTATTATAACTGTTATAAACAACATTACATGTTCTTCTATCCCCATAACCCATCAACCTATAGTCTGCAATGTGAGATCCTTTGAATACACTTCCTTTACAGAAGACAATCTATATTCATTCGTCGTTATATATGCATACACAGGACATACAGCTACACATCTATAGCAAAATACGCATGACATATAATTGATGTTGGGATAGAGACCTCTAGGATTATGCTTCAACTTAATATTCTCTGGCAATTTCTCCATAGATATACAATTTGACGGACATTCTATTGCACACAAAGAACACCCTGTACATTTCTTCAAATCAGCATAGTGTCTACCACGAAGATCTTTTTCTACGGGTATAGGTTTTCTTGGATATTCAATGGTTATAGGCTTTGATAAAAGGTTTCTTATAACCTCTCTGATTATGCTCATCCAAGTCTCACCTTCCCCATAGCTATATCTCTAAGTGTAACTTTTTTCTCTGTTCCATTCTTTAGATCAACAACTATTGCCCTCTCCATACATGAGATACATGGATCATAGCTAACAAGTATTACAGGCACATCTGCTATACTGTGCCTCAAATAGCTAAATCCACTATTTATAATGTTGTTAAATGATGGTGTTCTTACCTTAACCCTATAAGGCTTATTCCCTCCAACATGCTGAATATAATATGTAAGCTCTCCTCTAGGGGCTTCAACTCTTGCAAATGATTCGCCAGCTGGAAAAACCCTTGGAAGCTTTCTTTCATCAACAACAGCTGAACCACTGGGGAGATGCTCAAGTATATATCTGCACATCTCTAAAGACTCTAAAGCCTCATCCCATCTAACAAGCATCCTTGCTAAAGAATCTCCTTCGCCTCTCACAATTACATTGAATGGGATTTCACCATAGACATCATATTTATCTTCAGCTCTTACATCACTTTTAACACCACTTCCCCTAAGAATCGGGCCTAGCATCCCATGGGAAACAACATCCCTTGGCTTTAATATACCTATCTCCATAAGTCTCTTGGCTATTGTAGGATCTTCTTCAAATAATCTTCTATAGTATTTCAATCTAGGCTCCAGCTTCTTAAGTATATCGAGAATTTTCTCTTTCTTAACATCATCTATATCTCTACGCACACCACCAAACATATGAAACTCTGCTAAAACCCTACCACCACTAACTATTTCCTTCGCCTTCATTACAAGTTCTCTATCTCTCATTATATACATAAACAGTGTGTCAAAGCCTATAATCTCTGCCATAATGGCATTGATAAGCATATGGCTATGTATCCTTTCAAGCTCCATCACAAGAACTCTGAGATATTTAGCTCTTGCAGAAGGCTCTATACCAGATATATACTCCACAGCTCTTACAAAGCAATTCTCATGCACAGTATTGCATATACCACAGATCCTCGATGATATAAATTTATCTTTGTAAAACGTATTATTCTCAAGAAGTTTTTCAACACCTCTATGGTTATATCCCGTACCTATATCAACTCCAATAACTTCTTCTCCATCTGCATAAACCTTTAAAAGGACAGGCTCATGTATAGCTGGGTGCTGAGGCCCTATAGGTATTTCTAAAGTTATAGGGATCTTGATTAGCGAAGTAGCTTTTTCAACTGATTCGCTCTCCAAATCCCTACACCTTTGCATCTTTTCTAAGCGGAAATATATTCTTGGAAGTAACATCTGTAGGTACAAAAAAGCTCCTCCTTAGATATTTATTCCCCATAAACTCTACACCAAGAAGATCATAGGTTTCACATTCACCTGAATATGCACCTGGCAACAAATCTATGATGCTTGGTATCTTAGGATTATCTCTAGGAATAGATGTCTTAATCACTATTGTATTTGAAAAGGGTATCAGATGTATAAAATAGTTAACCTCAATTACGCCATCGGATACCTTATCAACACCTACAATATTAGATATATAAATTGCTTCATCCCCTAAACGCTGCTTTAACAAAGCTATAACATCTCTTATATTATTTGCATCAATATAAAACACTGGTCTATTTGGCTTTACAACATCTTTTTTAACTATATAATCCGCTAAAATATCCTCAACTTCTTTAATTTTACT
Source organism: uncultured Ignisphaera sp. (assembly GCA_964447975.1). Classification (GTDB taxonomy): domain Archaea; phylum Thermoproteota; class Thermoprotei_A; order Sulfolobales; family Ignisphaeraceae; genus Ignisphaera. The sequence goes on along the minus strand of CAYUUS010000006.1, from coordinate 47,373 downwards.
CACCCCCTGCAACTTTCTCCCTATTTAACAATAATAGCAATGCCCTTAATATCTCCTCGGGTCTCGGTGGACATCCAGGTACATATGCATTAACTGGAACTACCTTGTTAGCACCACCAGCAATGCTGTAACTACCTTTAAACACCCCACCATTATATGCACATGCACCTACAGCTACAACATATTTTATACCAGGCATTTGTTCATATAGCCTCTTCAACCTCTCAGCAGCCTTCTTAGTAACAACACCAGTTACAATCAGAATATCACCATGTCTTACAGAAGGAGAAAGTTTAACACCATAACGTTCAGGATCATAAAGCGGGGTAATTGCAGCAAGAACCTCAATATCACAACCGTTACATGCACCAGTATTAAAATGAACAAGCCAGGGTGAGTATTTAATCAGCTT
>CAYUUS010000006.1:0-46861 GCA_964447975.1 uncultured Ignisphaera sp. | reverse complement strand
TCTATACTTAATAGATGTTTTATCTTATTTTTAGGTTAAAATTAAAAAACTTGATAAGCAATACAGGTAGAAATGATTCATGTCTATCATAGTTTAAATAACTTGTGTTAAAACTTATGAATCTATTTACCTTTTTAAAATCATCGACATTAAGCTTAATAGTTTTTAGTATATTCCAAACAATTTTTCTAACAATGTATTGAGTTTTTAGTACATTAAATAGTTTCTTTAAATCATTATAAAGATAGGGAAAACCACTATTTTTATCTATAATTTCGCTATATATTTTTGAAGCTACTGATATAGCGTAAAGCCCTCCTCCACTAATGCTTTTAACCATAGCCGTAGAATCGCCTATACCTATTATACCATTGCTAATTGTTTTTATTGGATACCCTTGAACTATAACACCTCCAAAAATCTTGTCAACAGATTTATAGGATAGTTCTAAAAGGTTCTTAAAGACCAGCTTTATTTTCTCTAATCCTTCGATAGATGTATTATACCTTGAAGAATACCCTATGATAACTCTATTTCTATCTATTGGAACTAGCCATGCAAATCCTTCTCCAGCAAGTTTTGGTGAAATAAATACATAAAGAGTCTCGATTTGGTCATCAGACAATGAATTACTTAATAACACCACCTCCTGTATAGCTTTAAATGCACTAGATCTGGATTTCAATCCATATCTTCTTGAAAGAATTGGTGGATAACCTTCAGCCACAACAATTCTATCAAAACCTTCTGAAATATATTCCTTCATATCTTTTCTAAAAACTAGGAAATATTTTTTGCCATTAACATTAATACTATATACATCGCATCCCATATTTATTGAAATGCCAACCTCGTTTAGGAAACGCATCAATTCAATTTCATGAGCCACTCTATTAATTTTACATGCAAAATATTTATCTGATGTTATCTCTATCCCAAAATTTATACCATGTATAAAGAATACCATGTTTTTATAAATGTTTTCTATAAATTTTGAGGCTAGAGGAAGCCTCGCTACAGTTTCTAAAGATACTACACCCGTACAATGATTCCGCGGCATTGAGTATCTACGTTCAAAGATAGTAACATTAGATACTGCTCTGTTTTTAAGTAAATAATAAGATGTTACAAGTCCTGAAATTCCACCACCAACAACCCCTATATCCATTCAAATAACACCATTTATTAGTTTTGCTTATAGAAATATTTATTAGTATCTATAAAACTAAAGAAGTATATCTATATAAATATGGTGGCATCTTTGTCTAATGATGTGATAAATATCTTAGATGAGTTTTTCTCGACTCAAGAACTTATAGATTTTACAACAACATTGTCAAAATTTCATAGAATTCAAGGATCTAGAGATCTAGAAAAAGCTGCAAGGTATATAAAAGAAGAATTAAAATCTCTAAGGAATTTTAATATAAATGAATACATATATGAATACAATATACAATATGGTCTTCATCCACCTGTTGTTGGATGGGATGTTAATGAATGTTATGCTGAGCTTATTAAACCTCAAAGAAAAAGGCTGTGCTCTTCCCTTAACTCCAAGATTTGTAGCATAGCACATAGCCCTCCTGGATATGTAGAAGGTGAGGTGATATATGTAGGTGAAGGGACTAGAACATCACATTATAGAGATAAAAACATTGAAGATAAAATTGTTTTAGCTTATGGTAATCCATATCTCGTATATAGAATCGCTAATCAATTTGGCGCAAAAGGATTTATATTCTTTAAAACCAGTATCCATGAAGATGCCATTCCATATCTCTCACTATTCCTAACTCCCGAAGAGGCTAAATCAGCAAAAGCTCCTGCTGTTGCCATTTCAAAAAGAGATGCTTATAATATAATAAATATGTTAGAACATGGATTAAAACCCTATGCAAAAATATCTATAGAAGCTGAATATAGAGAAAATGCAAAGATTAATGTCATAGAGGCTAGTTTAGGAGATGGTGAAAAAGAGCTACATGTTTTTGCACATTATTGCCACCCAGCAGGTACTATCAATGACAATGTAAGTGGCTCAGCCACACTTTTAGAACTTGCTAAAACATTTGATAAAGCATTACATAGAGATAGATTATCATTGCCAAGAACAATGAAAATTACATTTATATGGTTCCCCGAATACTATGGCTCATTACCATATCTAATGCATAAAACAGCACATCACCAACCAAAAATAGTTTTCGGAGTAAATCTTGATATGATAGGAGAAAAACAAGAAGTAACCAAATCAACATTGAATATAATTAGACCTCCTATATTTATAAGTAATATTGAATATGAAAGCATTATTGTTAAATACTTAATTGAATCCCTCTCTATCGGGAAATCTTTTTCAAATACAATCCAGATAATGTCTTATCGTTTTGATATAAATCCATATGATGGTGGAAGTGACCATGATATATATCTACAGTTTTCAATACCATCAATTATGGTTAATCAATGGCCAGATATATATTATCACACAAACTTAGATACCATTGATAAATTTGATCCAATTCTAGCAAAAAGAATTGCTATAGGTATAGGCTCTAGTCTATATATAATAGCGTTAAATAGTCTAGATAAGGAAACAATAGAAACTCTAAGTAAAGCTTATAGAGAATATATCTCTGGCTATACAAAACTTAAATGCAATATAGATATACTTAAAAAGTATAAGTATATAGAAGATTTAAAAAATAGCGCAATAAAAGGTAATGCACCTAGATTTAAATATATTGGAGATAAAGGGGTAATAACACTTAGAACAATTTTAAGATTTTACCCATCTACAGAAGAGCTAAACAGCATTTTAGAAGCTTTAGAGAGACAACCATTACAATTCTTATTTACACACTATATACCATTACTTCTCATGGGTAGAGAACTTAGTATAGATGAAATAAAAATGCATATAGCTTTAGAATATGGTATAGACATCGATGAAAAATCTCTCCTTAAATTAATTGACTACTTAAAACAGTTTAAATTAGTTATGGAAATCTCTACAACATAAACCGTATTAATTACACATCAAATTTTTTATAATAGTTCATAATTAGAATTCAACAATGTTGTATATGGTTATAATTTACTACATATTGGGCATTGCGGATTTCTCTCTATGTTAACAGTTCTAAACTCCATTGTATATAAATCAACAAGTAATAATTTATTGGTAAGCAGTTCACCTGATTTAATTAACAGCTTTACTGCTTCTGTAGCCTCTATAAGCCCTATAACACCTGGTGTAAGACCTATAATAGGAATATGGTCTTTTCTCTCAACAACTTTTCTACCAACAAATAGGCAATTTAAACATGCTGTTTGCCCTGGAATTATCGTTGTTACTTGTCCATGCCAACCTTCTACACCGCCATGTATAAAAGGTTTTCTACTCTTAACACATAAACTATTTAAAATTAACCTCGTTTTCCAATTATCTAATGCATCAATAACAACATCAGCTTTTTTAACAAGGTTTTCACCTAAATATTCATCAAATTTCTTTTCATAGCATTCAACAATAACTCTAGGATTGAATTCTCTGAGTTTTCTACATGCAACCTCAGCCTTAGGTCTATCTATATCTTTATCGCTATACAATATTTGTCTATTTAAATTACTCAGCTCTACAACACCATCATCAATAATAATTATCCTTCCTATCCCTATATATGTAAGATACATCGATACGATTGACCCAAGACCACCTGCACCAACAATTAATACAGTTGATTTCTTTAGCTTCTCTTGATTTTCCATACCTATCAATATTAATTGTCTATTATATCGAGATAATTCATAATCATCTAAAGGCATGGTAAACACATTATATCACTATGCTGTCTATGTTAAAAGTTTTTATTTTAATTACAAAGAATTAAATTAAATTTAAAATAAGTATAGAGTTAAAGAAATCTATATATTTGATACAATTCATGTTATATTATAATTGTTATACAATACAAAGATTTATATTTAAAAATATGTAAAATTTTTAATATTATTATATTTTAAGTAATAATAAATAGGTAATTACTGAATAAATGCTATAGCTTCTATCTCAATCTCTACATTTTTAGGCAAATTAGATACCTCAATTACACTTCTAGATGGGGGGTCTCTACTAAAATAGTTTGAGTAAATTTCATTGAATTCGTTAAACTTTTTTATATCCTTTAGAAATACTGTAACTTTAACGATATTTTCCATTGTTCCACCTACAGATTCTACAATCGACTTTACATTCTCTAATACTTGTCTAACCTGTGTCTTAAAATCTCCCTCTACAACCATATTGGTTTTTGGGTCTATAGGTATCTGCCCTGAAATGAAGAGCCAACCATTGATGTAAATTGCTTGGCTATATGGACCTATAGGTTTTGGTGCTTTATCTGTAAATACCACCTTCTTCAAAGGATGCCACCATTAATTTAAGGTGACTCATTATTACTTATATTCTTTTTGTTTATCTATAGTTTATGAAATAACGTGAGTATTTATGCGCTTTACAGGAACTGTTGAAATAGTATTTAATAAAAAATTGTCTGATGAGATAAAGAAAGATGTAGAAGGGCTTATAGAATATCTAAATAAAGATTATCTTAAAAGAGGTGCCAGAGACTCTAGAGAAGGGGCACATATAAGTTCTTTCATGTTTAAGGATTCAAGTATTGTTTTAAAGATTGAATCTGGAAATAAGATTAGAATAGATGAAGCAACACTAAGAGTAAAAAATGTATTTGCATCTAATTTAGGTCCTAAATACAGGATTGGTATAAGAGGAATAATGCTCTACAACCCAACAATTATACTTGATAATAAAATTTCCATATCATTAAAAATACCGTTGATAAGAAATATAGTAAATAATGAGAACTACACAGTTATAGAGCTTATAGACCTTGATGAAAATGATCTTAAGAAACCAATATTTCTTAGACTCTTAAGACTTATAGAAGATAAAGAACAAAGGATTAAATGGGGTGGGAAATCAGAGCATTGGATGCTTATAAAAAGAAGCGATAGAAAAATAGCAAAAATATTTACAGAGGATCCAAATAACATTTTAGAAGATATTGGCTGGATAAAGCGAATGTCTATTGGTCAATGGTTATACACACCTCCACTTACCCATATGCTAAATGCTCTTAAGAAGCTATTCATCGATGAAATTTTAAAACCACTAGGATTTGAAGAAGCTGTATTTCCAAAGATGTATCCTCTAGAGGTTGGGTTAAAGACAGGGCATCTAAAAGGTGTTATTAACTCTATGATTTTTGCCTCACTTCCAAAAAGCTATGATATTTCAGAATTTGAAGAATTTATAGACTATATGTATGTTATGAACGAAGCTTCATCAGAAGAGCTACAAAAATATATCAGAGCTCCAACATATTTCCTATGCTTTGCTCAATGTGAGCCATTTTATTGGTTTTTTGAAAATGAAGTCCTAGACGATAGTTCTCTTCCAATAAAATGGTTTGATCAAAGCGGTCCATCATATAGATGGGAATCTGGAGGAATACATGGTATAGAAAGAGTAATAGAGTTTCATAGAGTAGAGGTTGTATGGCTTGGAAAACCTGAAGATGTTATTAGAATAAGAAATGAGTTGCTACAGAGATATGAATACTTCATGGATCAAGTACTAGAGATTGAGTGGAGAATGGCTTGGGTAACACCATGGTTTTATGAACAGTCTGGTACTGTACATGAGTCAAGAGAGGGGATTATCGACATAAATAGACCTGGTACAGTAGATTTTGAGGCTTGGCTTCCATATAGAGGTGATAGAGAAGAGGATAAGAACTGGCTTGAGATAGGAAACATATCAATACATGGCACAAAATTTACAGAACCATTTAAAATAAAGCATAATAAAGGTGAAACTCTATGGTCTGGTTGCTCAGGATTTGGAAGTGAGCGATGGTTGGTTGCCTTACTTGCCCAAAAAGGTTTTGACATCGATTATTGGCCTAAGAAATATGTAGAATATGTTAAGGCTACACCATTTCCAAGATCTCTAAACACTGTGACCTATCCCAAGACAAAGGATGGCAAAGAACTACTATTAAAAATAATCAATTCATTTAAATGGTGATTTTTACGGCAAAATTGTTTAAGGAAGTAAGTAAGGGTCCATTACTTCAAATAGCATTAGATTTTACAGATTTAAAACAAGCACTAGAAGTGGCTCTAAGCGTAGCAAAGGCAGGTGCTCATATAATAGAGCTAGGAACCCCTCTCATAAAAACCCATGGATTAAAAGCGTTGATAGATTTAAAAAACCTTGTAGACAATAAGTTGATCGTTGCAGATCTAAAAACTATAGACGCAATAGAGCTAGAGTTCACACCATTTGCTCGAAATGGAGTTCATGCAGTTACAATCTTAAGCTTTATAGATGATGATATTATAAGCGATGCTATAGCTCTATGTAGAGAGCTTGGCATTGACTTAATAATAGATCTTATGTATCAGAAAAACCCTGTTGAAAAAGCCATAAAATTAGCTGATCTAGGAGCAAACATTGTAAATGTTCATGTAGGTGTAGATGTGCAAAGAAAAAGAAACATATCAGTAAAACAGCTATTAAAAGAGATCGAGGAAATAGCGGGTAGTAATATCATAGTAGCTGTAGCTGGCGGTATAAAGCCTAGAGATGTAAAGCTTTTTGTTGAGCATGGAGCAAAGATCATTATTATAGGCTCAGCGATAACTAGGCATGAAAATCCCTATAAAGCAACAATTGAGGCCCTACAAAACCTGCAATAGATTAACAAATATATTTTTCACAAATTACATATCTATGTAAAGTGAAATATAGATGTTATTATAGAAAGCCATAAAATCTGTAGGAATTAGAAAACATTCTATGTGTGTATAGAAAATGAGCCACGATGTTGACGAGATAAAAAAGAAAATAATAGAGGCTTTGAAAAATATATATGACCCTGAGATACCTATAAATATATATGACCTTGGATTGCTATACTCCATCGACGTTAAAGATAATAAGGTAGATGTTACTTTAGGTGTAACATCGCCATTCTGTCCAATAGCGTATATAATTGTTGAACAAGTCAAAAATGCATTGAAAAACCTTTTCCCAGAAAAGGAAATAGAAGTCCATTTAGATCTAGAGAAGCTGTGGAGTCCTAAAATGATGACTGAAGATGGAAGAAAACTCTTTAAGCTTCTTTACGGCTATGACCCAGCTACAGAAACCTAGATTTTAATAGGTTATCACTAGATTATTTGTATTATATAGACTTTAAAATTCTGGTAGTGGAAAATTTGTATGTAGGTGTATAGTTCATGAGTTATGAAAGATTAACTACAGGAGCTACAGCTATAGGTATAAAAGCTATTGATGGAGTTGTTGTAGCTGCTGAGAAGAGAGTTAGCTATGGTGGTTATGTAGTAAGTAGAGTTGGTAAAAAGATTTTTAAAATAGGAGATAGAATGGTTATAGCAGCAGCAGGTCTCTTTGCAGATATGCAGACTCTTAGCAGGGTGTTAAGCGCTGAAGTTATGTATAGAGAACTTTTACTCTCTTCAAAGATGAGGGTTCGCGCTGCTGCAAAGCTTCTCTCTGCTATTCTATATAGCTATAAGCTTATGCCATTCCTATCAGAAATAATATTTGCTGGACATGATGAAGAAGGCTTCCATCTATATGTGTTAGATCCTATAGGCTCTATAATCGAGGATAACTATGCTGCAATAGGAACAGGGGCTCCTATAGCTATAGGCATAATAGAGTCTGAATACAAAAATGATATATCCCTCAATACAGCAGTTGAGGTTGCTATAAAGGCTGTTAAGGCTGCTATATCAAGAGATGCTGTATCTGGAGACGGTATTGATATTGCTACAGTTAGTGTAAATGGTATTGTAGAGAAAAGCATCCCTATAGCGTGAGGCCTAACTATAAAAATGTTTTTCGATATCGAGAAAGCTAAAGAAGCCCAGAAAATTTTAAGTAAACTAGCTTTAATAGAGCCTATAGATGTGGATTCTATTGATGTTGTTATAGGACTAGATGTTAGTTACCGCGATTCAAATGCTGTAGCAGCTGCTGTTGCATATAGCATCTATGAAAAGAAAATTATAGATTTTGATGTTGCTTTCCAATTAGTTAAAATACCATATATACCAGGGCTGCTTGCATTTAGAGAAGCCCCCGTAATGTTTCTGGCTCTTAGAAAACTTGTTAATAGAATTAAAAGAGTTGATGTTATAATGGTCAACGGACATGGTCTTGCACATCCAAGAAAATGTGGTATAGCAACACATATTGGTGTAGTTATGAATATACCTACTATAGGTGTAGCAAAGAGGCTTCTTTATGGTAAAATAATATCGATAGGCGATAAACTAGCTATAGCTGTTGAAGATGCAATAGTTGGATATGTTGTTAATAGAAAAGGGCATAGAATATATATCTCTATTGGTCATAAAATTACAGCAGAAGATGCTCTTAAAATAGCTTTAAGTTTATGGGATAAAAACTCTTTGCTTCCAGAACCATTAAGATTAGCAGATAATATTTCAAGGGAATATGCATATAAGATTTTTAGCAGCAAATAACATCTCCAGTATCTTCATATATTTTATAACCATTGTATTTCTGAATAATGCTTCTTATTTTTGCTTCTTTTAGCATTGTTATAAAATCTCTAATTACAGGTTTCTCAATGCTTTTACGAAGGATTACAAAATCATAGTTTTCCCACGTCAATGGAATATAATCCAATTTATACTTTATAGCAGCATATTCTATACATATACCAACATCTGCTCGACCTTGAGAAATAGCCGCTGCTACAGCATTATGTGTTGAAACTTCATAATTGTATCCATTTATACCTTGAATCAACTCATTAAAACTTTTACCCATTTCTATAGCTATATTATTTAATAGAAAATCTATGTAAGCCCTAGTACCTGAACCTCTATTTCTATTTATAAATCTCACATCATCTCTAACTATATCTTTAACTCCTTTTATATTCTTTGGATTCTCTTTTCTAAAAGCTAGTACAAGTCTACGTCCATAACCTTTCACTAGAACCGCTTCTCTTTTTAAAACCTCATCGTTCTTAATTACATTAATATTATATGAGCTACTCACAGGGTCAAATATATGTATAGGTGCTATATCTATATAGCCTTTTTTAATAAGCTCTAATCCTTTATATGATCCTATAGAAATGTGTGTAACTCTTTTATGTAAATTCATTGCATGTATAAGCTCTGAAAGCACAATATCATGGCTACCCATTATTATACCTTCTCTATTGTATTCCCTAATAAGATATACATCGACAATAGCTCCTTCATCAACAACATCTATATTTTCAGGTATTATTGCTATTCCATCAACCTTCATTATAACTGAAATACTTCCCGATGAAACTGTCAATGGTATTGCATATATTTTTCCATTAATTTTGCTTATAACTGTAGGTATAAACCATGTTCTTCCAATATCCTTTCTAAATTTTGATGTTATAAAAGCTTTAATAATATTATTACCATTTTCAACTCCAGTTATTTTCTCTATAATCCTACGAAGTAAAAGCAGTGTATGGGTTAAGGAAGAAAGGGGGAAACCTGGTAAACCTATAAGAAGCTTACCATTCTTTGATAATGCTATAACAGTCGGCTTACCAGGTTTTACTTTAAGGCCATGTACGATGATTTTACCTAGCCGGTTAAAAACCCTATACACAACATCTTTTTCTCCTGCTGAAGTGCCGCCACTGGTAACTATTATATCATAGCTACCTAGCTGCTCTGATAATATTTTATAGAGAAGCTCTTCATCATCTTTAACAATTCCATGGAAGACAACATCTACATTTAGTGTCTTTAATAATGATGTTATCAAATATCCATTAATATCATATAGCTTTCCTAAAGCTAATTTCTCACCAGGTTCTATAAGTTCATTACCTGTAGATATTACAAGTACTCTTGGTTTCTTAAATACTTTAACTCTATTGATCCCTAGAGCTGATAAAACCCCTATTTCGATGAATGTTATTTTTGTACCTTTAGATATAATAAGTTCTCCTAGTGCTATATCGCTACCTGCAAATGATATATTCTCACCTGGATATATACTTCTATACACTATTATTCTTTTACTGTCTATTCTATCTGTATATTCCTCCATCACAACACCATCTGCTCCCTTAGGTATTATAGCACCAGTATCTATCTCTATAGCTTCACCAACATTGACACTATATTTAGGTTCCTCTCCAACAGATACTCTTCCAATAACTTTCAATTCTACTGGATGTATATCATCTACACCCTTAACAGACCCAACCGAAACAGCATAACCATCTACTTCAGATCTATCAAAAGGTGGATAATCAATAGGTGCATAAACATCTTCAGCTAATATTCTTCCTAGAGATTCATCAATTCTAACTTCTTCCACACCTATAATCTTTACAACACCCTCTTTAGCAATAAGATCTAAAGCCTCATCTATAGATACCAATCTATGAAATATTTTTCTATCTGAAACAGCTATAGTATTTGGATCCATACCTTCTCACCTTTATCGAAGCCCTCTAAATCATGATTTATACGAAGAATTGCATTGGAATTTAATAAAGTCTTTAATACACCTGACCCATGAATAGCTAAAGGCTCTGCACATATATCATCTCCACATCTATATGCCTTTATCCTTGCAAATACATCATAACCTACACTCCCAACAGCTCTTCTCATTAATATTGCTGGCACCTCTATAGGCTCAGCTCCTTTTATATTCAAGACTCTTGTTATAAATGGTATAACTAGAACTTTTACTGCAATATATGCAGCAACAGGAAATCCAGATAACATGAATATAGGCTTATTATCAATAACTGCAATACTAGTTGGTCTTCCAGGCCTCATAGCTATTCCTCTTGAGATAACCTCCACCTTCATTCTTTTTCCAAGAATGTTCAATGCATTGAAGGTTACATCATAATTACCTGGACCAGTACCACCACTTGTGATAACTATATCATTTTCCATAAGGCTTTGCCGCAATATTTCTGCTATCTTCCCAGCATCGTCAGGTACAATACCATACCACTTAGACGTTATAAATCTATACTCTTTAAGCGAAGCTAATATCAGCTTAGATGTAACATCTATCACACCTCCTTCCTCATACACCTTTATACCTTCAGCACTATCCCTTATCTCAGAACCTGTTGTTATTACCCCAACTCTTATCGGCTTAAACAACTTAATCTTTCTTAGTCCAATAGCTGCTATAGCTGCAATGTGCCAAGGTCTTAATAACCTTCCCCTCTCAGCTATTATATCTCCATGTCTAATATCTTCACCTGCTCTTGAAACATTGAAATATTTCGAAACTGAACGTGTAACATATACCACTTTTCTAATATTATCAGTATAGGTATCCTCAACCATTACTACAGCATCCGCTCCTAAAGGTAGTCTATCACCTGTAGATACAGGTGTAGCCTCACTACAATTAATTTCATTAGCTCTATCTTTTAAAATTAGCGGTATGGGATTGCTTGGCGAAGCTGATGTTACAGCATCACTACATACAGCATAACCATCTACTGCACTTCTATCATATGGCGGGATATTTATAGGAGATGTTATATCTTCATACACAATCATGCCTAATGCATTATCGATATCTTCATAAATAGGCTCAACGTCTATTTTTGTTGCTTTAAGCAACTCTTTTAAACATACATCAATTCTTGTATAGCTAAACTCCGCTCTCTTAATCTGTATTCACCTTGAAGCTAACACTTATAACCTAAGAATCTCCTTTAGAATACTTATATCTAGCTATAAGCTTAACTATAAATAAAATAACAAGCAATAGTTAACATGAAGAAGCACACTATAAATAATGATGAGACAGCTGAGCTCTGAGAACTCTATGATGTTCCCGGTATTACTGAATTTCTGTTTTACGAATTCTAAAACAACAAATGTTATTCAATACACATTGTAAACATTGTGGTTTTTGAGCTCTGCATACCATTCTTCCATGATGTATAAGAAGTATGTGAAGCTTCTTAAGCTTCTCTACATCATTATTTAACGCATTTACGACACTCCTTCTTATATTTTCATAGTTATCAGAGATCTTGAAGTAGCCTAACCTAACTAATACCCTTCTTATATGAGTATCTATAGGAAATGTTGGTTTATTGTAATACATAAGGATAAACACATCAGCTGTTTTTGGACCAATGCCACTAAACCCTAATAGTCTTTTTCTTATTTCTTCGCTTTCCATTTTTCTAAGCACATCAAAAAACTCCTTGTTTTGGCTAAGAAACTTAGCTATATTTAATATTGTTTTGGCTTTTCTATTTGATATACCTGCAATTTTTATTGCATTAGTTATGGTTTCTAAATCTAATCTCAATATCCTATCCGGTGTAATGCTACCTCCTAATACTTGTTTTAATCTATTAAAAGCTTTTATAGCATTTCTATCACTAGTATTTTGACTAAGTATAATGCCTGTCAATATTTCGAATCCATCTCTATTCTTCTCTGATAAATTCAACGCAATAAATTCACTACTATCAATCCTATAAATATTATTCATTACCTCAAATAAATTAGATATACTTTCAATGCCCAAATTACACTGTATATTATTCAAATTCTCAACCTTATTATCTAATAGATATACCTATCAACGTTTAAAAATAATTCTACAAAATATATTATCTCGGTAAATAAAAAATGGGTTTTACCTCAACATATATATTTGATATTGATGGTGTACTTTTAGATGTCTCACAACGTATTGCTTTAGCTAAAACTTTTGCCTATAACGATAAATCTTTGTTTTGGCACTACTTCTTTTCTGAGGAACTTCTATATCTTGATAAACCTAGAAAAATAGGTATAGATATATTACTAGATAGAATAGATAAAGGTACAGTAATTATAGTTACTGGTAGACCTAGCTATCTACGTCAAAAAACATTAAACCAGCTACAATCTATAAACATACCAGTAAATAGAATAACGGAAATATATTTTAGACCTAAAAATGACTATAGAAAAAGCCACATTTTTAAATTAGAAACACTAGAGAAAATTGTGTTAAAGGGATACAATGTTCTTGAAATACATGATGACGATGAAGAATTTTTGAAAAACGCTAAGAAAATAATCTATAATGTAAAACTATATCTCCATTTAAATAATCAAGTTATTGAGCTATCTAATCAATACAAATCACTATGGTAGATAACATGTATAAAAAACAATTCCGGTTAAGCATCGTGATACCAACATATAAAGAAAGAGAGAATATAGAACCTCTTATAAATGAGATAAGAAAAAGTATAGACAGTTCATCATATAGCTATGAAATTATTATAGTAGATGATAATAGCCCTGATGAAACATGGCTAGAAGCCTTAGACAAAATTAATTATGGTGATGTTGTTATAAGGAGAATAAACTTTAAAGGTCTTTCAACAGCTATAATCGATGGCATTATCTTCTCTAACAATGAATATGTTACTATTATGGATGCTGATCTTCAACACCCACCTGAATATATAAATGCCATGATTGAAAAGGCCATTGAAGAAGATGCTGATGTTATAATAGCTTCTAGATATAAGAAAGGTGGAGGTGTTGAAGGATGGTCTATAATACGGCATATAACATCTAAGGGAGCTACATTAATAGCTAAACTACTACTACCTAGCACTCGAAAGATTTCAGATCCAATGTCTGGATTTTTCATGGTTAAACGAAACATTGTTATTAAGAACCTCAGTAGATTAAATCCAATGGGATTTAAAATCCTTCTAGAAATTTTAGAAAGATGCAACCCTACTACAGTAACCGAGATACCATATATATTTAGAGGTAGAATGTATGGTAAAAGCAAATTAGGAATTAAGACTATTGCAGCATACATTTTACATGTTCTTAATTTATGTGGTTGGAGACCAATAAAATTTGGTATTGTTGGTGGCTTAGGAGCATTAGTAAATCTTGCTATAATTGCGTTCTTCAAATATCGTATTCCTATACTAGCCTCAGAACTGTTTTTAATAGGAAGTAGTTTAGCTATAGAAATAAGCACTATATTCAACTTTTTCATTCATGAAAATTGGACATTTAAAGATAGACGTATAGGAAAAATGTATAAAAGGCTATTGATGTTTCATTTTACAGTACTACCAAGCATAATTACTCAATACATTACAGCAAATATTGTTTACTATGGAGCTTCAATTAATCCTATAATTTCACAATTAATAGGAATTATAGTAGGCTTTCCAATAAATTATATTTTAAGTGAATTAGGTATTTGGAGAGGAAAAATAGAGTTACATAAGCAGCTCTAACTATTTCCTTTCCTTAATGAAATGCTAAAGATATATATTTAATGATATTAATTTAATAAACAAAATGTTGTGTCTCATCAAAATAGAGAAAGTTTATGTTTAAGTCTTTAATGGATATATTTCAAAATAATTGATTTATTATTAATATGTCTTGCCACAATAATCAGGGTATAGCGATCTTAAAGCATTTTCGCATTCTTCAAGATCTTTTATAGTGTCTATAGATTTCCAAAATGTTTGCCTGAATATATATCCTCTAAGAAGACGCTGTTTTGCTAATAAGGGAAATGCTGTTACCTCTATATCTCCTTTCTCAGGTAGGTAATTAAATATTGTTGATCTCATAGCATAGACACCTGCATTTATTGTATATTCTATTGTTGGTTTTTCAAGAAATTCTTTAATATAACCATCCTCTACTTTTACGATACCATAAGGACTTTTCATATATACCAATGCAATACTTGCTACAATGTTACTAGATATATTGAGGTCTTCCACTAAATTAATAGGATTAAGGTCTGTTACAATATCACCATTTATAACTAGAAACCATTCTTCATTCTTTAATACACTTTCTGCATTTTTTATTGCACCCCCCGTACCTAAAGGCTCATCCTCAATTACATAACTTACTTTCACACCTAGTTTACGACCACTTCCTAAATATTCTATTACTTTCTCTTTAGCATGGCCAAGTAAAAGAACAAATTCATCAAATCCATACCTCTTCAACCAGTAGATATGCCATTCAATTAGAGGTTTTCCACATATATTAATCATAGCCTTAGGCTTGTCGTCTGTTAATGGACGTAACCTTCTACCAAGCCCACCAGCTAAAACAACAACCTTCATATCTAATCGCCAAATCTAATATTCTGCATGAAATATATAAACCCTTATTAACATTATAAATCTAGAATGATCGCCGCTAGGTTTTCTGAGCCGATGATGAATTCACGGACCAAGTGACAAGTAATGTTACAGAGATTCAACAAACTCATAGAAAATGATGTCCAGGAACAATAAGTATAAACATATCTTTACCCTTGCTCTTTATAGTGAGAAGAAAATTGGAGAAGTAGAGAAATGCTACCATATAATATGAAGACATAGAATCTTTAAACAAGGATGTTAAAGCTTATCGACTTCATTAAGAATGCCATCGTATAATATAAATTTCCTTGAAACATACTCTAAGACTCTTGTATCATGTGATACTATAATTATTGTAGTCTTAAAATCTCTATTAATTTTATTAAAAAGCTCTAAAACTTTCTTAGCATTGTCCCAGTCAAGATTTGCTGTAGGTTCGTCTGCTAAAAGTAGGGAGGGTGTGATAACTAATGATCTTGCAATAGAAACTCTCTGTTTTTCACCGCCACTAAGATACTTCACTTTAATTCTCTCCTTGCCTTTCAATCCCATATACTCTAAAATGTGTTGAATAATAGTTCTTCTTTCATTTTCAGGCAACCCTATAAGTAGAAGAGGTAATTCTATGTTCTCATATACTGTGAATTCATCTATTAAGCCATAATCTTGAGGAATATAGCTAACTATTGTTGTTCTAAGAAGGGCTAATCCATCATCATCTAATAGATTTAGATTATATCCCTCTACAATTACTTCACCTGAATCAGGTCTTTCTAAACCTGCTAAAATCTTTAGCAATGTTGTTTTACCTGCTCCACTAGGGCCATGAATTCCTATTATCTCTCCTCTCCGTACAATTAAATTAACATCTTTTAATACTGCAATAGAACTGCCAGCAAACGTATAATATTTCCATAGGTTTCTAACAATAACAACTATGCTCATAAAACACCACTCTTTATTATTAATGATAATATGAATATGAGTGTTAAGTGGGTAAATAATGCTAGAAAAACCATAATAGAATTGTATAATGCTCCTATAGAATAAGCTATAATTATGAAAAGTGAACGTATATAAATAAATACAATGGTTATAACAAGTAGGACTCTTCTTCTTATACCCACTAAATTTAATACATTAATAAATTGAACGATATTTCTCCTATCAGCTAAAATAGATGCTATAACCATTAATATAGACAATGCTAATGTAATTATAAGCACTATTGTATTCCTATATAAATAAAGATATATGTATAGCATTATAGAGAATACAATAGCATAATGTGTACCTATGCAATAAAACGAATATCTAATAGATTTTAAAATTAAGTCTCTAAGCATAGTGACAGCCCTCCATATATTTTAGATAAAGCTAGAGATGTGATGTATTTTGTTTCTCTAGATGAAAGTTCCTCTATACTCCATATATCTATATCTATTAAATATTTCCATAAATTATCGTAGCTATCAACATATATTTCAGAGGATACTATCGTGGATAATGCTCTTCTATATATCATTTCTAA
Organism: uncultured Ignisphaera sp.; assembly: GCA_964447975.1. Lineage (GTDB taxonomy): Archaea > Thermoproteota > Thermoprotei_A > Sulfolobales > Ignisphaeraceae > Ignisphaera. The sequence goes on along the minus strand of CAYUUS010000006.1, from coordinate 30,043 downwards.
TCTTAATACAAAATATTTACTGTTTTTTAATACTTCAGATTCATTTAGATAAAATAGATCGTCATTTTGTAAAGAATGTGTTAAACATCTCTTTACTTTCTCTACGTCCATATAATTATCTGTTATATATGTAAAGCTAGGTCCTTGAGGAGGTTTAGCTATATGTATTCTTCTTGTTAATTGAGTTGAAAGAATAGCTATTGATATTATTGAAATTGATATATACGTTAAGAATCCAAAAGAATTCAGCCAACCAATATAATTACCTATAGCAATTGGTATGCCAGCAAAAATAAAGGTTATAATTAATGTAAAGATTACTGAAGCGTTGTAAAGTTCTTTAGATATTCCTATACTCCATAATTTACTTACTATATAGGTTAGTTTCTCAATTAGACCCCCAGAAAGAAGCAATAAAATTATAACTGAAATTATGATAAGTAGCAAGAATCCTATTAAACTCTCATATGTTGGAACAAAGATGTTGCTATATATTGTACCAACACTATTATGCCTTACAATAACATAGTCAAAAATGTTTTTGTATTCATTTATAATATTATTTAACATACTGCTTTCTTTAATTTTACTCTCTATATAGAGAACTACAATCTTAACATTACATTCATCTTTGCAAAGTATTTCTATATTGTCTCGAGAAAACCTAAATATTGCTAACTTATTAATGTCTTCAAGCTTAATTGCTGTACCACCTATACTACCAATAGAATGTACTATATATAAACTTGGAATAAATTTTATATTTAACAAAGGTTTTATATCCATACCTATAACATTATACCGAGAATTCCCTATAGTAATTTCCTGTAATAATTTAGCCAAATCAATATTTAATATTATTTTATGATTTTCAAGAAATTTACATAAATCCATCAACATCTCGATATCTTTACTTGTATTGCTTATAGACTCCACGCTATTGCTACATTCTATAAGGAGTGGATAGGAAAATAATGACTCATTATTTATATTAAGTGTTATTGTATTGAAAACTTGAATTATTGTTATTGTATAATTTGTAAATCTAATTTTATCTATTACATCAATTGTATTGCTTACCCCAATTACATCAAATAAGTATTGTTCACCATCTAAGTTTATAGTTTTCATTGAATAGGTATAGGAGGTTGTAAAAGATGCCATTATTGTTAAGAGATATATTGAAAGAAATATTATTATAATCTCTACACTATTAATGATTTTAGAAAACAATAGCTTAACTATTTTCAACGCTGGACTTATTATTCTTATCTCTCCTAGCAATTCCTCTTCTATATATCCTTTAAATCTATTTATTACTAAAATTATTATAATAAACAATAGTAATATGGGAAATAATAAAAATATATATGGATACAAAAAATAGTTCATCTAACTACACCTATTATGTTTAATACAATATTCGATGCAATGGCTATTCCTGCTCCAATAATATAACTCATATCTAAGATTATTATCTTCTCATGCAATTCAATTCCAAGCTTTATTACAATACTCTTCATTAGATATGATAGTAGAGCAATGAAACCTATATCTGGTGGCAACATCAATCCTACAACAATAGGGAATATAGATAAACCTGTGTATCTATTAAGAAGAATAATTATAAAACCTATCAACAATCCTATGGGTAATACATAAAAAGAGATGTTGCTAAGCTTACCCCCATAAATTATAGCCATCCAGACAATAGTTGGAATCCACCTAGTCAACGGCATTTGTGGTGAATCAAATCCATAGAAATATATTAAAATATTACCATAAAAGTATGTAATAAAGCTACCAATAAAAATCCCAATACAGAAATATTTCAATACCTTTAAGATATTTCCTTTAAAGAAACGAGAAAATCTAAATAGATTCATGGCAGTACCTCCAACAACTTGAGGCATAGGTATCCCTGTATATGGATCGAGAGTAGCATAAGCACTTACTTCACGTAAACCACATATATACATTATAAACGTGATTAAAGGAAAAAGTGCTTGAGAACCCATACCTATCTCACCAACAATATGCATATTTACTATTGCTAAAATTAGATGTAGAAATATTATTAACGGTATAATTGATAAAAGTATTATAATTTGATTAGAATAATGTATAGTTAGTAAGAATGCTATATAGCCAATTAAAGAAAGCAATAGTAATCCTATAATAAACATTGTTCTCTCAATAGATAGCTTCAATATTATAGATGTAGCTGAGGTTATTAAATTCCAAAACCTTATTAAATAATATGTTACCAATAATATAACTATACCTAGATTTAAGCTAGTTACAATTGGTGCCACTGTAAACAACGCATCATCATAGCTTATTGCTGGTGTTATAGATAGTGACAACATATTTACAACAACAGGAACAATAATTAGATATGAAGCTAAGGAACTTATTGATATTACTCTAAGTGAGCCTAAGGGCATTAGAAGAAATAATCCAAATACCAAAGGAGAGAATGTCAATGCCATTAATGAACCTGGTATTATTGTTGAAAAGAATGGTGTTAAATCCTGCATAAAAGGTACAAACAATAAAATCAATTGCATAACAAACCCTAAGATAAATGCAATAAAGTATTCTCTAAATCTTAATGCCAATTTTTTAAATCCGTTTATCAGTATAGCAGAGGCTATGGCAAAGGGATATCTAAGCCTTTTCTTTTCTATAAAATAGCTTCTAAATGTATATGCAATAAATGCACCACTTACAGATATTAAGGAGAGAGTTATGTATGTTGGTAATGCATAGAGGTCAAATAATCCTTTCACATCACTGAATAACTCTTGTGGTATGAAAACATCTATTCCAAAAGCTTTAAGTTTAGAAATAGAATAATTCAAAAAGCCAAAAGTAATATACATACCAGAGGTAAGAGTAGTAGTTATGTCTACTCCCAGAGCTATAGCTGTAGATTCTAGAAAATCTTCTCCATTATATCTAATCCCAAAAACTTTATATATAAATAAAATAAGAATGGGAATTATTATTAATGATGCTTCAGCTGTTGTAAAACCCGCAATGGCATACCCATAGCTATTTACAAAGCTAATAAAAGCACCTATTACTAATCCTATTGCAATATTTCTTATAGTTTTATTTCTCATGAATATACCTTATAATGCTCTTCTCATTTTAACTATAGATAATTAAATAAAAATATTTTATGCTTGTTTCATTAACCATGACAAAACAAATATTATTTAGATCTAAAAGATAAAACCTTTTGAATAATAGTTATAGTATAGGATTCAAAGGGTGAAATAAATGGAGATAGACAACAAAAGAGAGAATGCTATTAGAAAAGCTGCTGAGCTTATGAGAAGTGGTGGTGTAATGCTTGCTGATGTATGTACAGTATGTGGTTCACCATTGTTTAAAATGCCTAGTGGTGAAATTATATGTCCTGTTCATGGACGTGTAATGCTTGTTAAAACTGAAGAGGAGGTTGCTGAGGCAAGTATAATAGGTGTTTTAACTGAGCTTGAGAAAAGCATTGCAAATACATTGAATAACTATCTTACTAGAATTAAAAAAGGCGAGTCTAGTTATGATGATGCTAGGGATATTGTCTATTGGTTGGATGCTATAGAAAGAATTGAAAGAATTAAAAAAGCTCTTCATAAAGAAGAAGGTGCAAAACCCTCTAAAGAAAGTGATATAAAAGAAAAACCATAGAAATTCAAAGACAGTCCTTAACTATCTTTAAATGGTGTTGATGTACTTTTATTATCTATAATTTTTAAGAGCTTTATAATATCTACAAAACTGCTTTAAGTTTTATAATTTATAGTAGCTGTAATCATTTTCCTGTACTATATAAATTATGAAATATCATATAAACATGATTATATCTTCGTGTTGTCAATATCTCTAGCAACTTTCGCTATTCCTTAATAACACATATTTTAATGCTATTTCCTATTGATTCTATTCTTATCTTATCTTCATTTTCAATTCGTTCTATAATCGTTTTAGAAACATTGAAAACCCCTGTGATATTACATAGCACTATACCTGCTATTATCACTGGATCTGGATCATCTGTAACTATAGCCTTTGGCGCCAATCCATTTTTACATAGTGAATATAGTACATAGGCGCCTACAGTACTACCTCTAAATCTCTTAACTAACAATATTTTATCCTTTATATAATAATTTTTTGCCCCAGTATCCTCAGATATTATTATACCTGTTTTGCTATCTATATCGCCAAGAAAAGATAATACCTCTAATTTTAATGCTTTTCCTTCAGTATTATATCCAACTATTTTAGCATTGGGAATAGTTATACAATGTTCATCATACATGATTTTGCCCTAGCTAACTTTGGTATATAATATAGTGCTTTACCATGAACTGTTGCTAAAGAATGTATATTAGCTTTTATCAAATCTGAAACTACAGGGCACATCCCAGGAAGATATTGTATTTCAATATTTTTCCTCTTTCTAATAAAGAATTTGTTGTTATCTTGAAGTGGTATAGCAATTAATATTTTTTCTATACCTAATTTTTCAATATTCTCTAAATTTATTGTATTGAGTATAAATTCAGCTTCTTCTAGTGTCATGTGGGGACATCCAAGAAATAACATATTACTACATTTCTCCTCAATAAAAATTTTAACATCTTTAAACTCTATTTCGATACGCTCTAACGAACTTACATCTTTGTATTTAGCGGTAGGGGTTACATTTTTTATTATAGCTAAGGGTAAATCTGATGTAGTGGCTATTGATGATAGTAAACTCCTTAAAATTAAATCTCTATAGATGCCATCTTCAACAGCTATCTTAATATTAATAAAAGGTATACCCTTTGAAATTTGCCCTATGTAGAGACCTAATATGCTTGCAAATGATATTGTTTTTAAATCTTCTTTTACAATAATATGCATCTCAGGTTTTCTATTTTCATCTATATGCATACCTGCATAATAGGTCTTACCTATAATTGAGGCCATAAGTGATGATATTCCACTTTCTCTGTTTGTATATATACCTAGAATTGAATTAGCATATATTACAGCACTGGATTCAGCCCATGCAACATGTTCTCCATAAACTGGTTTTCTAATTTTATAAGGGATGCAAGTAAAGCTATTTGGTGCTATACCGATCTTAACTAATATTTCAATTATTTTCCTTTGCTTTTCAACAACATCACTCTTATAATATTTAATAAAATCTTCATGCATAACAATAGAAAATGGATTTGCAGTTGTAAAAATATTTGCTTTAGCACCCTTTACCAGCATTTCTTCTAAAAAACTTAAACCAGCATCACCTATATTAAAATATGAAATTCCTGAGATATGGGCATGTGATACCGGGATTAGCTTCTCAGCTCCAAGAACTTCTCCAATAGCTACTATAATCCTCAATGCAATTCTTTTTGCTTCTCCGTACTCACCATTCAATATCATTTCATCTACTTTATCAAGATACATATTATATTCACCTAGACACCTACATATAGAAACTTCTCCTTGTTACTACTCATTGGTATAGTTAAATCAAATCCTATCTTATCGCATATTCCATTAGGCGACGTTGGATCTAATGTAGAACACCTAGCTTTCTCAATGAGTATAATGCTGTCCCTACCTCTAAACCTTGTTGCAAAAGCCCATTCTATCATATATAACGAATCCACATCAATATCAGGATCTACAACTGTTACCATCTTTAAACTAGGATGTGCTGCAAATGCTGCTAGTATTGCGTTTTTAGCATCTCCATCATTATTCTTATCTATAGATATAACTGCATGCAGCCATGAACCAGAGGCTTCTAGAAACCTAACTTTGTAAACCTTTGGAACAGCTCTACTAATATAATCCCATGTAAAAGCCTCTCTAGAAAAGCTCTGAAGAATTTTATGTTCTTTCCCACCTGGAAGTATTACATGAAAATACTCACTATTATTTACATAGACAGCTTCTATAACTATTAATGGCTCTTTTCTAACAGCATCATATAGATTAAGAAGGTCGACAAAAGGCCCCTCTTCAACTAATTCACTTGTTATTCTACCTTCCATAACCAATGCTGCAGGAACCGGTATAGGTAGATTATATTTTGGCGTATATGCAATTGAAAAACTAGGTAATAGATTTGACACTAAATCTAATTCAAAAACACCAAAAGGTGGAGATGTAGCTGCTAAAAGTTCAACAGCTGGATGAACACCCACAACAATAGCTATAGGTGTATCCTTACCTTTTTCTCTATATCTATCATAGATATATCTTAAATGTCTAGGAACAATTCTAGCAACTACACGGTTTTTCGATATAAGCATTGTTCTGTGTATTGAAGCGTTACATGTATCATCAAGACATGAGATAAATATAGATGACGAGAGATATCTACCACCATCTTTAGGATAGAATTTTATAAATGGAACTGTATATAAATCAACATCATTTAGATAAGTAAAATATTCATGGAACGCTCTTTCTCTGGGTTTAGATGAACTTTTTATACCTTCTAAAAATCTCTTATATGCATCTTCATCATTTTCAGCATTAAGGATATATTTATACAATCTATCTCGCTTACTTAATACATTACCTACACAATCAAATTCAGAATCCCTTACCTTAAACAAGACAATTTTCTCATTTCTATCATACACAGACAACATTCTTGAAGGCTCTAACTCTACATCTAATAATTTATCTCTTATATCTATAACATCACTACTTGGAATCTTATCAATGAATTCTTTTAATGACAACAGAGCTAACCTCACTTTTTTAGAACGAGTAAAACTTTAAAAGCTATTTTCTTTACTTGATAACACTTAGAATTGCACTTCATAGCTAATTACTAGTGTAAGAAAGGTTTTGAATGAAAGCCATGATAACATGAAATGGTTTGTTTTCAGTTATTTAAACCCTTTACTTTAGATTAATTAAAATATGATGGGATCTTATATTGGACATCTCGATATTTTTCCTCTATCACTCCAATCCTCTTCAATCTTTATCCTACCAACTATTATACCCTTTATTTCTCCTTTATATGGTGTTAATACACATATTTTTTTATTGATAGGGTCAAAACCATCTATGACTGCTATATCGCGTTCTTCAAGCGTTTCATCAATTATTGCTGAAATAAGGCCTTTAGCACTACTTGGCTTAATTATATAGACTCCCTCTAGCTGTTTAACTTGTTGAGTATCTACATTGTCAGGCACTAAAACAATTATTAAATCATTGTAACTTGAAGCCATAATAACCTCCACACCTAATTCTTTTGAAATATTTTGAAGAATATCATTAGATACTGGTATCCCAGCAAATAAACATGAACCCAGCAAAATAATGTTGCTGATTTCTATACATGCTCTTCTCAATTCTTTAAAATACATGCTATAATTAAGTTTGCGCAATTCTTTTCTATCTTCTCTATCTCTAAAGCGAATAACCTTAGGCTTAGGTAAGCAGTATATCTTAAATGAATAACCTTTAAAAACATTATTTAAAACATCACATGTCTCTGTCCCTAAAGCAACAATCGATTTAGGCTTTATAGCCTTTACTAATGTTATTTTGTATTCAATCGATGAAATGTCTCCGAACCATCCATCAGTATTAATTATTATTAGATCAGAGCCATTAATTTTGGCAACATCTATGAGTTCCACTATAGCTGATATAATTCTAATCATTGCAGTAGAGATCGATGGTGTTGTATATCCTATGAATCTTATTATATCACCTCTTATCTCACGTAACCAAATTACTTTATTCTTCATAAACTTCAACGCTACAAATCCTGGTGGAGCTAAATCACATTGACCTACATCAGCATCAATTATGCTTGGCTTTAAATTCAACTCTAATGCTATGTTTGACAATAATGTAGAAAAAGATGTTTTACCACTATCTGTTGAACCTAATACAATAACTTTTCCCCCATCTTTAGCTATATTTATAGCTGCTTGCTCCCATATATCTATAACCTCTTCTCCCTCTAATGGATATTCTACAGAACCTCCTTCACCAATAATTAAAGATATCTCTGAATCTATAACAGCTTTAACTGCATAGCTTCGATATTTATTTATATAAATACTTTGAGACTTACATATATTCACTCCTAATATCCTTATACATCCCTTCACCACATCTATTCTAGTTGGACCGATAACTCTAATCATTCTGTTCTTTTCTAATTTAATATTTAATGACATTGGCGCTGACAATTTACCAGATAATATTGTATCTGTGAAACCTTCTTTGCACTTTTTATCATTCAAATTTCCCATCCTATTTCAATAACTCATTAATTTAAAATTGTAATTTATATATTATGCAACATCGGTTAATTCTGTTTAAAATAACGAAGCTCTCAGCTTGGGGTACATCATTTTTATATCTCGTCATTGTAAACCCTTTGCAATGCTATGTTTATTGCTGCCAATGAATCCTCATCTATCTTCTTATCATTTATCCCTATCTTCCGTCTAGAACTTCCGTTCTCGGATATAAATTCTATAACAACATTATCTCCTATTGAATTAGTTAACTTGCTTACGAAATCATTGTATCCTTTATGAGGTCTAGTAGGAAGCCCTATTCGCACTATCTTTCTTGCACTATCTATACTATCTATAAACATTTTTATAATTTTTAAAACTATGGCTCTATCTCTATAGCTATTAATAAAAACTATATCAGAGTTTACAAGAACAGCTAAACCTATTTTTTCCCCATAATCAATTCCTATTACAACATTTTTTATCTCATTATTTAATGTTCTAGAAAATATAAGGCTCATAATAGCACTTTTCTCAACACCAACTACATCTATATTTAGTATCATACCGTCTATTTCTATATGCATTTCATTTATATATTTCAAACCATTTTCATCAACGAGCACCACTCCATCTATCTTTTTTATATTCTCATCTATACCCTTTATCAAAGCTCTACAACTATTAAGTATATCCAGCACTTTTACAAATTTCCTCGAATCATATATGGCTACAACTATATCTCTTCTCTGTTTTTCAATATTGATGGCTTTCTCACCTTAATTTAATATAATGTAATCAGAGATATACGCGAACCTTACATCACCTATGAACTCAGATCCCGGATTCTTCTTCATCTTGATATCGCTATTTTCTATATTCTATATCTAGATAGAGTTAAGGTTAATATATCTGACTCTCTTCAAGAAATATATGAGATTAAAATGTTGACTAGACTTAGAAATAATATAAATGAAATTATAATTAAAGTAGCTAAGATCTGCCAAAAACTAAGAATCACACCTAATTACATTACCTTACTAGGTTTAATATTATCGTTACTTGCTATCCCATCTGCATTATTTAAAAACTATCCTTTACTATTTTTAGTAATAGTAATATCCTCCTTCATGGATGTTCTTGATGGTGCTGTAGCTCGTCTAAATAACCAAATAACTACATTTGGTGGAGTATTAGACTCTGTTTGCGATCGTATTGAAGAGTTGTCATTTCTGTTTTCATTATATTTTGTAGGAATTGATATGTCTCTATTATTTATAGCGTTTGCTATCTCATATACTATAAGTTATTTACGAGCCTTAGGTGAAATAAGAGGTATAAAGATGGAAGGTATAGGACTATTGGAACGTGGTGACAGAATTATATTAATAGCTATTACAATATTTTTACTTATGTTTATAGATGCCTCAGTTACCATTCTAAGTTTACCTATATATAACATTCCAATTATACTATTAATAATCCTAGGCACCATAACCGTGATTCAAAGAATCCTCTATCTATATCATAAGCTTCAAAAAACAAATAGAATCATTTAAATTATGATAGCTTCTGTAATGGATAGGTTTTCTTTCTCTCACTTTCTGATCTAACTTTTATTATACCATAGAATATTGCACAATTTATACAATAACATTTAGTTACAGGATATTTCATTACTATAGCTCCTTTCTTCTCTAGTTCTGATGCAAGCTGAGGATCTACAGGTGAATACATTCGAGTAACGCATACAATTTTATCTTCAGGCACCATAGCACCACAGTTATCACATTGAACTCTATCTACAGACCCTTTATCCCCCTTTCTACGCCCTCTACTCTCTCTCTTCTTAGGCATTATAACCACCAAATTTACTATACATTTTTAATAACCATTTTAACTCCTTAAAAGTTATAATGAAAGTTTGTTATAGATCAATTCCTCCAAGTCCTGAAAAGGATAGAGGTAATAAGCTGGAGATTTGAACCAGGTTAAACATTTAAAGAATATGTGTAGCTACAAGCCAATGAATAATACAGGGATCTTTGTTCTTCACGGTGAGGAGGTCAGAAGGCTACATATTTAGGATCTTCTCTAAATCAATGTCATTGATTAAAAATGAATAGTTACCCTATATAGATGTATTCTAATAATATTAAAATCATTAATATAAAATAAATGATGTTTATTAATGGCGCTTAGCTATGGCTATAAACGCTATTGCTTTTTTGTCACAAAAAGCACAACTAACGTCATCTAATGCCAACTCTATATTTAATCTTTTTAGTGAACCTTGAAGTACTTCACCTAAAGCTTCAACACCCTCTTCCCTCTCTATTGCAGCATGTACACAGTTTTCGTTACCACACCATGGCAATAATACCATACCACCTTCATTCTTAACTATAGTCAAAGCCTCGTTAAATTTACTACTGGTTTTAATATTTGATTTAAACCAATTCAATGCACGCAATGAAATATTTTGTTTTATTTCATCAAAGTCTCTTTTTATTTCATGTAAAAGCTCTTCAGCTTTTATAGTTCTTCTTTTCATAGTATCTCTTCTAAATATTGTTATAGTGTTATTTTGTATTTCTTTATATCCTATTTCAATTCTTATTGGTACGCCTTTTAACTCCCATTCAAAGAATTTATCAACAGGTCTAACATCATCTCTTTTGTCAATATATACTCTTATACCAGTCTGTAATAAAATAGAACCAATTTTATCACAATATTCGTTTACAGAAGTGAAAATAGTGACATCAGTATGAGGAATTGGTATAATTACCACTTGATAAGGTGCTATATTAGGTGGTAATAAAAGTCCTCTTTCATCACTATGAAATGCTATTATAGAGGCTACTACACGTTCTGATATACCATAACTTGTCTGCCATGCATAATCTATAGTTTCATCCCGCTTTTGTATCTTTACATCAAAAACAGATGTAAATGTTTGTCCTAAATTATGTACAGTGCCTATCTGTATGGCTTTGCCATCAGGAAATATAGTATCGAATGCTATTGTATATAAAGCACCAGCAAATTTATCCCATTGTGGTCTTCTTATAACTATGTAAGGTATATTCAATTCATCAAAAAATTTACTATATATCTCTATAGCTTCTATAACTTGTTTTTCACAGTCATCAAAATCTTCATGAAGTGTATGGGCTTCTTTAAACGTTGTAACCTCTCTAACTCTTATCATAGGTTTAGTCATTTTAGTTTCATATCTAAAGATACTTACAATTTGATAATATTTTTTAGGAAGCTGTTTATAACTCTTTATCCAAAAACTCTCCATATAACTTAAAGCTGTTTCACTAGTTGGTCTCAAAACCAATTTTACATCAAGTTCCTCTTGACCTCCTTTAGTTATCCATAACACCTCATTTTCAAAGCCTCTAACATGTTCACTTTCTTTCCTAAAAAGTGTTTCTGGTATTAATAATGGAAGAAGTATCTCTTCATGACCAGTCTCATCAAGTAAAGATCTAATCAATTCTAAAATATGTTTCCTTAATTTAAATCCATATGGCAACCATACCCCCATACCTTTTACTGGATATCTCCCATAGTCATATATCTCTGCTTCTCTTATAATCCATTCAAACCATTCGCTAAACTTTTCACCATACTTATTTACTATACTCTTTTCCAACATAAAAACAATCACTCAAACTATTATTACTTACTTATGCTTTTACACATCAGCATCCTTAAATACCTTTCTTGCAAAAACAATATATCCTGTGTGTCCTACCATAATTGTTGAGGGTCTTATAGATTCATGTGAAAGCTCTATTTCTCGCATTAAAGTCTCATAACATCTAATATCTATAAAGCCTCCATGCTTATTTAAAGCATCATAAAGCTTCATTATTTGATTCACAGTTGGTATAAAAAACACTACAGGCGCTGAATATTTTAAAGCACTGTATAAAGCATTTAGAACATTCCATGGATCTGGTATATCTACTATTGCAGCATCAATTCCATTCTCATCTATACCCTCTCTAGCGTCTTTAAGCTTTAAAGTAACGTATTGTCGCAAATTCAGCATCTGCAGATTTAGCTCTGCAACTTTTAAAAATTCTTCTCTCAATTCATATCCATATACATGTCCCTCTGGCTTGACATAGTTTGCTAAAACAACTGTAGTGTTACCTGTACCTACACCAATTTCAAGAACCTTATATCCTGATGATAACCCCAATAATAATGATATTAATCCCAAATCTTTAACATAGATCACTTGTGTAACTCTTCTTATACCTAGCTCTAGATAATCTATAAGCAAAGGTTTTAAAAGCCACGCATTAATATTTAAAGATGTTGTTATCTTGCTTCCATAATAAAGACCAACAATATTATCTAACTTTATATTACCTTTATCAGATGAAAAGACTTTATTTTTAGAGACTTTTAAAAGCCGTTTTCGTCTTCTATCTATATATATAACAACATCATTATTGTATTCAATATCATCTTTGCTCAGACCTGGTGTCATATATCATCACATCTTAAAATACCAACCTTCATCATCGCTAAATACTTTCTAATATTTATTCAATAAACAAATTCTACTTATTTAACATATAAGTTATTATAAGTTATTATCAGACTTCCTCGCCATGAAGAACGAAGATCCCTATATCGTTCATTGATTTGTAGCTACATATACCCTTTAAATGTTTAGCCCAGTTCAAGTCTCTAGCCTATTACCTCTAAACTGTTCGTCCCTAGATGTTTATTCTCAATATTGTATTTATTTGTTGTATCTAGGGGGCTTCCGCCTCGCCCACACCCCACATGCTATCGGTGTAGGGTCATGGGTGGCTGTAGAGCTTAACGGCACAAAGCTCCCATCTACTGAGTGTCCGTCCAGGCTTGGAGCATAGCTCTCATTGCCTAAACAGACTCTGATAAAAATAGATGAAACAAACACTTATAAACCTAACCCATAAACATCAACTACGAAACAGTCCATTTGGGAATTTGAGGTTAGGTGAGAAACCACAGCATCTAAGTGTTTAAACATTACTCTTAAACCTTATCATCAAAAAGTCTTTAGAGAGCACGATTATAAATCTTTCTTCATCCCTACTACAAATAATGAGACTTTCAGTTATAACGCTAATATAAACCTATTCAAAAATATGTCTTTAAATATTTAAGATGCAAGGACTTTGTAATGGTTCTAAATACATCCAAACCTAATGAAAATCTGGAAGACAATGAGGAAAAAGAGATAAGGTAATAATTAATTAATAACAATTAGATATAGACTCATATAAGAGATGAACCTTCGTTAGCTTTATTAGCTTCTGAGCTTCATAATTAGGAGTGCCATTGACAGCTTTATTCATATTATAGGTCAACCCAGCTTTTATCTTCTTAAAATTAAATAATCCTCTTTCAAGATACTCATACTATCTATAAATTTAAAAGCTATATGAAGTCAGTTATTAAAATCCTTAGTTCAAAAACTAAATCGATATATGATAATCAAATCTTAACTTTTTTAATTAATACTATTCTATTTTGGAGCCCAACTTTTTCAATTCTAACAATACCTAGTTTTTCAAGCTTTTTAATATGTCTCCAAAGAGTTGTTCTAGGGATATTGATATTGTCTTGCAACTCTGTTTGTAAAGCCATACCTCCTTTTGATTCTAATATCTTAATAATAGCTATATCTATGTCACTAAGCATTTCAGTTAACACTCTTGGTTTTCTTCTTTTTATTAGATAAATAACAATTACACTAAATGATGCGATAAATATTATGGCTCTTATGTATATCCATATATAATCTATACCTCCAATGTTTATTGGAGTTAATGATGGACTTGTTTGTATGGGTGTTGTTGGAATACGCAAAGTATACCTTAATTCTTGAGGTCCTTTAATCATAAGTATAAATGTATTATCTTCCTCTTTATAGCTGATTATTTCTCGTGGAAGTGTAAGAAGAATTATATTTACTACAGGTATTTTTAATATAGCTGATATATCTCTTTTTATTATTAGATAGAAGATGCCATCTTTTATAGATATGTTAGCAATATATGAAATCTCTATGGTGGAAGATTCTTCAACAATTAAATAAAGTGTATCATTTTCATAGATAACAGGAATAGGTTTCTCATTAGCTACCGCCATAATTGTTTCCGGTATTGGTTCTATAGGCAATTCAATTGTTTGTAGTCCATTATCTAAATGTATACGTATTTCTACTAATGCTGTACCATATTCATCGAGACTTACCATTACCATTTCTTGTGCAAATATATATGGAGTATATAAAATAAATAGAAAGCATATTAATAATAACATTATTTTTAATTCAGTAATCTTTATAAAATTCAAATTAAAGCACCTAATAACAGATCGTAATTTTATTTTTTCAATATAAATAGTTTACTGTATTGCAAATCCTGGAATAGTAACATTAAATATATTAGGGTTATAGACCTTGTAGAGACAAAAGATTACACCAATATTCTAGAACAATAAACATTGGTCAAATCCAAATTAAGTAACATCATAACTCTAAATATCTTTCTTTTATTTTAAAAGAAGTAATAAGAGCTTTAAGTAGCTAAGGGATGTAATAGTCAAGTTTTATTATTTGATTATAATTATCTTTGTATTCAATAATTATATTCTTCAGCATGAAAAATTCGACACAAACTCTGCTATCTTAAATAATGATTTGGCTGTTTCGTTATCCTCTTTTAAATACTTAAGTAGTTTACCATTATTAATAGCTTGTGCTAATGTAGGATCTATTGGTATTTCTGCTATAATATTTTTGTGATCTATATTAACTTCGCCAAAGAGTTTATGAATAGTATTACAAATAGGGCATTTAAAATATGCCATGTTAATTACTATACCAAGTAAAGGAATGTTTAATTCCTTGAGAAAGAACTCTGCTTTTGTAACCACATGCTTTACAAGATCTCCAGGTATTGTTACGAGGATTGCTCCTATAATTTTATCTTTTAGATTTTGTGCTATAGTTAAGGGTTCGTCACCAGTACCAGGAGGCATGTCCACAATTAGATAGTCTCTTTTACCTATTTTAGTTTTTGATAGTAGCTCTAAAATAGCACGAGTTTTTAGAGGGCCACGCCATATCAGAGGCATGTTTTTATTCAACAATAAAAGCTCTATTGAGATTATAGCAATGTTTTCAATTTCAATAGGTGTTATAAAACCGTCGTTATCTATAGATATATGTCTATCCTCAAGGTCCATAATCCATGGTATGCTAGGACCATGAATATCAGCATCAAGAACAGCTACACTATAACCCTTTGTTGACAAACCTATCGCGAGAGAACTAGCTATAAGCGACTTACCTACACCTCCTTTACCACTCATAACTATAACAATTCTTTTTATATCTGCTAAAAAATGCGTTAAATTGATGAAGCTCACTATCTACACCTCAGATTTGGTAAAACTATGGCTAAATCAGATATAAATTTTTGTTATAATGAATATTATTTACATATTTAATTACTTAGTTTTTCTAATTATTTTAATTTTAAATAACAGAGACATAAAGACCTTGAATATAATAGATTTAAGTAGGAATAAAACTTTACAACCGAGAGTTTAGTTATTTATGGCTGAGAAGAGGTTGGTACAATAAATTCATTATAGAGTTTTACACTACATATTAAGTTCCGTTAAGTAGGTAATATATGAGGAGAAATGAATAACACCAATAGTAATATCTTACCAAATGAGGTTATCAATATAATGAATTTAAAACAGATTGAAAATGAATTAAAGGAATTAATAACACGGTTAATTGACTCTATTATAATGGTTTTAATCCCAAAGGAGAATGCAGTAACATGTATAAATGTTGCCCAAGATAACAAATATTTAGATAGTGCAACAACAGGTTTTTATATAGATGGTCATGTAGTTGTCACTGCTGCCCATTCATTACGAAATTTATATAATGAAAAAGTTTGTCTTTTAAATTTGGATGGTGATATAATTGAAGGTAATATTATAGATGTAGATCCCAAATGGGATTTGATGTTTATATATAGTGATGCTATACATAACTCAATTCCTCTGAGAGACAACTTAATCTCTATTGGTAGTTTTGTTATAGTGTGTGGTTCAGCTTATGGAGTTTTGAGACCTTTTTTATCGATTGGCATTATAAGTGGATCTGAAATAAAGGCTAACATTGGATATGGATTAGTTGAAGGTCTTTTATTAGTAAGTTCGCCTATACTTTTAGGAATGAGTGGTAGCCCCATAATAGACCTTAACGGTTTATCTGTTGGTATGGTTATAGCAAAAGCATTTGATGCCAATGAATTTTCTTTAGCAGTACCCTCTACCAGAATACTATATAGTTATAAAATTCTTAAAAAATATGGAAAGATCATGCATATAGTGCTTGGAATTAATGTATTGTCTCTAAAGAATATAATAACAATGCTTGGTCTTCAATATGGATTAGTAGTTTCTAAGATTTTGAATCCTAATCTATATAAGTTTTGTCAGTTTTGCGAGGGAGATGTTTTATTATCTATAAATAATAGAAAGATGTATACCATAGAGGATCTTAGACTAGCTTTAGATGAAGCCCTTTTAAACCATGATATTCTTATAATAGAGTATGTTAGTAAAGCAAATAAAAAAGTTTATTCATGTACCATTGACGACCTAACTGCTTTCATTACCTCTAGATTCTTCTAGAGACTCTGAAACTTCTCTTATCAATGGTTTACCTTCACGTTCTTTCTCGATATCACTACGAGTTTTAGTCTCATAGGCTTTGAATACAATCTCACTATCCTGTGGAACAACAATATCCCTTTCTTCATATATATATTTACCTTCTTCTATGTTTTTATACAAATATATAGTGTATTTTCCTTCAGGAACCTCTATATATGCCATGCCATTAGGATCTGTTTTTGTTGATGAAACAACTCTACCCTCAGATTCTATAACAACAATAGCATCAGCTAATGATTTATCTGCAAATAAAGCTTTAACTTTAATGCTATAATATCGCATCTCTTTTATACACAATGTCATATTTCTAGAGGTAAAGAAATTATTTGTCTTAGTCGCTAATTCTAAAACAAGTTTTTTGGTATCATCAGGTATGCTTTTATCAAGCAACACTGATCTATATACTTTTGAAAAGGAGTCGCAATACTCATTGTATTTATCTTGGTCAAATCTAGATGTTAGAGGAATTAATTTATCTCTAACAATTTCAAACTGTTTAAATACTTGTAATGGAAATTTAATTAAATAGACATTAAATACCTTTGTCAAGAAATCGTGTATCTCATCTGGTAAGCTTTTTTGGATGTCTGCTTCAATTTTTTTAAATGTTTTCCAATCTTCTATCTGCATATTCAAATCCCTTTTTATCAGATTTGAGCTTAATATAACTGCGAACCTAAAATACTTTATGTCTTAAATGTATTAATTATCAAAGAAGTCCATCAAACTCTTAGAGTTAAACTTTATTGAATATTCAATACAATGAATTAATGATAAGATACATTAGCTAATTAAAATAGGTTATCTAGAATATGAAAGTTATTAATTAGTTAGAGGATGTTAGATGAAATATACAACCTTAAACATCCTTGTATGGCTTATATGTAACTCATTTCCTTTAAAACTATATGTTTCTGAAGAAAAGGTCTTAACATCTTCTAGTATATCTAAAAACCTTTTTGTGATATTTTGCAGACTTCATGGTAGATATATAAAAGATTAACGAAAATATAATTAACTGTGATTCATGTCTTTCCAGAGATGTTGTATGGAGTATTATTGTATGCAATAGATATGATAGATGGTATCCTATCATAACGGTATAATTATCATGTATCCAGATGGTATAAGGCTATACACAAGAGTTAACATTATTGAGAAGCTATTTATAAAACGATTCAAGGATAAATTTCCTAAATATGTTATTTTAAAGATGCTTTAAAACTCTTAAGAGATTATAGAAATATTTGAAAATAAATGTTTAGAAATCTTTTAATGGTCTTAATATGTCGCTCAAGCAAAAAATATTTAATGAGGTTAAGAGACCTACAAGAATGTTATCTGGAGTTACTATAGTAGCTGTTATGACAAGGCCATATCCATGCCCACATGGAAGATGCATTTACTGTCCAGGAGGTCCTGAATTTGGTACTCCACAAAGCTATATAGGTAATGAACCAGCTTTAATGAGAGGCATTCAAACCAACTTTGATCCTTATGAACAGGTTCATTTAAGATTGAGACAATATGAAATTCTAGGACATATCCCTAGCAAAGTCGAAATTATCATTATGGGTGGAACATTTAGTGCGATGCCTGTAGATTATCAAGAATGGTTTGTAGCAAATATTTTTGAGGCTGTAAACAGATATCCAATGCCAAAACCTGAAACCATGCTTTCTCTCAAAGAAACTCATTTAAGAAATGAAACAGCTAAAATAAGAGTTGTTGGATTAACAATTGAGACAAGACCTGATTGGGCTAAGGAGAAGCAGATAGATTTTATGCTTTATTTAGGAGCAACTAAAGTTGAATTAGGAGTTCAAAGCATATATGATGATGTTTTAAAGTTTATATCTAGAGGACATAGCGTAAAGGATACCATTGAAGCAACAAGACTTTTGAAAGATGCTGGTTACAAAGTGGTTTATCACATTATGCCAGGATTACCTAAATCTAACCCTGATAGAGACATTGAAATGGTCAAAGAAATCTTTGAAAATCCTGAATATAAACCTGACATGTTAAAGATATATCCGGTACTGGTTATAGAGGGAACAAAATTATATGATCTATGGAGAGAAGGCTTATATAATGCCTTAAATGATGATGAAGCAGTTGAGTTGATATCAGAGTTTTATAGATATATACCTAAGTGGGCTAGAGTTATGAGAATACAAAGAGATATACCAGCATCTTTGATTATCGCAGGACCTAAAAAAGCAAATCTTCGTGAACTTATTGAGAGGAAGGCTATGGAAAAAGGCATAAAAATAAATGAGATACGATTTAGAGAAGTTGGTAGACAACTTCTATATAAAAATAAAAAATTAAATAAAATCACAATAACAAAAGAATACTATGAAGCAAGCAAAGGTATAGAAATATTTCTCGCTGCCGAAGATATTGAAAATGATATCCTTATAGGTCTACTTAGACTTAGAATTCCTTCAGAAAAGCCTCATAGAGTTGAAATTGATACTAAAACAGCTCTTGTTAGAGAACTTCATATATATGGACCTCAAGTTCCCATAGGTAATTATATCGATGATGCATGGCAACATAAAGGTTGGGGCATGAAACTGTTAAGATTAGCTGAGGAAATAGCACGATTCGAGTTTAGCTGTAATAAAATATATGTATTATCAGGTGTAGGTGTACGTGAATATTATAGAAAACAAGGATATAGAAAACTTGATGAATTGCCATATATGGTTAAAGAACTGAAAAATAACATATGACAAATTTGGATATTTCAATAATATTAAGTGTTGATTTTAAATAAGGCTTAATATACTTTTAAAAGATAGAAAGAATAATAGAAGAAAAGTACTACAAACTTTAGAGGTATATGAGGAAATAGCTTACAGTTTTTCAAGTGTAAGGATAAAACCCGACCTATAGTTAAAATTGTTAAAGGTAGTATAGTCTTAGATTTGGGTTCAGATCCTTGTATTAATGGTATCTACATTGTTAAACATAAAGGTTTATAGCTTATTTGTTTAGATATCTCATTTTCTATGGCAAAATAAGCAGAGATAGCAATTTAAGGAAAATATATTAGGAGATGCCATTGCAGCAGATATGCTTTTTCTCTCATTTAAACTCTTCAATAGACTCTGTAATATCTATAGCTTCACTTCACCATATACCTAAAGAATATGGATTGAAAGTATTAAAGAAAATAAATCGTATAGCTAAGCGATCCAGCATTATACTTATCATCGTCTGGTCTTGGAGATGATTAAGATTTATTACATCTATTTTAAAACATTCTTTTCTATGTTTTTGGTTTAATAAACAATTTAAGAGAATTTTTATTCCATGGAGGAAAAAGAGTAAAACCTATAGAAGATATTACTATCTCTATTCATTAAATGAGATTATTAATATTTGCAGAATATATAGATTAGGAATTTTAAGTATGGGATACATAGGATATATGAAAAATAAAAGTGATATATAGTTATCATAGCTGAATAATATACTATGAATGGAATTTTAGTTTTATATCTTTAGAAAAGAAAATATTTTAACTATTGAATTGATTCAACAATATGCGATTCTCAAAAACTAGGAAATGAAAATCATTATCTGTTTATATTTTTAGCTTTGCAAGTAGATCATAAGCCTTTTCAGTAGCAATATATTTTCCATTCTCTTCCTTTATAAGTTCAAGTAATTTCAATATATTGATATCTCGTAAAATATCATTAGGAATTCCAATATCTATGCTTTTTCCAAAGCTATAGTATATATCCATACCATTTTTCTTCATTGTTTTTAATTTACCTATAATATCATTAATTGACACACCATCCCTGTTTTGAGCTATGATTGATAATAAAAGTATCTGAGGAGGAACTTTGATGTTCATTCTACAACACCATATAATCCTTTTATAGCAACATATTTTAATCTGTGAGATAAATAATACGTTACTTAACTTCTTCTTTTCACTTTAAAGTACAAGGGTTCCATAGATGAGTCATTAGCTCTCACATTTATTTGAGTTTACATCTGTTATATGTGAGAATGTGTAGAATGATTAGAGACCCTCAAATATTTAAATATGCTCTCTTCTCATTACTTAAAATCACTATTAAATCACTATCTTCTTTAAATATACTTTCTCATAGTAATCCAGTCATGTGATAAAAACAACTCTGCAATGAGTGCATTTAATCTTAACAATGCTATCACTATCATCGCTACTATTACTAATAAGGTTTATAGTATTCTTGTCACACTCTATATCTAGGCCAAAACCGTCTTAAAAGACAAAACTTCCATTATGATGAAAGCGGGGTTTATCAGAATAGTGAAGAAGCCCTCGATCACTGATCAAAATCTTCAGCTGAGACAGGTCAAATCATAGATCATTTAATGGAGTTTCATCATCAGCTATAGCAGGATTCTTAACATAAAGATTTATTATATTTATTAGATATTTAAATGTTAATGTGATGAAACGACGGTCTTCTGAGGTATAGATGATGTGACTTCTCTTCACTGATTTAAAATACGAAGTTATCATAATTTATATATCGTTTTAATAATGAATGAATTGTAGAGGTAAGTTTACAGTGTCTAAATCTGCTATACCTTTAGATTTCGCTACATCTGCTAGTATGGAACAGGTGGTCGATAAACAATATATGCCTAGAAGCATATATCTAAGTCTCTGTATTAATTGTGGAGGTCCTATAGAGGATTATAGGGCAATACATAAAAATGCTTGTTCAAGTTGTATGCGAACAAAGGATATAGTCCATATAGAGGATATTGAGGAGCTAGCTAGATATGTAGATGTTAAACAACAAGGAAATTTATACAACATTATAAATCTACAACAATTTGTAAAAAGTTTTGAGGAGTTCTTTATTAAATGTATAGGTGGATCTCTTTGGAGTTTAGAGCGGAGTTGGGCGCTGCGAGTAGCACAAAATCAGAGTTTTGCAATGATAGCACCAACAGGTGTGGGAAAAACAACATTTGGTTTAATCATGGCTATATATCTAGCTTATAAATTCAATAAAAAAGTCTATATACTAGCTCCTACAACAATTCTTGTTCAACAATATGAGAAAAGAATCCAGAGATTTTTAGACAAATTGAATATTGTGTTGAATGTTATAGCTATACATTCAAGAGTAACACATAAGAAAAAGATTGAACTAGAGAATAATTTAAGAGATGGATACTTTGACATTTTAGTAACAACGCCTATATATCTTCATAGAAGCTTTGATAAAATTTTTAGAAACTTTATTGAAAAGAAAAATAAATTTGATTTTATTTTCGTAGACGATGTTGATGCTGTAATGAAGGGTAGTAAAATTGTAGAATATTTATTAAAATTAATGGGATTTGACGACAGGGATATAGAAATAGGTTATAGATTAATTGATTTAAAAAGAAGAAGTTCTTTTTGTGTAAATCTTGATAAAGAGTGTCTAATCGATGGAAAACCAATTCTTGATGTAATAGAGGAATATTCTAAAGCTATTTCAAAGAAAAGAAAATATTGTGGTCTTCTTATAATTAGCTCTGCAACAGGGAAAGCTAGAGGTAAGAGGGTAAAGCTATTCAGAGAATTGCTTGGATTTAGTATAGGTTCTACTGTAGAGATCTACAGAAACATCGTTGATGCATATACGTATATAGAACACCCTGGAAAAGCTGTAGATAAATTAGTAGAGGTTATTCGTAGGTTAGGTGATGGTGGGATAGTATATGTTCCTCTAGATCTTGGCATAGAATATGCACAAAAAGTTGTAGAGGAGCTTAGAAACCGTGGAATAGAGGTAGACCTAGTTGTTAGTGGTAAGCAGAAAGCTTTGCAACGTTTTATTGATGGCGATGTGAAGGTATTAGTTGGTGTAGCGGTATATTATGGTTTACTTGTTAGAGGAATAGATATTCCTGAGAGAATACGATATGCCGTATTTCTTGGAGTACCTAGACATAAAATTTCATTATCAAGAGTTGACTATTCCCCTCAATCACTTATCAAAATCTTGACAGTATTAGTAGACGTTGTTGAGAGTTCTAAAAAAGACGAGATAATAAAAATGATATTAAGCTTACGCAGAATTATGAGAAGAGTTTCTTTTGATAGATTAAATACCATTGTTGAAGAACTTAAACAAGGCGTTGTTAAGGAAGATGCTGTATATAAAACTATTCAGAAAATTTACGAATACACCAAGCAGATTTTATCAAGAAATGAGATTATAGAATCTCTAAAAAGAGATCAGAGAATCGCTATTATTGAGGAAGATGGAGTTCTATATATGCTTATTCCCGATGCCCCTACCTATATACAGGCAAGTGGGCGAACTTCAAGGCTATATATAGGAGGAGTTACAAGAGGTCTCTCAATACTTTTTATAGACGATTATAGGCTTTTAAAAGGTTTAGAAGAGAGGCTTAGATTCTACATAGATGACTTTAAATTTAAAAGATTAGAGGAACTAAACATAGATGAAATAATTAGGCAGATAGATGAAGATAGAAACATTGTTAAGATGTTGAAGCAAGGCATTGTACCAGAGTCTTTATATAGAGGTAAAGAGGAGCTATCAAAGATAGTGTTATTTGTTGTAGAGTCTCCAAATAAAGCTAGAACTATAGCTTCTTTTTTTGGTAGACCAACGGCTAGAAATTACGATGGATTAAAGGTATATGAAACAAGCATTGGAAAGCTACACTTATTAATTACAGCAACGGGGGGTCATGTTTATGAGGTTGTAGAAGAGGAACTATCTGAAAACTCTATATATGGTATCGTAAAGATTTACCAGAATGGAAAAACATTGTTTCTACCAAAGTATGACTATATTAAAAAATGTCTGAATTGTGGAAATCAATTTGTAAAGGGTGAAAAATGCCCTATATGTGGTTCTGAGAAAATAAGATCATCAAAAGAAATAGTCCATATGCTTCAAAAACTTGCTTTAGAAGTTGATGAAGTCTTCATAGCTACTGATCCTGATGCTGAAGGTGAAAAAATAGCTTATGATATAGCTGTAGCTTTAGCCCCCTATGCCAAGTCTATAAAGCGTATTGAATTTCATGAAGTTACTAGAAAAGCTATACTCACAGCTCTAAATAATCCTCGTGGAATTAACATTGCGTTGGTTGAAGCACAGATAACTAGAAGAATTGAAGATAGATGGCTAGGTTTTGCACTTTCTGAATATGTTACTAAAATCTTTAGAGAGAGAAATCTAAGTATAAGATCTGAAGAAGGAAGACTAAGTGCAGGACGTGTTCAAACACCTGTTCTTGGAAAGATATTAGAGTTATATATAAATAGAATTCTAACTTCTAGAATCAGTAAAATTTTTAAAGTTCATGATATAACAATAGAGGTACCGCAAGAAAATATAAGTAAAGTATTAAGTGAAGTTAAAAGAATATCCCCTGCTAAAGCTATTGTAGAGTTTAAATTTCTTGATACATACATCGATATACTATATCCTCTTCCACCATTTACAACCGATGAGCTCATCGCGGAAGCTCAGAGAGTGTTATACCTTGATGCAATGGAGACTATGAATATAGCTCAAGATCTATTCGAATTAGGGTTTATAACATATCATAGAACAGATAGTATAAGAACATCATCTACAGGTATAGCGATTGCTAAAGAATATTTATATAATAGATATGGAAAAGATTATGAAAAATATTTTAATCCTAGGACTTGGGGCGAAGGAGGGGCACATGAATGTATAAGGCCAACAAAAGCTATTGATATTGATAAATTAAAAGAGCTTATTGCAGAAGGAATTGTAGAACCTCCAATAAGATTATCAAATCAGCATTTGAAACTCTATGACCTTATATTTAGAAGATTTATAGCTAGTCAAATGAACTATGCAAAAATTGAAAAGTCGCGATATCTCATCGAGGTATATATTAATGGGGCTAAGGTATGGCAACAAGTTATAGAAATGGTCACAGGCATAATTGAGCCAGGATTTACAGAGTTATATTCAACTATTAAGATAGTTCATCTACCTAAAACAGATTTCTCATTAAAGCCATTAAAGATAAGAACTATGAAACTAAGCGATACAAAGCTATTTACTCAAGGTGATGTTATTAAATGGATGAAAGAAGTTGGTATAGGAAGGCCTAGCACCTATGCAAAGATTGTAGATACATTAATTAGGCGTGGCTATGTAGTGAAATCACATAAGAAAAATATACTTATGCCTTCAATAGAAGGTTTCCTTGTATATACCTTGTTAGCAGGTATGGAATATCCCGAGAACAAATTCGATGTGGAGGATGTTGTGTTAAAAGTTATGAGGAAATTTATTGGAAAAATAGATTATAATGCATTAGAAAAAACAGTAGGTGGACTATTAAGAGATTTTAAAATTGAAATAAGAAATATGGTTTCCATTGAAAGGACTAAAACACTTTATAATAAAATGCAAAGCATAGAGAGTAGCCAAATAGAGTATATAGATGTTGTAAATGAGTTATATAAAGAGTTATGCATTAATGTGCTTCCACACATATATAGAGAAGAGGTTAAAAAAGTATGTTAGGAGCAAATGAAGTTATTGTCGCTATAATTCATGGTTCTATAGAGATGAACAATAAAGCTAAAAATATCACTAAAATACAAAACATAATAGAAAAATTATATGAAAACCATTTTGATTTAATTATAATCCCGCAAATGATTAATGGAGTTCCGTTATATAGATTAGTGGGTATCAAGAAAGTTAGACAAACTACTGAAACCATACCCGGTAGCACATCACAGGAAATAAGTAGTATAGCTAATAAATATAATAAAAATTTATTGGTAGGACCTATTCTCGAAAGAAGGGGTACTAAGCTATATAGAAGCGCATTTCTAGTTATACCGATGCTTGGTTTAAAAGGTGTTATAAGACAGCTAGAGACTCCAAATGACTATGGTTCAAGTCTTGAAGCTCCTGTATTTGATATGAGTAAGTTTAAAGTAGGAATACTTATAGCTGAGGATATATTCTATCCGGAAATTTCATTGATTTTAAATCTGATAAATATCGATGTACTTGTATTTTATCCAACTTTAGAGATGGATCTATATAAACAAAGACATTTAATAGTAATGAGAGCTATTGAAAATAAATGCACAAGTATTATGATTGGTGGAACAATAACTAGAAAAGGAGAAGCAATTTTAGAAATACCGACTATTGCTGTAGATGAAAATGGTGCTATAATTGAAGAGATTATAGGTGCTGAAGATAAAATCTTATTAGTAAAGATTAATGCAAAAGAGAAAAAAGAATCTATAACACGCCACAGAAGGAATGTATTGTTAAAGTTACGTAAAATGTTGCCCTATTTTACTAGATGAGTGAATTTCAGTGTAATAATTTAGCATAATAATAGTAAAGCAATTACGAAGACACTTTTTATTGTTTATTGTTTTCTTTATATAGATTAAAGATCCTGTTTAGAATTAGCTATCAAATAAACATAATTTCAATACAATAAATTCTAGCTTCCTCACGCTAAAGTGCAAGTATTCCTCTTAAAGCAGTTCACAGACTCTGTTTTGTTCCTTGATATTCATTCTAATCATTTTATATTCATTTATGGTTGTACCAAGGAACCTTCCCTCACCCATCCATTTACTGGCAACACAGCTACTTCTTGAAAAGTTTATAAAGCATTAAAATGAACAAAACATACCCTCTCAAGATTCTCTTCTCACTTAAACCTAAGGCATGTACCATAACTAGATAAACATCATCAAAACCAAATAAAACAAAACTTATGAGCCTATCTACCAATAACTAACTACAAAACAGCTCTATATCTATCTGAGTTTATATCCATAAGATTTTAGTTGTTTGTGTTAAGGAAAATATTGTTTATTTGGTAACATCTATTTTTTAGATGAAATAACTATAACTCTTCTATTCTTTGAAATAATCTCTGCCTTTCCTCTGTTTACCACTTCTCTAACTATTTTTCTTGCAATGCTATATTTTACATTTAATTTCTGTGCTAAGTTAAATATCGTTGAATATCTACTATTCTCTACCTCTTCTGCAGCTTTAGATATCAATGACTCATCTATGTAAATAGACTTTACTTCTCTTTTCTCCTCTTTCTCAACTTTTTTCTTCGGTTCCTCTTTTACTACTTTCTTTTGTTTTTTCTCTAATGTTGATAATGGTTTACCTCCTTTGGTTCCCATGGCTAATAACCACAAACTATACTATCTTTAATCTTTATCAGAGACCAAACTTATAAATTATTATCATTATAATAATTATTTATGGTGTATAATATGCGTATTGTTACAGTTAAAATGCCTGAATCATACATTGAAGCAATAGATGAATTAATCAGAATGGGGAGATACTCATCAAGAAGTGAGGTAATTAGATCTGCTATAAGAGAGCTTTTAAAGAAAGAGTTGTGGCAATCAGATTATAGTGTTGAGAAAAAAACTAGAAAGAGTGGAAAGACCAGGATCATAGAACTATTAAGCGAGATGTAGCTTTTTATAGTCTTATAATTGATTTAAACTTCTTTAAATTTAAAAGCTTTAAAATTTAAATAATAAATAATATTGTTAGATATATTACGCAGATGTTTTCAATGTAAAAGTTGAATCTTTATTTAATTGATGCGGCGGCCGGGATTTGAACCCGGGATCTCCGGCTTGGAAGGCCGGCGTCCTAGACCAGGCTAGACGACCGCCGCTCATATATATGCTTCATATACTAAAGGTAAAAAAGTATTCATAGTCTTGAATGTTTGTATATTTTAGATATTAATTTATCAAATTATTGTAAATTTCATTATATACCTCTTTAGCTATATTTATAACCTTCTCTATGTATTCATTATCTATTCTATACCAATATTCAGGTTTTTCTAAGCCTTTTAATGCTTTTATCATTAATGTTACACATCTAACAACATTTGCAACATCTATTATAAAGCTTTCATTTTCTATTGGATTGCTTTCTGATTCATGGTATGCTAATGCCCATGGCGGTATAACAACCCCCATGCTATTCATTATAGCCATAAGATTTTGAATTAAAGCAATACCACCTGTATCGCTACCTATTGCTATAAAACCTGCAACTTTTCCTTCAAGTTTACTTCTCCCTTCGATAAATATAGCATTCTCAAATATTGTTAACCTATCAATGAAATTCTTCAATGGTCCAGGAATATTGTACCAATATATAGGACTTACAAAGATGATCCCATCGCTCTCCATAACCAGTTCATATAACTTATTCATATCATCATCTACTACACATGGAAATTTACACAATTTAACATCATCTGATACGCAACCTATGCAAGGCTCTATCCTATAATCATAAACATCTATTTCATAAGTTTTAACAGATTCTATATCCTTAGCAATTTTAGAGACAATTCTAGCTATAATTCTTGAATTACCATATACTCTATGCGATGCACTTACAATTAATAAACTAATATCCCTCTCCATATATATGTATCACCAGTAGACAAATCTATAGTTCACTTTGATTATAGACTAATAAATAACCTTCTTTAATCTCATAGAAAAGCTGAGGTTAAAAATGTTCTGGCTATATATCCTTAATATTAATCTAAAACACTTATCTAAATTCTCCAATATTTAGAAACCTTTGCCTTTCTAAGATAGCGGAGGAAAACTTTTGCTCGATAAAGATTTTAACTATAGATAGTGGTTCATTAGCTCATTCTATACTAAGATTATATTTTTCTTAGCGATGAAAATATGTAGAACTATCTCTAATTTAAAGAGCAACAGATAACCTCAAGACTTAGAACATAATTTTATTTGAATGGGAAATATTTAATAAAACAATATAATCTCTCATTTAATAGACTCATTATAAATTTATAATTAAAAACGTAAGGTATTAAATATAAAAACTCCAATTTATGGAAATATTGTGGGAGTATATATATGAATCCTCGTACACGTGTATTAACTGCTTTAAAACATGAAGAACCAGATAGAATTCCTATTGATATTGGCTCAACACCTACAACAGCAATTCATGTATTTGCTTATAGAGATATTAGAAGAATGCTAAATTTACCTGAAAGACCTATTAGGATATTTGATTTTGGACAACAACTTGCTGAAGTTGAAAAAGAGCTTCTAGAGTTTTTTCATGTTGATGTCATAAGTATTAATAGGGTTTTAGAGCCATGTGCACCTTATCCATATATATGGAGATATAGAACTAGAAAAGGTGATGTTGTTGAGATTTCTGATAAGGAATGGAAAGTTTGGATTCATAGAGATGGTACACCAGTTGAAATTCCTAAAAATATAGATATTGTTGAAGAGGAAGATGGCTATGCAGCATATATTAAAGAAGATATAATAGGTAAAATGCCTAAGAATGGATATTATTTCTGGGGTTTAGATAGATGGAAAGAATATATACCATTAGCAAATATAAAAACAGTTGAAGATGTAAAGAATTTTAATTGGGATTCATATAAGGTTTCCGATGACTATATAGAGACACTTAGAAAAAGAGCTGAATACCTATATAGAAACACAGAATATGCACTCATATTCTTTGGTGCTGGTTCATTGCATGAATGGGGACAGGGATTAAGAGGATGGAGTACGTGGCTATCTGATTTAAAAGTTAGAAGGTCTTTAGCTGAAGCAATATTAGATAATATGATGGATGTTCTCAAACACAACGTTGATAGATATGTTAGTGCTGTTGGTGAATATGTTCAGGTTATTGGTTTTGGTGATGATTTTGGTACTGAAGAGGGTCCTCAGATAAGTGTTCAGATGTTTAGGGAGTTCTATAAACATAGATATGAAGAGTTATTTAATATTGTTAAGAAGAGAAGTAGAATGTTTATATTTCTCCATAGTTGTGGTTCTATATATTTGTTTATAAGGGAGTTTATTGATGTTGGGT
>CAYUUS010000005.1:0-59528 GCA_964447975.1 uncultured Ignisphaera sp. | reverse complement strand
TGGATTTGCAATAGGATGGTTCATAAAAAGAAAATAAAAATAAAATAAATTATTTACTTTATTATTTTTAAACAAACAACAATTCATTTTTTATTTACAGTTTCTATTTATGTATTTTCGTTTTATAGTTTCACCGGTTATGATTAGTGGGCTATTCTTAGATACGTTAAATATTTTAGCAAGAACTTCACATTTTGCTCTAAAGAGATGTAGTGTTTCTATGGTTTCTTGCTCTATTTCTGTATATGTCTCTAGGTTTGCTATTCCTTTTACTATAGCAAAGCCATTTTTTAAATAAGCTACTGGTGAAATGTTTCTTGGTGTTTCTATAATTTCTATATTTTGGTTAGAAATAGCATCTTTTATGTCATTTATCGTTACATCTATTTCGTAAGCTTCTTTTCTAACAGCTATAGCTATATTATAGCCGTTTCTCATAAGTGTTTCTGCTAATATAAGATCTATTTCTGCTTCGCCAGAATTATCCAATACAATAAATATTTTTCTGTTTTTTGGAATCTCTATGTAGTTATATTCGTCTATTGCTGGCTTATCCCATATAGCCTCTTCTAGGTTTTTAGGCTCATAGCCAATAACAGATGTGTCTATGATATTTGCAGCTGCAGAGATTTTCAATGCTTCATGTATATCCCAATTCTTTTCATTTAAATACTTTCTGATTATAGTAGCCACTCTCTTTCCAACTTCAGTTAACCTCTTCTTTATATCTTTATATGGATCTGGCGAGTTCAATAACAATTTTATATGGTTATATGTTTTTGTAAATATCTCAGTTCTGCTATTTTCATGTTCAATTATCTCAGCGATATATCTAAGTAGTTTTGGCATCTCATTACCTTTATTAAATGTTGCTAGGTCTTTAGACCTTGAATATACTAAACAAAGTATACAAAGATCCTTATCTATCCACAACTCTATTAACAACCTCTACTACTTTATTTAAATCATCTAATGTGATGCTTCCCATAACACCTATTCTTATTGACTTATCTTTAATCTCACCCATTCCACTAGCTATTATATAGCCACATTTCTTTAGTTCTAAGATAATTTCTCTTGGCTTATCTGTATAGAATGCTGTTACAGTATAGCTTCTGAATTGTTTTTTAGGAATAGGTTCAAGTTTTATTGAATTATATAGAAACTCTGCTCTTTCTCTATGAATCTCATGATATCTATCAATGCCTATCTCAAGTATATAGCTAAGCGATGCATCAAGACCATATATAACGTTTATTGGTGGTGTATATGGTGTTTCGTTTCTTGGAGCCATTTTAAGATACTTCTGTATATTCATCGATGGAGGAATAAAGCTATAGGCTCTAGGCTCTTTAGATATAAACAGTATTGCAGCACCAGGTGGTGCTAGAAATGCTTTTTGAGAGGCTGTTGCAATAACATCAACTCTTCTCTTTATTGGTTCAGCAGGTAATGCTGATACACTATCAACCAACAATATAGCTCCTATATTATTAGCAACATCTTGGATTTTCTCAATGTATCTGTTTGTCACACCTGTACTGGTTTCATTATGCACTACAGCAATGGCCTTCACATTACCTATTTTTTTACAGAAATCCTCAACAACATCATGCGGTGGGGCGCTTCTAACATCCCATTTAATTCTATGTACAACAGCACCTCTACTCTCTAGAGACTCTGCTAATCTCTCACTAAACTCACCATATATTGGTACAACGACATTTTCATTGGGATTAACATAGTTATATACCATCATATCAACTGCAAAAGTTCCAGTACCAGGAGCTATAATGGGTGCTCCATATGCTATTCTAGATAGTTTATCTATTACATTTTTAAATAGTTCTTTAAACTCATCTGTTCTATGGAACTGTGGCTGCCTAGCAATAGATTTTATAACTATTTCAGGTAGTTGGACAGGTCCTGGTGTTAGATACTTCATAGCCATTTCACTGCATCAAGTATATTATTTAAAAGCTCTTCTGCTATTCTATCCATAGATTCTCTAGTCTCAGCACCTATATGAGGAGTAACGATAACTTTAGGATGAGCTATAAGTCTTCTAAATAACTCGTCTCTTGGAGGCTCTTGTTCAAGAACATCAAGAGCAACTCCACCTAATCTATCTATATGTCTTATAAGAGCTCTTGTATTAACAATCTCACCTCTGCTTGTATTAATAAGTATAGCACCATCTCTAATAAGTGATAACTCATCATCGTCAATCATATGATATGTAAGTGGTGTTAAGGGTACATGTAGTGTTATTACATCGCTTTGCCTTAAAAGTTCATATAAATCTACTTGCCTACCACCTATCTCCTCAACATCTCTAGAAACATCTCTTACATCATATACAAGAACATCCATTTTAAATGCTTTTGCATATCTTGCAACCCTACTGCCAATTCTTCCAAAACCTATAATACCTATTTTCTTGCCATAGAGTTCACTTCCGATAAACATGCCCTTTGGCCATTTGCCCAATTTAACCAAGTTTATGTATTCATAGAGATTTCTAAAAAGCATTATTATAAAGCCTATTGTCAGCTCAGCTACACTTACACAGGAAGCATTTGGTGCATTCACAACAGCTATACCTCTTTTAATAGCATAGTCAACATCAACATTGTCTAGCCCGATACCATATCTAGCCAATACTTTAAGCTTTTCACCAGCTGTTATTATCTCTCTATCAATTTTGAGTCTACCTCTAAACACCAGAATATTGTAATTGCCTATAACCTCTAAAACTTCTTTTTTATCTAACCCGGGTCTATAATCAATACTAAAACCTTTATGTGCTAGACCCTCTAAGAATTTCTCTGAAACTCTATCAATTATAAGTACAGATTGCATTCCGACAAAGATCTACCACCGCTAGAAAAGCTTTTTACTAGGATTTAGGTATATAAATCTAGCTGATAAATACAATTTAAACAAGTGTTAACAGGTATATAGAGAAAAATCCTACTTTAACTAGTACTATATCTACATATTTTATGCTATAAACTATACAGATTTTTATTTGGAGCTTTCCTAGAATCTGCACCATCTCATGGTTAGATATTTATTTAAAGTCTGTACAGTAGATCTAGAAACTATAAACATAAGCGGTGCTATAGTATGGAGATAGATAGAGATAATAGTGAAGTATACTATAGAGACATATATCCATTTGTAGATGTTCCACGGTTTATAGTTTCTTCAGATTTATCTGAGAATCTAAGCAAGATATATTTAACTGATACAACTCTTAGAGATGGCCAGCAAGGTTGGAGGGTATTTACTGTTGAAGAATGTGAAAAAATATATGAGCTTTTAGCCGATATAGGTGGTAGAGGGGCTATTGATAGCACAGAGGTTTTTCTCTATACTGAAAAAGATAGAGAGGTTGTTAAAAGGCTTCTAAGCTATGGATATAGATATCCCAAGGTTATAGGATGGATAAGAGCCACATCATCAGATCTTCAACTAGTTATGGATTCTAAAATAGATGAAGCAGTTGTACTTATGTCCATATCAGATTATCACATCAAATACAAATTCAATGCCGCACGTGAAGAAGTCTTTAAGAAATATCTTGAGGTTGCTGAAAAAGCTTTAAGCCATGGTATAACAATTAGATGCTCACTAGAGGATATAACTAGAGCTGATATAAATGGTGCTGTAATACCATTTATAAAAAGGCTTCTTATGCTAAGCGAAAAATATAGAGTTCCAATAAAGATAAAGTTGCCAGATACCCTTGGCCTAGGCCTTCCATTTCCAGAGGTACCACTGCCTAGAGGAATTCCAATGATAATACAAAGCATAAGAAAAGCTACAAATATACCACAAGAATATATAGAGTTTCATGGACATAACGACTTCGGACTTGTTATAGCAAATCATTTATCTGCATGGATATATGGTGCAGCAGCATCTAATTGTACACTTTTAGGTATTGGTGAAAGAGCAGGGAACTGTCCACTTGAAGTTATGGCTATACACTATGCTGGATTAAAAGGGCAAAGCGACATTAATTTAAAAGCATTATCTAGAATCACGGATTTATTTGAGCGTATGGGGCATAAACTTATAGAGCATTATCCGATTATTGGTAAGAATGCATTTCGAACAAAAGCTGGTATACATGCAGATGGACTTCTTAAAAATCCCGAAGTTTATTTGCCATTTGACCCTATAAAGGTATTGGGAATACCTTATAGTGTAGCTATAACACCATATTCGGGTAGATCAGCTATATTACTATGGCTTAGAAACTATCTTGGGCTAAACCACTTAAACAAGGATGATCAAAGAATAAACTATATATATAATGACATCGTAGAGCTTTATAATAGAAGCAATAGAACAGAGCCTTTATCAGATGATGAAATGTTTTTAATTGCGAAAAAGTATTTCCCTGAAGTAGATAGAACAAAAAAGTTATAATGGTAGAAAACAATAGATATTATTCATTATTATTTTTATATCTAATCTAGCGGATGATAGCAAATGGGACTTATAGACAGAATTGTATCCCATATACTAGGAAAGGATGTAACACCAGGGGAAATAGTTATAGCTAAGATAGATATAATCTATGCTCAAGATGGTACAGCACCTCTTGTTATAGATGTTATTGAAAATGAATTAAATATCAAAAAACTTGTAGCAGCAAATAAAAGTTATTTCTTTATAGATCATTCAGCTCCAGCACCTCACATAGCTGCAGCTTCTGTTCATAGAAAAATGAGGTTTTTTGCTAGGAAATATGGTGTAAATTTATTTGATGTTGGATATGGTATAAGTCATCAAGTTGTTGTTGAAGATGGTATAGCTAGACCAGGTATGATTGCTATAGGAGCTGATAGTCATACGCCAACAATAGGGGCTATAGGAGTTTATGCTACGGGTGTGGGTAGCACTGATGCTGCTATTGCCATGGCATATGGAGAGCTTTGGTTAAGAATTCCAGAGACTATGAAAATTATATTAACTGGTACATTGCCTAAAGGAGTCTATAGTAAGGATATAATATTAAGTATTATAAGAGATTTTAAAACTGATGGAATGATTGGTAAAGCTGTTGAATTCCATGGAGATACACTTAAATCTCTAAGTATAGATGCAAGAATGGTTATAACAAATATGTGTACTGAAATGAGTGCTGAATCTGCTATAATCCCAGTTGATGAAGTTGCAATAAATTGGTTAAAAGAGAAGGGATATGATGTATTTAGGAAAGTTGATGGGGAAAACCTTGGAGAATATGTTGATGAAACAGCTGTTGAGGTTTCAAAGCTTGAACCCATGGTCTCAACACCACCTGATGTTGATAATGTTAGAGGTGTTGATGAAGTTGAAGGTATTGAGATCGACCAAGTCTTTATAGGCTCATGTACAAATGGTAGGTTAGAAGATATTGAGGTAGCGGCTAAAGTTTTAAAGGGTAGAAAGGTAAATAAAAAAATAAGATGTATTATTGCACCAGCTTCTAGAAAAGTCTATATAGAAGCTCTTAGAAAAGGATACATAGATATACTTATTGAATCTGGATGTGTTATAGCTCCGCCAACATGTGGGCCATGTGTTGGTGCTCATATGGGTTTATTAGCTGAGGGGGAGGTAGCTATTTCTACAACTAATAGAAACTTCCCAGGTAGAATGGGACATAAAGAAAGCAAGATATATCTAGCATCACCTGCAACAGCAGCAGCTTCTGCAATAGAAGGCAGGATAACAGATCCAAGAAGATATCTTTCTTAGGTGCTAAGCTATGATTAGACAAGGTAGATGTTGGAAGTTAGGCGATAATATAAGTACAGATCATATAATATCAGGTAAATATAAGTTTGAGGCTATAAATGATATTAATAGAATGCTTATCCATGTATTTGAAGAAGTTATACCAGAGTTCTATAAAATGGTTAAACCAGGGGATATAATAGTTGCTGGAAAGAATTTTGGAAAAGGTTCGAGCAGAGAACATGCACCTAGACTTTTAAAAATAGTTGGAATAGGAGCAGTTGTTGCAAAAAGCTTTGCACATATATTCTATAGAAATTCAATTAATATTGGGCTACCTGTTATAATAGCTAAGGTTATTCCTGATATAACGCAAAATGGTGATGTTATAGAAGTTAACTTGGTAGAGGGATATATAAAAAACATCACAAGAGGAGTCGTAGAGCAGATTCAGCGATATCCAAGATCTATTGAGCTAATTTTAAATGCTGGAGGTATAGTTGAATATATTAAAAGATATGGTGAACTACCATGGCAAGGAAATATAAGATAGGAGTGTTGAGAGGCGATGGAATAGGCCCAGAAATTGTTGGTGCAGCATTGGATATTCTAAATGAATTAGATCTAGATATATCGTTTGTGGAGTTAGAAGCAGGTTATAGCTATTTTCAAAAAACTGGAAGGTCTATAGAAGAGAATTTTTTCGATAAAGTTAAGGAACTTGATGCTATATTGAAAGGCCCTCTTTACACTCCACCTGGTGTTAAAGAGTTTAAAAGTGTCAATATTATTATTAGAAAGGAATTAGATCTATATGCCAATATAAGACCATTTAAAAGTTTTGAAGGTATATCACCTAAGAATTTTAATATAGTTCTTATTAGAGAGAATATAGAAGATGTTTATGTGGGTATCGAAGGTAGATTTAAGGATAAAGCAGTATCCCTCAGAATAATAACTTTTGATGGATCTAGAAGAGTAGCTGAATATGCATTTAGATATGCTATAGATAGAGGTTTTAACAAAGTTACAGTTATTCACAAGGCTAACATCTTAAAAGAGACTGATGGTCTCTTTCGTGAAGTTTTCTATAGTGTTTCTAAAGAATATCCAAATATTATAGCTGATGAATTAATAGTTGATACTGCTGCTTATACCATTGTTAAAAACCCTGAAAAGCTGCAAGTAATCCTCGCCCCTAATCTATATGGTGATATATTAGCTGATCTTCTTGCTGCTATGGTTGGTAGCTTAGGTTTATGTGGTTCTGCTCAAATAGGTAGAGATATAGCTGTGTTTGAACCTATACATGGTGTAGCTCTAGATATAGCTGGGAAAGGTATTGCAAATCCTGTTGGTGAAATATTATCAGCTAAAATGATGCTTGAACATATAGGTTATCAATACAAAGATGATAGGTTTATCAAGGCTTCTGAAATAATTGAGAAGGCAATCCATATAGTGCTTGAAAAGAAGAAGATATGGACATATGATTTAGGAGGAGACAATAAGACAAAAGATGTTGTAAGAGCATTAATAGATACTATTAATGAGTTATCAATGTATTAAAAAGTTAATTTTTATTTTCACATCTTTTCAATATATTTTAATTGTATTGATTTAAAATATTATGAGTGGAAATCTACAGATTTCACAAGAAGCTTATTTCTTAGTAGGATACAAAGAGAAACAACATTTTTACTAGTAATTTATAGAAATGCTTTTAAACCCAAGCAATTTTATATAGCCCTTGGTGGAAATCTTGGAAACATAGATTATTTAAATGTAGAAAAGTCTAGAAAGATATTTAGAGAAGAAGTTCTATTAAAATGCATTCAATGCAATAACATATATGATCCAGATCCATGGATTTTTATATGCCCTAAGTGCAAAGGGTTATTAGAAGTAATAATGCCAAATACAACGAATTTTAGCTTGGAAAAAGCTAAAAGTAGAAGATTTGGTGTATGGAGATATAAAGAGCTTTTGCCATTAGATGATGGGATAGAGCCTATATCGCTTAATGAAGGTGGAACCCCATTAATACCATTGACAAGATCTTTAAAGCATATAGTTAAATTTTCTAAGCCATATATAAAACTTGAAGGTAGTAACCCTACAGGAAGTTTTAAAGATAGAGGTATGACTGTAGGAATAACTATAGCTAAAAACATTGGAGTTGAAGGAGTGGTTGTTGCAAGCACAGGAAATACTGCAGCTTCCGCAGCCGCTTATGCAGCTAGAGCTGGATTAAAATGTATTGTTGTATTGCCTAGAGGGGGTGTGGCTAAAGGGAAAATAGCTCAGGCATTGCTTCATGGTGCGGAAATTAGGGAGGTTGAGGGAGTATTTGATGATGCTCTAGAGGATGTATTTATAGAAGTTGTTTTAAATGGTAATAGAAGTCTATATCCATTAAATTCATATAATCCATGGCGTTTAGAAGGTCAGAAGACAATAGCTTTTGAAATATTTGATGAGCTTGGATATCCACCAGATGTTGTAGTTGTTCCAGTAGGGAACGCTGGCAATATATCAGCTATTTGGAAAGGGTTTAAAGAGCTTTATAGCTATAGCTTAATTAAAAAGCTTCCTAGAATGATAGGGGTTCAAGCAGCTGGAGCAGCTCCTCTTGCAATAACATGGAAACAAAAAATGGATAAACTATGTATAGTAGATAAACCACAAACTATAGCTTCAGCTATACGTATTGGTAAGCCTGTGAATTGGTTAAAGGCATTGAGAGCTGTTAAAGAATCTAGAGGCACTTTTATAACAGTAACTGATGAAGAAATATTAAATGCTATGAAAACGCTGGCAATGTTTGAAGGCATAGGAGTTGAACCGGCTAGTGCAGCATCTTTTGCAGGTCTTGTAAAAGCAATTGATGATGGAATTATAGATAAAGATGAAGTTGTAGTACTTATAGCAACGGGGCATGCTTTAAAAGATCCAGATACAATAATCAATAAAGTTATTATAGGGCACTCATAGATTAAGATAAGAGTAACAATATCTGAGCTAAGCAATAGTTATGTGAGGGATATGATACCAAGACTTATGTGTACCCAGCATCCAGATTCGGCTGTGAAGATAACAGCACAGGAAGAGGTTGATGAAGCGATACAGAGCTATACTATGTATGGATGTGACGAGGTTATGTCAGATTATGAAGGTAAACTTACACCTTATGCGCAACCTAAAGATATAGTTATGAAGGCTAAGAGTCTAGATATACCTATTGGCGAGAAGTTTTATGTTACCCCAAGAATACCAAATCCTAGATTAGAGGATTTCGATAGAGTTACATTAACTTTGGAAGCTGCACTTATAGCAAACTATTATTCATATACATATCTAGGTACACAAGCAGTAAAATGGATAATTTTACCGATGACAGAAGCAATAGATGTTGTTGCATTAATTCAAAGATTAATAATAAGAAAATCTAGAGTTTTATGTGAAGAAATGAAAATACCATGTACAATAATGCAGTTAATACCTCTTGTCGAGGATTCTTCAAAATTGATGCATATACATGAATATATTCTAAGCCTATACAATATTTTAAATGAATTTGATGCTGATTTAAAAGATATGAGGGTATTTCTAGGTAAAAGTGATGCAGCTACAAAAAGCGGGCATATAGCTTCTGCATTATCTATGATATATGCACTTCACAAAATTATAGAAGTGGACAAGGAGCTTGATATGGATATAAAGCCTATTATAGGAATGGGCTCACCACCATTTAGAGGAGGCATCAATAATCCAAAACTTGTGGATATAGAGGTGCAACAGTATACAGGCTTCACGACAGTAACGATACAATCGGCTGTAAGATATGATGTTACATATACAGATTATCAAAAAGTACAATCAACGCTATTAAATAATATTGGTAAAACACCAAAAAAAGTTGAGCTTGATATAGTTAAATTTATTGAAGATGCAACAACAATGTATAGACATTTAGTAGCTAGATATATAGATATAGTAAATAGATATGCTTCAAATATACCAACAACAAGAGATAGAGTGACATGGAAAGAATATGGTAGGATTATTGTATTAGATGATAAGATGCTCCATACACCAAGAGCCATTGTATATACAGCGACGTGGTATGTTCTCGGAATTCCTCCACTATTTCTAGATGCAGACTTTATTATAGAGGCATACAAAAAAGATATTATTGATTATATCATTAAGTATATACCTTATATAAGAAAAGAATGGGAATATGAAGCACAGTTTTATGCACCCCATATAGCGGAAAAAAGGCTAGATAAAGAAATTGTGTTAAAGGTAAATAAAGCAATGGATATAATGGGTATAAAATATGAGCCTATGGATTTATATGAAAAACTTATAGAATTAACTCCAGTAGAACCCCACATATTATCTTTAGCTAAAATCAGAGGATTTTTAGGCTAATAAACCATGTAACACAATTTTATATTATATATCTATATGATGATTAATCCGGTTGCTGAAAAAGTGATGTACCCCATAGAACTGATGCGATGTATAATCATAGCTTAAAAAGCCACTAAATATTTAGTTTTACGATCAAAAATGAAGTTGCGTTATATAGTCTTAACAATAGTTTTAATTTTAATAATCTTGGCAATTTCTTATGCAGCTCTTCAAAAAAAGGTGGAAACAACTCCAATAACATCGCCTACAGAGACTCCTCTACCTACCTCAAAGGAAAGAATTGTTGTATATGCATATAGAGATACTATAACTGGTATAGACCCTAGTATAGAATTTGATACAGGTATTGTTATACTCAGCAATGTATATGAGCCTCTATTATACTATGATCCAATAAAAAACGAATTTAAACCAGCGCTTGCAATTAGCTGGAATAAGGTAAATGAAACAGCTTGGATATTTAATTTAAGAAAAAATGTAAAATTTCATGATGGCACATATCTAACTAGCGAAGCTGTTAGATTTAGTATATTGAGAAGTAAGTTAATATATGAGGAGAAGGGTATAGGGCCTGGGTGGATATGGAACTGCTTAGAAGATATATTTATTGTTAATGAAACCTCTATATTATTTAAATTAAAATATCCTGTACCTATACCACTAATAGTCTCTTCAGCTTATGGAGCCTATATCTATAGTCCTAATCTACTTAGATATGCAAATGCTTCAGATATGATAGATGAAAAGATTAGGCTATGGTTTGAAGCTGGTAATGATGTAGGTAGCGGACCCTATAAGATAGAGTTGTATAAACCAGAATCTGAGGTTGTTTTAAGGAAATTTGAGGATTGGTGGGGATGGGATATAGTAAACAACTCAAAAGCTCCTGAGATTGTAGTTATAAAGATTGTTGAGGAACCAGCATCTCAAGAACTAGGTTTATTAGATGGTAGTATTCATATAGCTACAAATGTTGCTAAAGCAAATATAAATCGGCTGCTTAATCAAGGCTACAAAATTATAAATCAAACAACATTTCATAACTATATATTGATGTTTAATGCTAAGAGATGGCCTACAAATATAACAGATTTTCGAAAGGCGGTGCTATATGCAGTTCCATGGAATAAGGTAATAGAGTTTGCTTTTCAAGGGTTTGCTAAAGAAGCTAGTGGATTAATACCATACGGCTATCCAGGTTATGTTGAAAATCTTAGGTATGAGTACAATGTTACGAAAGCAAAGGAGATTCTAGAGAAGCTTAATATATCGAATACAAAACTAGAACTTGTTATAACATCTGGATATGAAGAAGAAGAGCGATTTGCCTCGCTTTTAAAATCTTCTCTAAACCAGCTAGGTATAGATGTAGAGATAGTTGCTCTTCCGTGGGAGCAAGTAAAGGAGAAGGGGGTAGCAGTATGGAGAAATCCTGACGATGCACCACATATGATAATAAATGACTGGTGGCCAACCTATCCAACACCATATGACTATCTCTATATTCTACATAGTGCTGATATTGAATGGAATTGGAGTGGATATACAAATCCAGAATACGATGAGCTAATTGACACAGCTTTCCAGCTAGAGGGAATAGATTATGATAAAGCTATTGAGATTTATAATAAAGCTCAAAAAGTTGTGTTTGACGATGCTATAGCAATTAGTATAGCTGACTCTATTCAGCCATATATCTATGACCCTGATAGGGTTTTAATCAGAGATGAGGCATTGAATCCACTATATATGTTTGTAATATTCTTTCAATATGTTGAGGTGGTGTCTTGAGGTAAAAGAAGAAAAATGTTGACATTAAACTATATTATTAGAAGACTAGCAACAGCTTTTGCTATAGTTATAGGAATTCTAGTACTTACATATATCCTTATATATCTATCTCCTGGAAATCCGGCATATACATGGGCGGGTAGACCTAGAGGACCAAAAGCTGAAGAAGCTATAAAAATGGCTGAAAATGAACTGGGCTTAAATAAGCCTCTATATATACAAATATATATTCACGTAAATAGGTTTTTTAGTGGTGATTGGGGGCTATCGCTACGATTTAAACAGCCTATAATAGTGGTTATTACTAGAAATCTTATTGCCTCATTAGAGCTTTTAATAATATCGTTTTCTATAGCTGTACCTATAGGTATATTCTTAGGAGTTATATCAGCTCTATATAGAGGTTATTTGATAGATAAAATATTGTATTTAATATCATCGCTTTTTATTTCATTTCCAAGATTTTGGATAGCAATAATATTTTCAGTACTTCTGCAAAGCTTAGGAATAAATATATTTGGACGTATAGCACCTGATTATACATTATCGATAAACTATGTAACAGGTTCTTATATAATAGATAGTCTTATAAATGGAAGAATAGATATATTTATAGATGTATTAATAAGAATTATACCACCTTCATTGATAGTTGCTTTATATCCAACAGCTCTTACGATAAGAGTTATCAGATTTTCCTTATCTGAAAAACTACATGAAGAATATGTAAAGCAAGCAATATCTTTTGGTCTTCCAAGAAATAAGATTGTATATAAATATGCATTAAGAGGCATTATCCCCGCTGTTTCACAGTTACAAGGAATAACATTTGCATATAGCATTATAGATGCAGCAACCGTTGAAAATATTTTCAATAGAGAAGGAATAGGTAGTGCAATTGTTAAAGCTATTCCATATAATGATTACCCACTTATAATAGGGTTGCTAGCTGTAACAGGAATATTGTTTATAATCATTAACACAATCTCTGATATAATTCAAGTAGTTTCTGATCCGAGGGTAAGGATA
This sequence comes from uncultured Ignisphaera sp., assembly GCA_964447975.1. Classification (GTDB taxonomy): domain Archaea; phylum Thermoproteota; class Thermoprotei_A; order Sulfolobales; family Ignisphaeraceae; genus Ignisphaera. Next base: position 46,532 of record CAYUUS010000005.1, on the reverse strand, counting down.
TGAATAGTTATGTTAAGCGTTATAGTTACAGAGTTAAATCTCCAATAAGGGTTTTTCTAGGTTTGCTTAGATTTAATAGAAAATTCTTAATAGGATTCACAATAGTTTTAACAATATCCATTTTAAGCGTCATAGGCCTTATCTCACCTCCTTATTATTTAGAGGGATGGGGTATAGTTACTGAAGATGCTATGAAAAGACAGGGACTAGCTCCATGTATCCCATTTAATTGCCCATCTATATACCATCTATTTGGAACAGATGATATGGGTAGAGATCTTCTAAGTAGAATTTTAGTAGGTGCACATCTAGCATTAATCCAAATGGTATCTGTTATAATAACCAGTATAGCTTTAGGTATTTTAATGGGTGTAATAGCAGGATATTCTAATATCTATATAGAGAAAATATTTACATATGTCATGGAGCTTTTCATAATAATTCCATCTATGGTTCTAGCAGCTGCATTTATAACCATTATAGGTAGGGGTATGCAATCAGTTATACTAGCTCTTATTCTTACTTGGAGCCCATGGTATGCCAGGCTTACATATATCTTAGTAAGACAGCTTAGAGAATTAGATTTTATAAGGATTTGTGAAGCCATGGGCTTTCCAAGAACATATATAATGTTTAGGCATATAGTGCCCAATGTAGCTCCACTAATATTTGTTGAGGCTATAACAGACTCAAGCTCTGTTTTAGTAGAAATAACCTCTATAAACTTTCTAATAGGTGCTGCCTCTCTTACCTCTATAGATCTACCAGACTGGGGCATGATTGTTGGATATGGTGTTAGATATATTAGAACCTTTTGGTGGATAAGCTTCTTTCCAGGGCTATTTATAGCGGTAACAGCTTTTGGCTTAATCCTATTAGGAGATGGTTTAAGTGAGTATATAAGCCCGTGGTTAAAGAGGAGATGGAGACTATGGTTCTAAACAATATTGCTATAAGAGCAAGAAACCTTTATATAGGTTATGATGAAGGAGAGAAGATTTTATGGGCTTTAAATGGAATAGACATCGATATACCAAACAACACAGCATATTGTATTGTTGGTGAAAGTGGTTCAGGTAAAACAACATTTGGCAATGCTGTTGTAGGTCTTTTACCACCATATGTTGTAACAAAAGGATATCTTGAAATATATAACAACAGAGTTATTGATAATGATAGACTGAATTATAGTGGTATAAGAGGAGATATTGCTGTTAGAATACCGCAGAATCCAATAGCATCTCTAAACCCATACCTAAAGATAGAATCTATATTTCTTGATATATTGAAACATCATTTTAAATCCATTTCAAGGAAAAAAGCCTTTGAAATAGCTTTAGAAGCTATTAGATCTGTTGGTCTCTCAGATGATGTGTTAAATAAATATCCCCATCAATTATCAGGTGGGATGAGCCAGAGAGTAGCTATAGCGCTTGCTATAGCTATAAACCCTGAAATTATTGTTGCAGATGAACCTACAAGTAACCTAGATGCTTATCTTAAGGGTGCTGTTTTAAATCTTTTAAAGAGCATTATTAGCAAAGGGAAAACATTAATTGTAATAACACATGATATATTGTTTGCCTCAGCCTTATGTAACTTTATAGCAGTAATGTTTATGGGTAGCATATTAGAGATTGGGAGGGCTGTAGATATTTTAACAAATCCTCTACATCCATATACCAAAGAGCTTATAGATGCAGCAAATCTAAGTTACACCAATTTTAAACATTTTGATAACGAATTAAGAAACAATTCTAAAGGATGTGTATATGCTTCTAGATGTCCATATTATTTTGATAAATGTATTGAGAAACCAAAAATGTATTATATAAATCAATATAATGGTGCTGCATGTTGGAGAATTCAAAAAAGTTTGTAAATGTAGATAATTTGTGGATAGGTTATAGAGCATCAAAGCTTTGGGGCATTGGACATAAAAATATAGATATAATTAAAGGTGTTTCATTTTCTATTAACCAAGGTGAATGTTATGGGCTTGTTGGTGAAAGTGGTTCAGGTAAAACAACTATATTAAAGAGTTTTATAGGGTTGGTCAAACCTTATAAAGGTACAATATATATTGATGGTATAGATATTTATAGAGATGTTAAGAAAGGAAAAGAAATTATAAAGAGAATTGGATATGTGGCTCAAGACCCTCTTACATCTGTAGATCCAAGAATGAAGGTAAAAGATATAGTTTCGGAACCATTAATAGCCCTAGGTATTGATAAAAATATCATATATGAGAAGGTAGCTACGTTGTTAAAGCTTGTGGGACTTGATATAGCTACTATGGATAGATATCCATTTGAGCTAAGCGGTGGAATGTTACAAAGAATTACAATAGCAAGAGCTATAATCTCTAAGCCAAAGCTTGTTTTACTTGATGAACCAACATCAGCTCTAGATACTATTACACAGGCACAGATTTTGAAACTTCTTAAAGATCTTAAAGATATGATGAACTTCACATATATAGTGGTAACACATGATCTTAATGTTGCTAGTTATTTATCAAACAGAGTTGGTGTATTGTTAAAGGGATATTTGATTGAAGAGGGAGATACTAGGAGAATAGTCAGTGAACCTCTCCATCCATATACACAAATTATAGTAGAAGCCTCTAAATTAAAAGATGTAAGTGAACTTAAATATAGTAATGTTATAGGATGTCCACTTTATAGCATATGTAAATATAGAATTGATTTATGCAGCAAAGAAATGCCTGGGTTTATAAGGGTTGATAGTGGTATTGTAAGGTGTTGGCATTACAAAGATAAATGATATATCTTTAGCAAAATATTAATCTATTGGCCACGGCTTATTTTAAGCTTAAAATGCAATCCATTAACAATAATCTGTAATGCATTATTATTTGTTAAAAATTGGTTTTTGAATTAAAATAATAATAGAGAAGTAGTAGTTAAGAGCTTAAAATATATATTACGTAGTAAAGCTATAACTTAGAAAAGTTGGTGTTTAAATGAATTTTGAAAAGAAATCTACAAAAACTTTCAGTTCATCTCGGAGATGGCTTAGCAGTGAAAGGGTTGCTGTAAAAGTTCTTGAAGAAATAGGGTATAATGTTTTAGATGTGAGAAAGAAGGTTGTTATTAATGATACTGTGGTTGGTGAGGTGGATGCTATTGTTGATGATGGTTCTGGACAGCTTTATGCAGTTGAGATAAAAGCTGGTAAAGTTGATGTTTCAGGAATTAGGCAAGCCTATGTAAACTCTATTATACTTGGAATAAAACCTCTTGTTATGTGTAAAGGCTTTGCTGATGATGCAGCTAAAGAACTTGCTGAGAAGCTTGGAGTTAAGGTTATTCAACTATCAGATGTATTTCTAGTTGAGAGTGAGGAGCTTGAACTTATATTTCGTGAAGTAATTGAAGATGCTATTGTCGACTATTTTGAGATTTTCTATGGCATTCCACATACAATTAGTTCTGATTACCTCGAGATTCTAAAAGCTTTAGCAACATCTATAACTATTGATGAAGCAGCTGATAAACTTAAATTAGATGTTCATAGCTTTATGAAAAAAGTTGAGGAGATGAGAAACAATGGAATACTGCCAAAATGGGCTAAGAGATACACAACTCTAAAACGTATTGCTCAACTATATATTCAGAGGCAAAGCATAGCAGGAATATTAGAAGATATTTCAAGGCTTTATGAATCATTAAAATCTATTACACAACAATTAAATCAATTAACACAAACATTATCAAATATAAACAAACAAGTTACAAAGATACAGACATCTCTACAACAAACATCTGCTTAATTTTATTTTAACTCATTTATTAAGTTTTAAGCCAGACCTTTTTTAACAATAAGCTCAGCTATAAGTACACCAGTACCTGCAGCACCTCTTAATGTATTATGTCCAAGTACAATATATTTAATGCCATTTAGAGCACAATCTCTTCTTACCCTTCCAACAACAACGCTCATACCATTGCCCTCCATTCTATCGAATCTTGGCTGGGGCCTATCAACCTCTCTTCTAATAATAATTGGTTTTTCAGGTGCTGTAGGAAGATTAAGACCTTTTATCTTATTACCTCTATATATCTCCATAGCCTTAATTATATCATCAATAGCTATATCCTTACCTATTTCTACAAAAACAGATTCCATATGTCCTTCTAAAACCATTACTCTATGGCAACTTGCAGAAACAAGAAAACTATTGTTAGGTTCTATTCCACTACTTTTTAATTCTCCTAGTATCTTTTTGGATTCATTTTCCACTTTCTCCTCTTCTCCTTCTATAAAAGGTATTATATTATCTAATATAAACATTGATGGAACTCCAGTTAATCCTGCTCCAGAAAGTGCTTGCATAGTTGCTACAATAACCTTCTTAATACCAAATTCATCTACTATAGGTTTTAGTGAAAGTGTAAGTATAGCAGTAGTACAATTAGGAACTTTTACAATAGCACCATCCCAGTTTCTAACCCTACGCTGATACTCTATAACCTCTATATGATCAGCATTGACTTCTGGATTAATTAGAGGTATATCTGGCTCAAGTCTCATAGAACTAGCATTAGATACAACCACTATTCCTTTTCTTGCAAGTTCAATCTCTATATCTTTAGCCACATCAGCTGGAAGTGCTGTAAACACAATATCTATTTTTTCTTTAGCTATATCACTAGATATAGGAGAAAGTTCAAGCTCAGCAACTTTTCTAGGTATAGGCTTTTCAATAACCCATTTAACTGCATCACAGTATCTTTTCCCTATACTTTTCTCTGAGGCAGCTACAGTGACTAAGTCAAACCATGGATGTTCCCCTAAAAGAGATACAAATCTCTGTCCAACAATTCCTGTAGCACCTAATACAGCTACACGTTTCTTCATTTTAACCAACCTCAAACAACTCTCTATGTAATAGATGAAGAGCTTTATATTTATATCTAGAATCAATATATATTAATAGTGATGGTCTGTAAATATATGACTGTATACCAAGTACATCAATGTTATTTTTATCTATTATTTCAATAATCTTTTTTATAAACCTTGTCGTTGATGTCCCTTCGCCAACGATAGCTATATATGACATATTTTGTGATTCTCTATTCATGATAACCTTAGGGCCATATAACTCAACTGGAATCTCTTTAACTATCTCAGTTCCAAATCTAGACCATGAACCTATTCTTATCCTAGAGCTATAGAATTTTTCTAGAGGCTCAAATGCTTTTGGATTAATTCTCTTTGCACCATGGAGAGATGCCTCAAGCGCTTCCTTATAGCTCATAGTTTTAACAAGCTTTGCAGAGCTAATTATATCTGGATCAGCTGTCATTATTCCATCAACATCTGTAACTAGATATACCTCATCTATATTTAACAGTGATGCAATGGTTGTAGCTGTATAATCTGAACCTCCTCTACCAAGAGTTGTTACCCTTCCATCTATAGTTGACCCTATAAAGCCCTCTATTACAGGAATAGCAGGGCTGTCTATAACTGATGAATATAACTTCTCTAAATTGGTAGAGGTTGAAATATAATCAATTGAAGCATCACTAAAAACATCATTGGTTATAATAAGACTATCTGCATTGAGTTCTAAAGCGCTAACCCCAACGATCTCAAGAGCACCAACCATAACTATCTTACTTATTCTCTCACCAAATGATAACAGCATATCATATAGAGATAAATCAACACCACTTCCATTTATAGCATCAGCAACTTTTTTTAATCTCTCAAGTTCTTCATATACCCTTCTAATAATCTTTGTGCTATTTAATTCCCTAGCAATCTCAAGATATTTTTCAGCAATGAATTCAAGCGCTTCTTGGGAACCTCTTGCTACGTTTATAAGCCTATCAGTCACACCCTTAACTGCAGAGACAACAATAATTGCCTTGTAATTATTGTCAATAAATATTTCCTTAATTTTCTGAGCAGATTCTAAATACGATTTGGAGTCTTTTAAAAGTGAACCCCCTATTTTAACAACGCATAGCTTTTTAGAAGTCATTTATATCACCTTTTAGGTTATATTTAAAGCTATTGAAATAATATCATCTAGAACTGAATGAGCGGTCTCTATACCTCCACCACCTTTACCTATAAATATAAGCTCTGTAGCATCGGTTCTAATCTTAACACAATTCATTATACCATTTATTTGAGCAAATATATCGCTTTTTGGAATCTTTACAATTTTTATATATGCCTTTCTTTCACGAACCTCAAAAGAAGCTAGTGACTTTAATACATATCCTTGTCTAACTGCATCAACAATATCTCTTAATGTAACCCTAGATATACTCTCTTTATAAATCTCATTAATATTTATTGGTTTTTCTAAAATATTTGATATAATTACCAGTTTTGCAGCAGCATCAATGCCATCTATATCTAGAGATGGATTAGCTTCAGCAACTCCTAGTGCCTGTGCCATTTTAAGAGCATCGCTAAAGTCTATAAGCTTTTCATGCATTTCTGTTAGAATAAAGTTAGAGGTTGCATTAACTATACCATCAATTCTCTCAATTTCATGGCTTTTCATACTCATTAACGTGTCTATAAATGGTGTTCCTCCTAAGACCGTAGCTCTAAATCTTATCTTTACACCTTTTGCTAAAGCTTTAGACACTATTTCTTTATAGCGTAATACTAGTGGAGCTTTATTTGCTGTAACAACATGTGTTCCTCTTTCAATTGCATACATAATATTGGAAATCCCTGGCTCTCCTGATATATATTCAGATGGTGTTAACTCTACATGTATATCTGGTTGAGTATCATTGTATAGTTTATCTAAATTAATTTCATTATATGCATATGGTTTAAATAGATTCACACCTGATCTTGGCACTTCACAGAGTTTTAATAGTTCATATTCATCAAAGCCATCGGATTTTAGCGCCATTCCCTTAGAATCTGCAACACCAACTACATCTATCAAAATGTTATATTTATTATTAATTATTTTTCTTTTCAATGCTAATACTTTTGCTAAAGCTCTTCCTATAGATCCAAATCCTATTATTACTATTTTTATTTTTTTACCCATTATATCTCACCTAATCAATTCAGCTCCTGATTTAGAGACATATGAAGCAATAAAACTACATTCAATACCTTTATTATTAAGAAACTCACTTAATTTCTCACCTACATATCTAGCCTCTTCAGATGTTTTATGAATTGTAAAAATAGATGGACCTGCACCACTTATGTTGAAACCTAATGCACCATATTCAAATGCTAGTCTCTTAAGCTCATAGTAATAAGGTATCATTCTAGCTCTATATGGTTCAACAATAAAATCTGTTGATATTGCTTCACCAAGTATATCTAGGTCATTATTAAATATAGCATATATTAGCTTAGCTAATGCAGATGTTTGTTTGATATGGGCAGCTAATTCTATTTGTTTTGGTAACAACGATCTAGCATATTCTGTTTTCTTTCTGCCTTGTAACTCAGCAATCTTAGGTGTAACTACAGCTATATAGATTTTCATATCAGGTTTGATATTATAAACCCTATTCTTATTAATGTCTATTATATTGAAACCTCCAAAAAGACTTGCAGCAACATTATCATAGTGAGGAGATCCAGCAGCGAAAGCTTCACCTAATCCAGATAGATATAGAAGCTCATCGTTAGATATATTAATTTGAAAGAGGTTAGCTAGTGCAAAAGCTGTAGCTGCAGAAGTGGCACCTGAGCTCCCTAATCCAGAAGCAGGGGGAACTCCCTTAACAACTTTAATATATAAATCAACATTTTTTATATCATACTTTTCTAAGAAACTTTTAGCAACTGTGTAAGCAACGTTAGATTCTCCTGAAGGAACATCAAAACCCTTAGAATCTACATATATTTTACCATTACCAGGTGTAGAGAAGACCTCTACAACATCATAAACTCCGGAAATAGCTATAGATAGAATGTCAAATCCAGGACCTAGATTAGCTATAGAGCCAGGTGCTTTAACAATAACATATTTAACTTCATTACCCTTCACCCTAGCTATAGTGTTTGGCGCATTTTCTTCACCTCTAACATACTTAGAGGTTAAGTTATCTCAGACAGTGTTTAAAAGCTTTTTCCTCTAAGCTGTATTTAAACCCATGTTCTAAGTACAACCATAGTGTATGTACTTACCACTCCTGGAATCGATCTAATTTCATCTATAAATTTATTAATCATATCAACACCACTAGCTCTAGCAACTACAATAATATCATATTCACCTGTAACTTCATATACATAGTCAACACCTGCTATCTTCATAATATTTCTGGATATTTCAGGTACAGGTACAGGTGGTTGTGATTTTACAAGAATTATAGCTTTTATTTCATTACCAAGATCATATTCTATAGTCATTTTCTTTATGATACCCATTTTAATTAACTTAGATATCCTCTTTCTAACAGCTGATTCACTTATACCAAGTTCTTTTGCAAGTCTTGAATAAGGAGTTCTAGCATTTTCTTTAAGAAGTTTTAAAAGCTTTATATCAATATCGTCTATTGTTGGCATATTTTTCACTCCTTAACAATAGCTGTTCCTCTACCTTCTAATGCATTTTTTACAGGGTTCTCTATAATACCAGAAGAAATAATAATTCTCTTTACACCTTCTTCAATAGCTTTTTTAGCCATTAATATCTTTCTATTCATACCAGGGCCAATCTTTTCTATGATTTTATCGATTTCACTAATCTTAATTTCTCTAACAACTTTATTATCTATTATAACTCCTTCAACATCAGTTAATACAATCAAGGTTTCAGCCTTAACAGCTGAAGCAATTGCATAAGCTACTTGATCTCCATCAACATTTAATAGCGTTCCCTCTGCATCAATAGCTATGGGTGCTATAATAATTATATAACCTTTTTCAATTAGTGTATTAATTAGATCGGCATTCACATTAACTATTTTACCTGTATAACCCCCATCTATTACTCTTTTTCTACCTCTCTCATCTACAATTACAATACGTTTTTTTCTTTCAGCTATTAATGTTGGACCATCTGCACCAGTTATACCAACAGCTTTACAGTTAAGGGCTTTAAATTTTGATACTATTGATTTATTTATCTTACCAGCCATAACCATTACATAGACTTCAAGCTCATTTTCATCAGTATATCTACTTCTTATACCTTCAGGTGACATAACAAATTTAGGTTCTACTCCAAGCTTTTTACTTAACTCACTAACAGCATCTCCACCGCCATGAACAAAAACTATTTTTTCATTTTTTGAAATCTCACAGACATCCTTTACAATACCATCAATATTTTTAGCAAGTGCACGTCCACCAATTTTAATAACTATAGTCACTATTTTCACCTTTTACACAGGTTTTAAAGGTATTGTTAAAAGCCCAGCTGTTTCTTCAAATCCTTTTGCAATATTAAATGCCTGTATAGCTTGTCCTGCTGCACCTTTCATAAGATTATCTATTGCTGTAAATGATGTAACTCTATTTAATCTTTTCTCAACTGCGAAACCTATATCAGCAAAGTTGCTTCCAATTACATATTTTGGATCTGGATAGCCAGGTGGCGACTTATAGATAATTCTTATAAATGGTTCTCCTCTATATGTATTAACATAATATTTCAAAAGCTCTATATCATCTAAATTGTTGATAAGCCAGGCATGTGAGGAAGCTAGTGCACCCCTTACACTCCCTACAGCATGTGGTATCATTGATACTTTGATTTCATGACCAGCAACCATGCTTAGCTCTTGCTCGACTTCAGCAGCATGTCTATGTCCCTCTGCATCGTATGGTCTGATGCACCCTTCTCTTTCAGGGTGATGATCTGAGAGAGAAGGCTTTGAACCAGCTTCGCTACTACCTACCTTTACATCAATTAATATCTTATCTATATAAATAATTTTATTTTTAACAAGAGGTATAAGAGATAGTATAGCGGCTGTTGCGTTACATCCAGGAACAGCTATAAGTTTAGCCCCTTTTAACTCATTTCTATGAAGCTCAGGCAATCCATAGACAGCCTTCTTGATTAGATCTTGATAAGGGTGATCATATCCATACCAAATTCTATAGGCTTCAAGATTCTTTAGCCTGAAATCAGCACTTAAGTCTATGACAGTTAGCCCTATCTCATATAGCTTTGGAACATAATTCAATGATACTCCATGTGGAAGTGATAGAAAGACGGTGTCACAGGTTTTTGAAATGGTGTCTAAATTAAGTTCAGAGAACTTGAGATTTCTATATATACCTCGTAGATTGAAATGAACATAGTGTATAGGTTTTCCTATGTATTCTCTAGATGTTGCTATAACCACCTCTGCATATGGATGGTTTGCTAGTATTTTTAACAACTCACCTCCTGTATATCCTGATGCACCTACTATACATACATTTAATTTACTCATCTATATCAACCATCTACTTGATTTAAAAATATAGGTGCAAACTTAACTAATATTCTGTATCTTTCTTGGTGCGGTCTCAAATAAACAATATTTATAGCTGGTGCTGAACCTGAACAGAAACATGTCATAAGCCTACACATAGCATTTATGGTATTATATATATCCCCTGTATAGGCTTCAAAAATGCTATATACAAAAACGTGAAACCCTCTATATGGTGAAACACAAATGGTTGCAGTTAAATGTCCTGTTTGTGGTGGAGATGTACAGCTACCAGATGACGTCATTGCAGGAGAGATAGTTGAACATGATTGTGGAGTAACACTTGAAGTTGTTATTGATAACAATGTAGTGAAAGTAAAGCCTTTTGAGGGCGTTGGCGAAGATTGGGGAGAGTAGAGAGGTGGGGTTTATTGCCAGAGTTGGTATAGCTTACGAGGTTCTTAGATGGGAGGAAAAAGCTTTATCTGATGCTGCAAATGAGCTAAACCTTAATATAAAACCTCTCCATATACATTCTCTCCAACTTCTAGTTGGAGATAATTGTATATTGGGAGCATCTAATATAGATGTAGATATAGTTTTACAGAGAGCTATAAGCCATGTAACAGCATTGAACACCACCTTAGCTTTTGAATCAATGGGTTTAAGGGTCGTTAATTCATCAAGTGCTACAGCTAAAGCGATGAACAAACTCTGGACAGCTACAATCTTAGCAAGATCAGGTATAAAGATACCTAGAACTGTAGTTGCTTTTAGTGAAGAATCGTGCTATAAATCAGCACAATTTTTAGGATATCCCATTGTAGTAAAACCTATTGATGGTAGTTGGGGAAGATTAATAGCGATGGCTAGAGATGATGAAGAGCTTAGATCGGTACTTGAACATAGAACATACATTCCAAATCCTGCAATGAAGGTTCACATGATACAGGAATATGTGAAGAAGCCTGGTAGAGATATAAGGGTTTTTGTTGTAGGTGACGAGACTCCTGCAGCTATCTATAGGGTTAGCAATCACTGGATAACAAATACAGCAAGAGGTGGGAAAGCAGTTGCTGCAAGGATAGATAACGAGCTTGGCGAAATAGCTTTAAAGACTGCTAAATTGCTTGGAATAGAGGTAGCGGGTATTGATATATTTGAAGATCCTGAAAGAGGATATGTGGTAAACGAGGTTAATGCCATTCCAGAGTTTAAGAATACTGTAGCTGCTACGGGTGTACAGTTACATAAAAAAATAATGGAATATATAAAAAGCTTGGTGAGAATATAATTGCTAAAATATCTTATGTTCTATGAAGATAGAGGTATTGAGATAAACTATGCTGAAGCACAATATGTGTGGGATTCTGAAGGTAGAAAGTATCTAGATATGCATACAGGTCATGGTGTAGCATTTCTAGGTCATAGAAACCCCTATGTTGTTAAAGCTATTGTTGATCAGCTAAATAAAATCTCAGTACTGTCAACAGCATTTAGATGTAGAATAAGAGATGAAATGCTTGATACACTTTCTAAAATTGTTTCAAAGAAACTTGAATATGTATATCTATTGAATAGTGGTAGCGAGGCTGTTGAATTTTCACTTAAAGTGGCTAGAAAAGCTACAGGTAGAAAAAAGATAATATATTTCACAAATTCATTTCATGGAAGGACCTTTGGAGCTTTATCTGTAACATCTAGCTCTAAATATAGAAAAGGGTTTGAACCATTGCTTCCAGAGACATATCAATTGAAATTTAATGATTTATCTGAAATAGATAAAGCTATAGATGACTCTACAGCAGCTGTTATTATTGAGCTTATACAAGGTGAAGGAGGGTTAAATATAGCTTCAAAGGAATTTATATCAACAATTAGAAAGAAAACTATAGAGAAAGATGCTATATTGATAATAGATGAGATACAAACAGGGTTTGGAAGAACAGGCTCTATATGGCTATACGAACAATATAACATTGAGCCAGATATTCTACTAGCTGGAAAGTCTATAGGTGGAGGTTTTCCGGTAAGTGTCATATTCATGCCAAGAGACATTGCATCTAAACTTGAGCCTGGAAGCCATGGCTCAACATATGGTGGAAATCCACTTGCATGTGCAGCTGTTAAAGCATCAACCGAGGTCTTAATCAATGAAAATGTATCTCAACAAGCTATGGTAAAAGGATCTAAGCTGATTAGAGGATTAGAAGAGGCTTTAAAAAGTTATAGAATTGTAAAAGAGATTAGAGGTTCAGGGCTTATGATAGGTATTGACCTTAGAATAGAGCCTACTAAAATTATAAAGTGTCTTCAAGATGAAGGAATTTTGGCGTTGAGATCAGGGTTAACAGTTTTACGTCTTCTACCTCCATATATTATCTCAGATAGTGATATTATGTTTGCAGTGAATAGAATTGAAAAATGCATATCTAGCCAATTTAGCAACTGATATGCTTATAGATATGCTTAAAGCCTATAGCCCCACAGGAGAAGAGAACAAAGCCATAGAAATATTAAAGGAGTATGCTGAGGCTCTTGGATATGAGGAGATATATATAGATGAAGTTGGAAATTTAGTAGCAAGCTATGGAAGTGGAGATATATCTATAGCTTTTATAGGTCATATAGATACAGTTCCAGGAGAATTGCCTATAACATTTGATGGAGAGAAGATTACAGGAAGAGGGGCAATAGATGCAAAAGGTCCTTTAACAGCTTTATTTATAGGTGTATCTCAAGCAAAAACATATATAGATACTAAAAATTTTAAGATATACTCTATTGCTGTTGTTGGTGAAGAAGGGGATAGTAGAGGCGCTAGGAATTTAATTAATAAAGGATTCAAGGTTTATGGATCTATTATTGGAGAGCCTAGTAATAATACAGGTATAGTAGTAGGGTATAGAGGTAGTGTTAAGGTAAAAATTCAATGTAGTAGTAGTGGTGGACATACATCGTCTCCAATGATAGAAAATTCTGCATGTATTTTATTAATAGATAATTGGAATAATATAAGTAAAAACATGAATGAATTCAAATATGATAAAAACTCATCAGCACTGCTTTATTTGCACTGTGGGAATAATACAAGGCATAATATTTATCCAAGATATGGCGAAATGTTGATAGATATAAGGGTTTCTATAAATGAATCTATAGAGTCTATAATTAGATTCATTGAGAATACTGTAAATAAATTCAAGACATGTGTATATAGCATATTGGATTATACACCACCTGTTAAAGTTACACCAAATAATCTAGTAGCAAGAAGTTTAATGAGAGCTATAATAAAGCAAGGAGCAAAACCTAAGATACTCTATAAGCTTGGTACAAGCGATATGAATCTGTTATATCCTTATGTAACACAAAATATAGCTGCTTACGGTCCTGGAAAATCAGAGTTATCGCATAGTGATAAAGAAGAGATAACAGTTGAGGAGCTTGTCCATGGTGTTAACATATATAGAGAATCAGTAATAGAGCTTCATAACATCTTATATAAAACTCGTTAAACTGTGCCAAGATATAGTTTTATTAAATCTTCATGTTTTAAAAGCTCCTTAGGCCCCCCACCAAATTTTATTTCTCCACTTACAATCAGATAAACCTTATCAGCGATCTCTAGAGCTCTATGAGCATATTGTTCTACTAGGACTATGGTTAAACCTAGTTTTTCTTTTAATTCAATTACCTTCTCAAGAACCCTTTTAACAATTATTGGAGCAAGGTCTGTTGTAACCTCATCGAGTAATAGAACTTTAGGACTTCTCATCATCGCTATAGCAATTGCCAACATTCTTCTCTCACCACCACTTAAGGTACCAGCTCTTCTGCCTAGAAACTCTTTTAACCTTGGAAACAGCTCTAAAACATCATTTTGTCTTCTAATATACTCACCTTTGCTTAAATCATGTACAGCTAGCCTTAGGTTTTCTTCAACAGTTAACTCAGAAAATATATTACCTGTTTGTGTAACATAGCCAACACCTTTCTTAGCTATTTCATGGGGTTTTAAACCAACAATATTACTTCCATCCAATAATATTTTACCATTAAATATATCAGCAATACCAAATATACTATTCAATAGAGTTGTTTTTCCAGCTCCATTAGGTCCTATTATAGCTACAAGCTTACCCTCTTCAACATCCATATTTATATTAAATAGAACTTTTATCTTTCCATAGCCTGAATAAAGATTTTCTATGCGGATAAATGGCAGATATATTCACCCTAGATATACTTCAGCAACTTTAGGATTCTTTATAACATCACTAGAACTACCTTCAGCTATTACTCTTCCTCTATCCATAACATACACATAATCAGCATACTTCAATGCTATATCAACTCTATGTTCTATCACAAGAAACGATATTTTTAAGTTTTCTTTTATCGATCTCAAGTTTTCAAATATTCTATTAGCATAAGTAGGATCTGTACCACCTATAGGTTCGTCTAATGCTAAAAGCTTTGCCCCAGCAGCTAAAGCCCTAGCAACCTCCAGCATCTTGAGCTGACCTGCACCAAGTTTATATGTTTCCCAATCCCAATATCTATCTAGACCAACTACCTTAAGTATTTTAAAAGCCTTTTCAACATTCTCATATTCTTCTTTAACCCAAAACCTTCTAATTAGAGATCTAAAAGGCGATTCACCATTATTCTTCATAGCAACCAGAACATTTTCAAGGACTGTAAGCATTTTAAAGGGCTGTGGTATTTGGAATGATCTTACTAAACCATAGCTATATATTTTATATGGTGGAAAACCTGTGATATCAATACCATCAAATTCCACCTTGCCATAATCAGGCTTCAAAACACCTGTGCAAACATTAACAAATGTTGTTTTTCCTGCACCGTTGGGACCTATGAGAAGTGTTAAGCTACTTCGTGTAACTGATAAAGAAACATTGTCAAGAGCTAGAAGTCCTCCAAATCTCTTTGTGATACTCTTTGTGGTAAGTATTGGTGTAAGTGTCATTATATTCACCTAACATTATTTATATTATACTAGTTACTGAAATCTCTCTATTTAATTTTTAGAAATTTAAAAAGCTTTATGCAGTATAAGGGAAATTAAAAAATAAAATTATGTATTATATATTATGTCTATGTTCTTAGATAATTTATGGTGTAATAGACAATATTAGCTTGCCTCCTATATAGCCTCCTATATCCTTCCATACATATTTTCCATTTTCTTTAACCACTGTTGCTATTGTATAATCTGTTGAAGCTCTATCACCATTTTCATCTAGAACTATATAGCCAGAAACCCCTATGAAGTTTCTTAAAGTCGATGGAATAGCATTTTTAATTGCAGCACCATCGTACACACCAATGTTGTTTATAGTTAAAGCTACTGCCCATACAATATCATAGGTGAAGTAGGCATATGGTATAGGTTCATAGCCTATTTTAGACATTAAGCGGTTTCTAAATGAGTCTCTCAATGGAGATTCTCCAGGAGCTGACATTGTGTTCCAAAACTCTGTCTTGATGGTAAACTCTGCAAGTTGTGGATCTTCAACAAGTTTTCCTGTTCCATAGGTTCCGTCAGAGCCTTGCCATTTAACTTGTGAAAGCTCTGGATAGTTTATAGCCTCTGTAAATATGCTCACAATTTCTTCAAAGCTTATAGCTAAGACACCAACCTTATCTTTACCATATCTAGCTATATAGTCTTTAACAATGCTTGCTAATCTAGATACCTCTACAGAGAACTCTTTTGCTTCAGGAGCGTATCTAACACCATCATCGAATCCACAGCCTTCACCACTAGCTTTACAAATGTTTATGAATTCTCCCTTTGTGTAGTTAAGAAGACCATCACCCCATGTATCACCTCTCCATATAGGTACAACATATCTTATCCCTCTTTCCCACATAATATGGGCTATTGCTATGCCTTGATATTTATCAGGAGCTGTAAATCTATATACAAAGTCGTTAGGTAGGGCAAGCTCCATAGATGTAGAGCTTTGAGATATTACTAGAATATTACGTTCATTTGCATAGTCTTTAATAGCCTTAACCTCGCTACTTGCCATAGGCCCTATCACAACCTTTATACCACGTCCAGCAAGAGCCATAAATTTATCTACTGCTTGCTTAGGGTCAACAGCAGTGTCTTCAACAAATGGCTTTAATCTCCATGGCTTACCCATAGATGCAAGCCATGAATTAACATCCTCAATAGCCATCATAAATGCCTCTTGACACATCTTACCATATGTTGCTAGTACGCCAGTAAGAGGCAGTAGTGCACCAATTGGTATGTCGCCTGAAAGTCCAGGGGCTGCTACAGGGGTTGTGACAGTAGCAGGGGCTGTAACTGTAGTAACTATGGTTCTTGTAATTGTTATCGTTTCAGCCGGGCCTACTTTACCTGGTGTTACATAGCCTATTGCTACACCTACTATAAGAGCTATTATGATTAAAGCTATTGCCATAGATGATTTCATTGATTTTCACCTAACTCTATAATATTATGTATAAAGATTATTAAGTGGTATAAATATTTATTTGCTACTTTTATATGTATTAGCAAATATCTATGTGATAAT
This sequence comes from uncultured Ignisphaera sp., assembly GCA_964447975.1. Classification (GTDB taxonomy): domain Archaea; phylum Thermoproteota; class Thermoprotei_A; order Sulfolobales; family Ignisphaeraceae; genus Ignisphaera. The sequence goes on along the minus strand of CAYUUS010000005.1, from coordinate 29,548 downwards.
ATTTTAATAAAGTATATAAACCAGTCTCAAAACTAGTTAGATGATACTGACATAGCTATAACAATATCTATGATTTGAAAGGTGTGTAAATGTATGTTGCCAATACTGCTTAGCTCATTAACATATGCAGCGATATTGAGTATTGGATGTGCATCTATAACACTTCTATATGCATCTACAAGAACATTTAATTTTGCCCACGCTTCAATGGTTAGCTGGGGTTTTTATATGGTCTTTATACTATATAAATTCTTTGGATATATACCATACATATACATACCGATTGCATCGATGGTAACAGCTTTATTTGGTGTTCTTACATATTTTTTTGTGATAAGAAAGCTATTGAATGTCGGAGCATCTGAGATAACCCTTATGATGGTTACTCTAGGTGTTGATTTAATGTTGTTTGCCATTCTTAACATGGTTGTTGATATTCTTAAAAAGGGATTTGGTATTGATGCTACTAAAATCAATATTATATTAACTGACCCTGTTATAGCGAGGGTTTGGGGAACACCTATTAAATATATACATGTAGTATCAGTTGTTACTGCAATAGCTATAGTGGTTGCTCTTCACCTATTTTTAACTAAGACCAATCTCGGTATAGCTATGAGAGCTTCTATAGAAAATCCAACACTTGCATCAATTCTTGGAATAAATGTTGATATAGTATATACATTTTCCTGGTTTATAGGAGGGTTGCTTGCAGGTTTATCAGGGGGGCTTTTAGTGCTTTTCATGGAGGGTACCACTACAATTGGTTTTGATAATGTTGTATTCTATTTTGCTGGTTCTATAGTTGGAGGACTTTATAGTATCTATGGTGGGCTGTTTGGCGGTGCTCTAGTTGGTTTAAGTGAAAGATTGTTGACATTTTTATTGTCTTACCAGATTCCAGAAATTATTGCATATAGATTTGCCGTCCCAATGATAATGCTTGTTACAACACTTCTTATATATCCAAAAGGATTAGCAGGTCTGGTGAGAAGATCATGAGCTTCGAATATCTAGCTCTAAACTTTGGTATAGGTGCAATCTTAGCTCTAAGTCTAAATATAGAAGTTGGTTTAACTGGAATACCGCAATTTGGTAGAGTTATGGCTGTTCTTGTTGGTGCTTTAGCTGCAGGTGGGTTGATGAGCAGAATTGCAGCTGCTTTACTTGGGCTTCCATGGGGTAGCGAATATGCAGAGGCTAGTAGTAGATATGCTTCAATTATAAATACTGCTTTAGCTAACAATCCACTTTTAGCAATAGCGTTGCTAATTACTGCACTTATTTTAGCCATTGTATTAGGTAGTATAATAGGATATGCAGCAGCATTTCCAGCTTTAAGACTTCGAGAAGCATATCTTGGTATAACGCTGCTTTCATTTGGGGAAATACTTAGAAGTATACTCTACAACTATACACCTTTAATTGGGGGTACAAAGGGGCTTAGCATACCAGATGTGTTTAGATTCTTCCACGGATATAGATCACAGATAGCTATAGCATTTATCTTGGTTATGACTATAGTAGCTCTGCTTATTGCAGAAAGAATTAACAGATCTCCTCTAGGAAGAGCGATGAAGGCTGTAAGAGATTCCGAAATTGCTGCAGAGGTCTATGGAAAGGATATAACTACTATAAGGGCCTATGCATTGATAATAGGTTCAGCAATGGCTTCTGTAGCAGGTGCGTTATATACACTCTTTACACAGACTATATATGCATATCAGTTTTCACGTTATGAGTTCACATTCCTTCCATGGGCATATATGATGCTTGGTGGTGTAGGTAATAATATTGGCGTTGTATTAGGGGTACTTTTGTTCTCTACAGCTCGAATGATGATAGTTATGTATAAATATGAGATATCTATGGTTATACCAATAGATCCGATATGGCTTGAGTATCTCTTAACAGGTCTCATAATAGTTGTTATTACCATGTTTAGGCCAAAGGGGCTCTTACCAGAGAAACCAGCATTTACATTGCCAAGAAAAGCTATCGAGGATATTGCCAAAAATGTTAGAAGTGAAGGCGAGTAGCTCTATTTTCAATTTCTAGCATCTTTTTTGCTGCATCTATATATCTCATTAGAATGTCAAACGCTTTTTGAATATCCCCTCTAGAAACTATTATTATTGTATCTGTATAGCATGACTCTATATGTATTATGTTTATCGAGTTTTGTGCAAGGATATTCGATATATATGCTATTACTCCAGGGGTATACATAATATCTTCGGGACTTACGATGACTATGGCTGCCTGATCTCTCTGAACATATATAATGTCATTACCATCAATATTTTTAATAAATTCATCAGCAGTATCATTATCTAGAACTATAGTTGCTGTTGTAATACTTTGCATAATGGCTATAAATCTAGATTTTATAGCTAGTTTTGTGAGAATTGGTATAGATATATGAAATGCTTTACTTCTTATTGTTATAATTGTTATTCCTGTTCTTAGCTCAATAGATGATCTTGCTAGTATAGCTAAAACCTCTTTACCAATAGTATAACCCTCTTCAATAAGTCTATATGCATATCTTATTAATGCCATTTTTATAGATTCTATAGATGTGTCATGTCCAAGAATTTGTGAAACTATTGGTTTTAGTTTTTTTGCAAGCTTAGTAAAGTTAATAATGTCTCTTGCTATGCATTGCTGAAGTATTGGATCACCTGATATAATTTCATAGACCATTTGTGAAGTTGATGACATGGTTACACCTGTAACAGTGATCATATCGATTTGTAATATCTATATCGGTATCTGGAAAAAGGTGTTATAAGTATATATTATTTTAAACATGAAAGGTGTAGGTAAATTGAAAGTAGTGTTGGCATATTCGGGAGGTTTAGATACATCAACAATTCTTGTACTTCTTAAAAAGAAATATAATGCTGATGTAATAACTGTTACAGTAGATGTTGGTCAAGAAGAAGAGCTTAAAGATGTTGAGGAGAGAGCATATCAACTTGGTGCATCAAAGCACTATACAATAGATGCTAAGGAGATATTTGTTGAAGAATATGTTTTCAGTGCTGTAAAGGCTAATGCATTATATGAAGGAAAATATCCTTTAGGAACAGCATTAGCTAGACCATTAATAGCTAAGAAAGTAGCTGAGATTGCTGTTAAAGAGGGAGCAGATGCTGTTGCACATGGCTGTACAGGTAAAGGTAATGATCAAATAAGATTTGATGTTACTTTAAAGGCTTATCTAAAACCTGATATAAAGATAATAGCACCAGTTAGGGAGCTTAGGCTAACAAGAAATGAAAACATTAAAATTTTATCTGAATATGGCTTTAAGATACCAGAAAGCCATAAGAAGTATAGTATTGATGAAAATCTATGGAGTAGAAGTATAGAAGGTGGTGAACTAGATGATCCATTTAAAGAGCCTCCTGAGGATGTTTTCTCATGGACGTTACCCCCAGAAAAAACTCCCGATAAACCGCTTTATCTAGATATAGAGTTTGAGAAGGGTGTACCAGTTAAGGTTAATGGAAATAAAATGAATAAAGTTGAGCTTATAAAGTTTCTCAATACTACTATAGGTTCATATGGATTTGGAAGAATAGATTTGATAGAAAGTAGGGTTATTGGCTTAAAGAGTAGAGAGGTTTATGAAGCTCCAGCTGCACTAGCTTTAGTAGAAGCTCATCAAGATTTAGAGAGAATGGTTCTAACACCTAAGGAGCTTAGATTTAAGAGATTGGTTGATGAAATGTGGTGCGATGTTGTCTATCAAGGTCTCTGGATAGATCCTATGAGGGAACATCTTAATGCGGTTATAGATTCTATGAATAGATTTGTAAGCGGTGTTGTAAGAATTAAAGTCTATAAGGGTAATCTATATGTTGTTGGTAGAAAAAGCCCGTATTCGCTATATTCACAAGAGCTTATAGATTATAATAAAGGTTGGTATCCATCAGATGCAGAGGCGAGAGGTTTTATAATGATTCATAGCTTTTATGCGTTAACAGCTCATAGCATAAGGGATAAGAATTGACGCTTAGATATAGAATATTTGTAGGTGAGTCAAAGAGTTTTATCGAAGATTATATCTCAAGTCTTGATTTCGATAAAAAGCTAGTTAAATATGTAGCTATGGTAATGCTTGCCCATGTGAGAGCTTTAGAAAGCGGTGGCTATATTTCAAAAGCTCAGAGTGAAAGTATTTTAAAGGAATTGATAGATATTATAAAGACAAATGGTGAAAAAATCTATAGATGGATTGAAGAGAAGAAGATAAAGTTTGAAGATATTTTTGAGGTTCTTGAGTCATATCTATATGATGTAGTAGATAGTGGAGCAGGATATATAGCTCTTGGAAGGAGTAGAAATGATCATGTCGCAGCGGTTTTAAGGATTTTTGCAAGAGACTTGCTATTTGATATTCTTTTAAATATAATAGAATTGAGAAGAATTTTACTAGAGAAAGCATCTGAATACAGAAACACTATATTTCCTTTTTTCACCCATCAACAACTGGCTCAATGCGGAAGTGCAGCACTATATTTTTTGTCGTATGAACACTCATTAGCAGTTGCATGGAGACAACTTATACAAAAACTTGCAATACTATCTGAAAATCCCTTAGGCTCAGGAGCAGCGGCAGGTAGTATGGTTTCTCTAGATATATCGTTTTTCTCTAAATATCTATGTTTTTCACAAGATATTATACCTCCGTATTACGCTACAGGTTCTAGACAATTTCTATTGTTTTTAGCTTCTGATATTGTATTAGCCATGAGTGAGCTAAGTAGAATGGCTGAGGATCTAATATTTATAAACAGTCTCATTCCATATGCTATTGAATTTCCAGTAGAACATATAGCGACAAGCAGTATTATGCCGCATAAAAGAAACCTTGTAACTTTAGAGATAGCTAGGGCTAAGGCTTCCAGGGCTATAGGCTTCCTTACATCAATGTTGTCAACATATAGATCTATACCATATGGCTATAACTTAGATTTGCAAGAGGTAAGTAGAACATTTATAGATATGATATCTGAGGTTTTAGATACCATAAAAATATTTATAGATATTATACATGGTGTTAAAATAAATGAAGATAAAATTCTAAAATATATTGAAGATAAACCTTGGTGGAGTAGCGATGTTGTAGAGTATATAGCTATTAAGAAGAACAAACCTGTTAGAGAGGTCTATTTTCAGATAGCTAAACAGTTAAAAAATTATAAACAAAATGGTGAAGCTCTTTCAAAAATTTTATCAAGTATAGGTATTACAATTAACGATATATGGAATATTATAAGAGGTAAACCTGTTGAGGGATATATAAAGAAGATGATTGAGGATGCTTGGAAGGTACTTGAAAATGATAGAAAGCTGGTTAAAGATGAAATAGAGCGTGTTGAGCGTTGTAGATTAGAGCTTTTAAGCGAGTTTCGCCAAGTTTAGGTGAGGGTCTTTGACATATACAGCAATTCCAAAACTAATCTGTAGAACTGGGTTAAAGGCAAGGCTGCTACTTAAAGACGGTACTGAAATAGAAGGTTGCGGATTTGGAGCACCAGGTGTTAGAGTAGGTGAGGTTGTATTCTCAACAGGAATGACAGGGTATACAGAGGCTTTAACAGATCCAAGTTATGCAGGTCAGATACTTATATGGACACATCCTATGGTTGGATGCTATGGCATTCCAACAAAAAACCATAGTTATTGTGGTGTTCCACTAGATTACGAATCTGATAGAATTCAAGTTGAAGGTTTTATAGTATCTGAATTACCATTCCCAAGCCACTACCTGTCAACTAAAGATTTGGATCTTTGGTTAAAAGAATATAATGTGCCAGGCATGTTTAAGGTAGATACCAGGGCTTTAGTTAAGAAGATAAGAGAATATGGTGTTATGATGGGTGTATTAGCAGTGTTTAATGAGAGAGACGAGCTTTCATGGAGTGAACTTGAAAAAATACTGAAAACTGCTGAGAGTTATGACAATAAAAACTTCTCGTATATGGTATCACCAAGAGATGTAATAATTCATAAACCTATTGGAAAGGCTATAGCAACAATTTCTGTAATGGACTGTGGTATAAAATATGGTATAGTGAGGTGGCTTTTAAGAAATGGATTCAAAGTTATTAGATATCCATGTTGGGTAGATTCAAAAACTTTAATTGATGTTGGAGATGGGGTTTTACTAAGTAATGGTCCTGGAAATCCAGCTGTTTTAGTAGAACAGATTAAAACTGTGAAAGAAGTTATAGAGTCAGGTAAACCTGTTTTAGGAATATGCCTAGGTATGCAGTTGATATCCTTAGCACTGGGCTCTAAAATATACAAGTTGAGATATGGTCATAGAGGACCAAATAAAGGAGTTGTAGATGTGATTTCTAAGAGGAGCTATATAACGACTCAAAACCATGGATATGCAGTAGATGAGAGGAGCTTAGACGGTACTGGTCTAATAACATGGTTTAAGAATATAGATGACGGCAGTATAGAGGGTGTAATACATGAAAAGTTACCAGTGATAGCAGTACAGTTTCATCCTGAAGGAGGGCCTGGCCCATATGACACTACATGGATTTTCAACATGTTCAGAGATATGGTGAAGAATGGTGGAAACGGTTAAAAAGGTTTTGGTTATAGGATCAGGTGCTATAAAAATTGCTGAAGCAGCAGAATTTGATTATAGTGGTAATCAGGCTTTAAAAGCATTGAAAGAGGAAGGTATAGAGACCATACTTATTAACCCAAATATAGCAACGATACAGACAAGCCATAGATTTGCTGATAAGGTTTATCTTATACCAATAAAACCAGATTTTGTAGCTAAGGTTATAGATATTGAAAGACCTGATGGAATAATGATTGGCTTTGGCGGACAAACAGCTTTAAGCATAGGTGTTAGATTATATGACAGTGGTATGTTATCTAGATATGGTGTTAAGGTTTTAGGAACCCCTATAGAGGGTATTAGAAGGGCTTTATCAAGAGAGCTCTTTAGAAAAACTATGACAGAGTATGAGATACCTATTCCACCAAGTATCGCTGTTAAAAGCATTTATGAAGCAGTTGAAGCTGCTGGTAAATTAGCATACCCTGTTATGGTTAGGGTAAGTTTTAATTTAGGTGGTGCAGGAAGCTTTGTTGCTTGGAATGAAAATTCTCTTGTAAAGAGGCTTAGAGCAGCATTTGCCCAGTCAGAAATAGGTGAGGTGCTTATTGAAAAGTATCTACATCATTGGAAAGAGATAGAGTTTGAAGTTGTGAGAGATGCATATGACAATGTAGCAGCTATTGCATGTCTAGAAAACCTAGATCCTATGGGTGTACATACAGGTGAATCTATAGTTGTAGCACCATGTCAAACACTAACAGATTATGAATATCAGTTAAGTAGAAATCTATCTATAGCTGTTGAAAGAGCTATAATGCTTATTGGTGAGGGAAATGTACAGATTGCTTTAAATCCATTGAATAGTGATGAGGTGTATGTGATAGAAACCAATCCTAGAATGTCGAGAAGTAGTGCATTAGCTAGCAAAGCTACAGGTTATCCACTTGCATATATAGCAGCTAAGCTTGCATTAGGCTATAAACTATATGAGGTTATAAACAAGGTTACTGGAAAAACATCAGCATGTTTTGAGCCAAGTCTTGATTATGTTGTTGTGAAGATACCTAGATGGGATCTCGATAAATTTGAATATGTTTCAAAAGGGCTTGGAACTGAAATGAAGAGTGTTGGAGAGGTTATGGCTATTGGTAGAAGCTTTTTAGAAGCTATACAGAAGGCTATAAGAATGCTTGATATAGGTGAAATTGGACTCGTTGGAGGCACTATATATGATGATGATTCAATATCTCTTAGCTATGTAATGGAGAAGATCAAGAAAAGAGAGCCTTATTGGCCTATATGGGTTGCAAAAGCATTTAAATATGGTGTTGGTGTTGATGCAATATATGAGCTAACTGGAGTTGACAAATATTTTCTTAAGCAGTTGAAAGAGGCTGTAGACTTCTATGAAAATGTAAAGAAAGGTGGAATAAAGGGTATAGACTTGGCATCTGTGATTGCTGAGGGTAAGAGGCTAGGTTTTAGCGATGAACAGCTAGGTAAGGCATTGAAAATAAGCGTAGATGATGTAAGGGAAATTAGAAAGAGATATAGTATAGAGCCTGTTACAAAACAAATAGATACCCTTGCCGCTGAATGGCCGGCAAAGACAAATTATCTCTATCTAACATATAATGGATGGGAACATGATGTATCCTATACAAGTTCAAAACCAAAGATAATAATTCTTGGTGCAGGTGGATTTAGAATCGGTGTTAGTGTTGAGTTTGATTGGAGTATAGTGATGTTTGCAGATGAAGCTAGAAAGATGGGTTATGAAGTTATAGTTGTTAACTATAACCCTGAAACTGTATCAACCGATTGGGATATGAATGAAAAGCTGTATTTTGATGAAATTTCAGTTGAAAGAATTCTTGACATATATGAGTTTGAGAAGCCTCTAGGTGTAGTAGCTTTTTTAGGTGGCCAGATATCAAATAATATTGCATGGGAATTAGAAAAGAGAGGTGTTGTACTTCTCGGTACCTCTGGTATAAGTGTGCATAGAGCAGAAAATAGGGCTTTGTTTAGCAAGCTTCTCGATGATCTAGATGTAAAACAGCCTCCATGGATAGCAGCAACAAGTGTTAATGAGGTTATAAAATTTGCTGAAGATGTAGGCTATCCTGTTCTTATTAGACCAAGTTATGTTTTAAGCGGCTCTGCTATGAGGATTGCATGGAATAGAAGAGAACTGATGAATTTTATTGTAAAAGCTGCTAAGGTGTCTCCAAAATACCCAGCAGTTGTGTCAAAGTTTATCGATGGTGCTATAGAATTTGAAATTGATGCTGTTGGCGATGGAGATACAGCAGTAGGTGCTATTATAGAGCATATCGAGCCTGCAGGTATACATAGTGGAGATGCTACAATGGTTCTACCACCAAGATATTTGCCATGGGATGCAATTGTAAAAGCATCTAAAATTGCTATGAAGCTAAACAATGTACTGAATATAAAAGGGCCATACAATCTTCAGCTTCTATATAAAGATGGAGAGGTATATGTTATAGAGCTTAACCTCAGAGCAAGTAGATCAATGCCATTTACAAGCAAAACTACAAACTACAACCTTATGAAGGCATCGATAGAAGCCTCTATAAAGGGTAAACTAGAATGTGTAATTGAGAGAAATAAATTCAATTTACTATTTCCATATTGGTTTGGTGTAAAATCTCCTCAATTCTCATGGGCTAGGTTAAGAGGGTCTTACCCATTTTTAGGACCTGAGATGAGAAGTGTTGGAGAGGTTGCATGTTTAAGTAAGTTATATGAAGGTGCACTTATTTTAAGTTGGCTAAGTGTAGCTGGTAATAGATTACCTGAGAAATCTAGAGAAAAAATATTGATATATAGTCCCGAGCTAAAAAGAGAATACATAGATGTATTGTCATATACTAGTAAAATATTTAGTGATGCTGGATATAGTGTTGCAACAATTGAAAATATGGAGATTAAGAATGCAGATCTCGTAACATTGAAAAGAGCTGAGGATGAGATTATAAATGGTGGTATAGGGCTTGTAATAACAACAGGTTATGGTCCAGAGAAAGACTATAGAATTAGAAGATTGGCAGTAGATCTAGGGATACCAATAATACTTAACCATAAATTAGGGCTAGAGCTTTCAAAAGCAGTTGCACTTACTGAGAAAAACTATGAAGTGTTAGAGATTAAAGAGCTTAGAGAGTTTTGGAATAGAAATGACATTATTAAAACTCTGTAAATAATATTTATTAATACCATCTTCTAGGTAGCCTTAATCATAGTAGATATATTCATTAAGGCTAATTTGATTCGTATTATTTATAAGTTTTTAGATGGTTGTTATGAATAATAAAAATATATATGTTGTTGATGTAACTAGAAGTAGATATGCTATTGTGGAACCTCTTCCAATAAATAGAGTTAAAGTTGATGATAATTTTTGGGGTCCAAGGCTAGAAACCTTAGTAAGGGTTACGCTACCTCTTCAGTTTAAAAAAATTGAAGAAACGGGAAGATTAGAAAACTTTAGAATAGCTTCTGGTAGGATCAGTGGTGGGTTTAAAGGTTTATGGTTTAATGACTCTGATGTATATAAATGGATTGAAGCATCAGCGTATGCCTTAGCCTATATCTGGAATGATGAGCTATATTCTATGGTTATTAAAGCTAAAGAGGACATTATCGCAGCTCAGCAGTCTGATGGTTATATAAACACCTATATTACGATAAATGGTCTTGAGAGATGGCGAGATCTTGCATGGAGTCATGAACTCTATTGTGCAGGGCATTTATTTCAAGCAGCTATTGCTGTAAGAAGATGTCTTGGAATAGATGATTTATATGTAGCTTCACTTAAGTTTGCAGATTTGCTTGTTAATACATTTGGTTGGGAAGAGGGTAAGTTAAAAACATCAGATGGGCATCCAGAAATAGAAATGGCTTTGATAGAGCTTTACAGAGAGAATGGCAATGTTAATTATCTTAAATTAGCAGATTTCTTTATAAATATAAGAGGTAAGGGTTATGTAACAAGAACAGCATCAACTAGGTCCTTTTCGATTTCACCTGAATATCTTGTTGACCATAAACCGATAAAAGAATTAGATGATGTTGCTGGAGGACATGCTGTAAGGGTATTATATTATTTAGCAGGAGTTGCTGACTTATACATCGAGAATGGTGATAAGGAGCTTTGGACTGCTTTAGATAGGCTTTGGAGAAGAATTATATATAGAAAGATGTATATTACATATGGTTTTGGCTCTAGATATGAAGGAGAAGCGTTTGGTGATGATTATGAGCTTCCAAATGATAGAGCTTATAGCGAGACTTGCGCCTCTGTAGCAGCTGCTTTATGGGCTTGGAGAATGTTTTTAGCATCAGGTGATGTAGAGTATATGGAGGTTATAGAGTCTATACTGTATAACGCTGGACTCGCTGGTATATCTTTAGATGGAACTAAATATTTTTATGTAAATACGCTTGCTGACTATCTTGGAAAGCATGAAAGAAAGCCATGGTTTGAATGTGCCTGTTGTCCACCAAATATCGCAAGGCTTTTAGCTTATTTACCAAGTATGATATATTCCTTTTCAAGAATTGATAAGGGAATAATGATAAATCTGTTTATAGGAAGTAGATCGATATTTGAAATCAATGGAAATAAGGTTATAGTTTCCATACATACAGAGTATCCATGGAATGGCAAAACATATATTGAGATAGAACCAGACAAAGTTGATGAGATTCCCATTATGATTAGAATACCTTCATGGGTAGATGAACCAATTATTAAAGTAGATAAGGAAGTAGTTAAAGGAGAGCCTGGAAAGTATATGAAAATTGTTAAATCGTGGGATAAGGGCGATAAGATATTTATAGAATTCAAATTAAAACCTAGATTTATCCAGCCACATCCATATATAGATGCTAGCTACGGTAAAATAGCTATAAAGAGAGGCCCACTAGTGTACTGTATAGAGGGTGTGGATAACAAAGGTTTCGATTTAAGGGATTTATTTATAGATCCCCACCAGGCTAACCTTAAAGAAATTTTTAGAAGCGATTTTCTTGGTGGTGTTGTAGTTATGGAAGGGGATGGGTATATTATTAAAGAAAACAACCAAGGTGTTATGCTATATAATAATTTTAAAGAGAAGAAAGCTATAGATATAAAGAAGGTTAAATTTACAGCAATACCATACTATGCTTGGAATAATCGAGGATGTACACAGATGATTATATGGATAAAGCTATTGAAGCCATATCCTATTATAAAGCAGTGAGGGGGCCTTATTGAGGGAATATCCATTATATGCTATAGCAGCTGTTGGAGCTGTAGTTATATTGAATGGAAATATTATTTTAGTTAAAAGAGGATATCCACCTGCAAAAGGTATGTGGTCAATTCCTGGAGGTGTTATTGAGGCAGGTGAAAAGATATTTGATGCAGCTAAAAGAGAACTTTATGAGGAGACAGGTATCGTTGCAAAGCCACTAGGTGTGGTTTTTGTGTTAAATAATATTGTTAGAGATGAACACAAAAATGTAAGGTATCACTATGTGATACTAGATGTTTTATTTGATTCTAAAAGCATTGAGGGTACACCAAGACCTGGTGGAGATGCTATAGATGTTTCATGGATTTCTCTAGAAGAAGCAATTAAAAGAAACGATGTTACGAAAACTACTAAACGCCTAATTAATGAATTGATTAAAAATAGAAATCAGTTTCTTCAAATCGAAGAATTAGAGTATATACCAAGTATATAGGCGAATCCATTGAGTGTAAAGGTTTTTACAGGGAAGATATATACATCATTTAAACCATTGAAAGTAGTTCATTGTCTAGTTGTAGCGTTTGGAAGGGTGATATATGCTGGTTCAGATAATATATGTGAGTATATTTGTAAGAATACATTGTGTGAGAGCATCAATATTGACGGTATTGCACTTCCAGGTTTTGTAGATTCTCATATTCATATGGACACCATTGGAATTAAGTTGAATTCGTTAGATATGAAAAATTTGAAAAGTATAGAAGATGTTAAGAATATTCTTAAAGTTTATAGAAATACCATTGGTAATTGGATTGTTGGTTTGGGATGGGATCAAGAGAGATTTTTAGAAAGAAGACCTTTAACAAGATATGATATTGACAAAGTTTCTAGTGAGATGCCTATAATGTTGATAAGAATCTGTGGTCATTTAGGTGTTGTGAATAGTAAAGCGATAGAAGTTTTGAAGCTAGATAAGATATTCAAAGATAATCCCAATATAGATATAGAGAAAGGTATCGTTAAAGAAGATGTATTGGAATATATATGGAAAAATATAGGTGCAGATATTGATTTAAATGGTTATAGAAGGCTGCTAAATGATGCACAGAGATATATTATTAGACATGGTGTTACTTCAATAGGTTTTACCTCTGTACCTATATCTGTTTTGCCAGCTTTAGTTTCAATGGATTTAGAAAATAGTCTTATAGTTAAAACACATCTATATATGGATTCTACCTCTAGTGATATATTTAAATCGATTGGTTTAAAAAGAGGTTTTGGAGATGATTTCTTGAGATTTATGGGTATAAAGATTTTCATCGATGGTTCTCTAGGAGCTAGAACAGCTCTTCTCTCTAAACCTTATAGTGATGAGCCAAATAATTTTGGGATAGAAAGGATTTCTAGTGACATTCTAAGCTCTATCCTTTACAACTCTAAATGCAACGGTATAGATGTAGCTATACATGCAATAGGCGATAAAGCACTGGATATAGCTTTAGATTCTATAGAGAGCGGTTTATCAACAGATTTCACTAGAGTTGAACATGCATCTATTGTTAGAGATGACCAGCTATATAAATTAAAAGGTCTTCGCATAGCACTTCAGCCGCATTTCATAATATCAGATTTTTGGGTCCTGGATAGAGTAGGTGTTGAAAGAGCACAGTGGGTCTATAGGATAAAAAGCTTGGTTAATAGCAATGCATTAATAGGTTTCTCAACGGATGCACCAATAGAGGATATAAATCCTTGGAAAACAATCTATGCCGCTACCACTAGAGGAATTTATGAAAATATTGAACTAGCTAAATATACATTTAACGAGGCTGTAGATGTTATTGAAGCATTGCATCTATATACTAAAGGTTCAGCAGCACTACTAAAGAGAAATGATATTGGGTGTTTAGAACCAGGTTGCTACGCCGACGTTATTGTTATTGATAGAGACCCTTTGAATATAGATCTTTTCGAGTTAAAAAATATAGAAACTTTAAAAGTCTTTGTAAACGGCAACTTAGTGTTCCCATAGAAAACAATTATTAATTTTTCCATCTACAGTGAGATAGATGGTGAACAAGGTGTTTGAAGAGATATTTGATGTTGTTATTATTGGAGGTGGTATAGCAGGTTTTTCATCAGCGATATACACAGCTAGACAAGGACTTAAAACAGCAATTGTAACAATGGATATAGGAGGACAGTTAAAATATGCTGATGTTATTGAGAATTATCCTGGGATTGAATCAATAAATGGCTTAGATTTAGCGTTAAAGATACAGGATCATGCTATATCATTTGGTGCTACAGTCTTTATAGATGAGGTGACATTTCTCGATAAGAAAGATGAGATATTTATTCTAAGGACTAGGAAAGGAGAAACATTAAAGGCTTTTAGTGTTATTGCGGCTTGTGGAAAAGCTCCTAAGAGACTTAACCTTAAAAATGAAGAGAATTTTATTGGTAAGGGTCTTAGCTATTGTGTTATATGTGACGGGCCTTTGTATAGAAGTAAAATAGTTGCTTTGAATAGCTTTGGTGAAAAAGGTATTGAAAATATTCGTCTATTATCATCAATAGCCAAGGAAGTTATTTATATAGTTCCATCAAGAAATGATATAAGCATAGAAGAGGTGAAGGGGTATAGCAATGTATCTATATATCCGGGTTATAAAGTTGTTGAGCTTTATGGAGATAAGAAGCTTAGTAGAATTACAATTGCAGATAACATGGGAAGTAAAAAGGTAATTGAAGTTGATGCATTATTTGTTGAATTGGGTTTTGAAACAAATATAGAGTTTTTAAAACCATATGTAGACATTAATGAGAAAGGTGAAGTGGTGGTAGATAAGTTTGGTACCACAAAAACAGAAGGACTTTTTGCAGCAGGAGATTTAGTAGACATTCCATATAAACAAGCAATAATCTCAGCAGCAAGTGGTGTGATAGCTGCACTTTCAGCTATAAACTATGTCAATAAAAAGAAAGGTAATGGTAGACCAATAATTGGTGATTGGAGTAAATCTAAAAAGCTTCAAAGGAAGGTATTTAGACTTTAGAAAATTCTATGATTTTTGAACTCTATTTAACAGTAGATCTAGAAGTTCTTTTAATTGTTTATAATGGATCTGACCCTTAGCCGTTGGCTTATCTATATATCCATAGATTAGTTTAGAGCCCAATAGAGCAAAAGCTATTCTCTCTAATGGATCTACAGACATTGGAAGTGCAGCTATATTATTGCCTAATTCGAGGATTTGCATAAGAAATGTTTTGTATCTAGGAAAAGGCTCTACAACAATTTTTACGATAAATGCCCTATCCTTATATCTAATTACCTTTTCAAGCACTTCATCTATATTGGGTTGAATACCAATACAATGCATGGAAACTATAGCATTATTATATTCAACACCAAATTTCTCTATAAAGGACATTTCAACATCATATAATATTCCTAGATTTCTCAAAGTTTTTATCAATTTTATTTTAGTATCTGGATTATGTGGCTTTGCCCCTCCCTCGTTAAATTCTCTCAATGTAACAATAACCTTTCTATTTTTTAGCAATTCATAGTTTATCTCAAGTGGATTATCCATGTAATCAACTCTAAGCTCAATAAAATCGGCATCGTCTATAGACAAAGCATTATATAAATCATCTATATTTATGATAGGCTTTGATGCAACTATAAAAGGTCTATGTATTTTTTTCTGAAACATCTTCAACATACTACACCAAATATATATCTCCTCCTAACAACACTAAATCTTTCCAAAAACTAGGATTGCTTTTATAAACACATTCAGCTTTATCTATAGAGCCTCCACTTCTAAGAGCTATTGATGTAGCCATCATAGCAATTCTATGGTCGTCAGGACATATAATGCTACCCTCTCTCAACTCTCCACCGATGATCTCAATGTAATTCTCTTTATTAAATGTCTCTATACCGAAGCTTCTCAGTGTTAAAGCTATGGTGTCTCTTCTATTGCTTTCCTTTATTGCTAATCGTTCAACACCTCTAATAATTGTCTTTCCATTTGCTATTGCTGCTAGAGGAGCTATTGATGGTGCAAGATCAGGTGCATCGTCTATGTCTAAATCCACTGGTTTATAACCATCGCTAGACTTAACATACCATATATTATCTCTATATAAGCTTGTTGCACCCATAGATCTATATATATCAACTATGCTGTGGTCTCCAAAAAAACTGAAAGGTTTTGGTAAACCATGTATAGATAGCTCTCCATTTGTTAACAATGCTGAGGCAGCATAAAACGATGCTAGGAGATAATCACCAGGTATGGTACCTCTATATGATTTGATATCTCTAGATGGTTCTACAACAATTCTATTGTTATATATATAGATATTTCCACCTAAACTATTTATAATTTCTGATGTTAGATATATATAACTTTTAGAGGATACTCTTCCTTTAATATTAATAGCTCCACCACCAGCTAACATCAAAGCTATTATGAGACCTGATATATATTGGCTGCTTTCACCACCATATATATCGATATAAGGATCTTTAACTCTACCTTCAATAGTAATAGGAAGCCTATTGCTAGAAAACCTAACACCTTTTTCACCAAGAGCATTAATTATTGCATTTAACGGTCTCTTTCTAAGAGATTCACTGCCATCAATTGTAATTTTACCTCCAATTACAGCTACAATTGGTATAAACATTCTTAAAACAGTTGCAGATCCTTTAAAGTATATATAGTCTCTATAAAGTTTAAGTATCGGTGGTCTATAGAATCTATTGTTGTTGAAGTTAACATTGAATACAGAAATAGCGTTAAGTGCATCTAGAACATCTTCTGAAATGATGAGGTTTTCAATTGAGATATCTGTTAGAAGTGATAGAAATATCAATCTTATAGCATAGCTTTTGGATTGAGGTGCGGTTATAGAACCACTAATATGAGACCTCTTTATAATTGCTTTCATCTCTATAACCTAATAGGTTTCACAATTTTTACTGAACCATATAGAGAAAAATAATCTGCTATATAATCGCCATCACCTTCTCTGCAAACAGCAAATATTGTTGGACCATTACCTGATACACCAGAGGCTAATGCACCCATCTCAATAGCTTTTCTAATTATATTCTCATCATATTCAAGAAGTTTTGCAATAGCCAATCCATTCATTGTCATAGCCCTATATATATCACCTGAATATGCCAACTCAAATATATATCTAAATAAGTAAGAATTTCTTCTTAACTCATCTACCTTTATATTTTTTCTAATACCTTTAAAGAGAAGAACTATATCAAGATCTTCCCTAAAATCAATGACTTTAAGAATTAACATATTTAAATTATCGGTAAATACAATACCTCCGTAGTAAGCTGCTGTAGCATCATCGAATGCACCAGTGATAGAGACCCCAGCTATTTTTGATAATTCAGCAGCTAACCTAGGTATCGATGGTTCATATATACCAAATTTATTTACAATAGCCTTAATTGTTGCTACAGCAACTGCGCTACTACTTTTAAGCCCACTTGATGGAGGGATCTCCGAGCGTATATCTATTTTAAGTAGTGGTAAGGAATATCTTTCTTTAAAATAGTTTGCTATAGTTTCTATAAGTTTTGATGAGTATCTACATATATCTCTACAAGTATCGATATTTACAAAGGTTTTTAGATCGATAGCCATTACAGATCCTAGCCATGCTGGTATGGCATTTACTATTGAGATTCCTCCATATGCATACATATTTCTCTATACCTCCTCCATCTATTAGAAACAATGTTTGCATCATCTTTAGATATTTTTACTGGTGGGATAAACCCCGATCTAATTGCATGATCTACAATAACAATTGCCGCCATAGCCTCAACAACAGCAACACCTCTTATACCTATGCAAGGATCATGTCTTCCTTTTACTACGAGGGTCTTTTCCTCTAATGTTCTTATATCAACTGTTTTTTGAGGTCTTCTTATAGAGCTTGTAGGTTTAAATGCACATCTAAATACAATAGATTCACCTGTTGTAATACCTCCTAATACACCACCACTATAATTATATCTCCAACCGATTCTAGAACCCTTAACAGTTATTTCATCCATTACATCACTACCCCTAGACTTTGCATATCTAAAACCAAGCCCTATCTCAAAACCAACAACACCTGGAATCGACATCACAGCTTTAGCAAGATCAGCTTTAATTTTATCAAATACAGGCTCACCTAAACCGGGTGGAGGATTCTCTATAAATACTTGAATTATAGCGCCATAGCTATCACCTTCCTCTATAGCTTTTCTAACTGCATCGATAAATAGCTGTTCATATCTATTTATACATGGTTTAACTAAGCTACACCTAGAATACAATGCGTCTCTAAATCCAAAATCCTCAGATATCTCAACATCGCCTATAGACATTACACATCCAGCGATCCATGTATCCAACAACATTAGTAGCTTCTTAGCAATAGCTCCAGCAGCAACTCTTGCAACAGTTTCTCTACCACTAGCTCTACCACCACCTCTATAATCCCAATTCTCAAAACCATATCTAATAATATATGGAAGATCTGCGTGGCCTGGTCTTGGACTAAACTTTATGTCATCATAGTATGAAGAATCAACATCGATATTTTTTATAATAATTGCTATAGGTGCTCCAGTTGTTTTCCCATTCATTACACCAGATAATATTTCCACTTTATCTTCTTCTCTTCTAGGAGAGGCAAATTGATGTCCAGGTCTACGAAATGATAACTCATATTCAATATCACTAGCATCTATAGGTAGACCTGCTGGAACACCCTCTATAACAACGCCTATTGCAGAACCGTGGCTTTCACCAAATGTTGTAATTTTAAACATTTTACCAAATGAGCTTCCTGTCATATAGATACCTAATAACCTTTTCTTCAGAATATGTATTTCCATGCCATATTCTTTGAGCATCTAGAGCTTGTCTCACAAGAATTCTAATTCCATCGATAACATCAACACCTCTATTCCTAGCCTTCTTAATAAGAATAGTTTCAACAGGTCTATAAACAAGATCTATAACAAGCCTAGCTTTGAGACAATCATCATGTACAAATAGTGGATTAGGGGTAGCATTTACAACAACATCGATTTTCTCACTACATTTATTCTCTACCCTAGCTTCATAGCCTAAACTATTAAGTCTCTTAACAAGCTCTATTGCTCTTTCAATGCTTCTATTAACAATAGAAATTTTACATCCAAGATCGCCTAAAGCTATAGCTGAAGCCTTTGCAGCTCCACCAGCTCCATAGATATAGCAAATCATATCTTGAAGACTATTTATTTTCTCTTTAACCAGGCTCTTAATTGCTGTATAATCTGTATTATATCCACGTCCTCTATATACAGTATTCACAGCACCAATTTTTTTAGCATTGCTATCAAAATCTTTTAGAAATCCAACTATCTTTTCTTTATATGGTATAGTTATATTGAAGCCTTCACAAAGCTCAATTAATGTGTCCATCATTTTATTAAATTTTTCTTCAGATAGATCAAAAACAAGGTATACGGCATTATAACCTATTTCACGGAATACATAGTTATGTATAGCAGGTGAAAGTGTATAGGATATATTATATCCTATTAAACCAAATAGCTTTGTATTTACATCTATCCAAGACATTCTCTCACAGCAGAAGCTAGGCTCTCTATAGGGATTCTATATGGTGTCCAACAACCTATGGTTATAGGTAATGGTATTGATATATAGTCGCCATACCTCTTTTTATCTCTTGTTATAGCGTTATACAATTTCTCTTTATCAATTTCAATGTTAAGATCATCTATATGTATAGGTAAATCATAAATTTTTATGATATTGATAATCTTGTCGATAGTATCTTCATTAGTAATACCAACTTTTTTTCCAATTATAGCTTCGCATACCATTCCAATAGAAACAGCCATTCCATGTGGAATATTGAAATTGGATGCCGATTCAATTGCATGTCCAATTGTATGGCCATAGTTTAAAACAATTCTAATGTTTTTCTCTTCATATGGATCTTGTTTAACTATAGATATCTTGTTGATTGTGGATCTATATACAATATTTTCAATAGCTTCAATATCTCTGTTCAGAACCTTGTCTTTATTTTCAGTAAGATAGTTAAATAGCTCATGATCTAAAACAATACCATATTTAATAACCTCAGCAAGGCCGTTTATCAATTCTTTTTGTGGCAGTGTTTCTAAATATATAAGATCTGATAAAACTATATATGGTTGGTAAAATGTGCCAACGATATTTTTAATGCCATGGAAATTAATAGCATTTTTTCCTCCTAAAGCGGCATCAACCATGCCTAGAATAGTTGTTGGTATGTTTATCAATTTCATTCCTCTCATATATATGGATGCTATAAAGCCTGCAATATCTGTTAAAGCACCACCACCTAGCGCAATTATATAGTCTTTTCTTTGAAAACCCTTCTCAGATAAAAGCTTTATAATTGATATAATTGTTTCTATATTTTTTATTTGATCACCTCCAGGCAAAGCAATTTCATAGAAATTATCTTCTAGAGCTTCTATAATGTATCTAGGGTCTACTACCTGTTGTCTAAGTAGAAGAACCTTTCCATTAATTTCATTTCTAAGAACCTCTTTAGCTATATTTCTACCAATAAATATCTTTGTATTTGAACAACAAATAGACTCTTCTATAAACCTCATATATCCCTCCCCACAGCTTCAGCAACTGCTTTAGCTTTCTTCATAAGATTTTCAAAAGCTTTTACATCTAGCTGTTGCTCAGAATCGCTTAAAGCCTTCTCAGGATTTATATGAACTTCAATTATAAGCATATCAGCTCCTGCAGCTATAGCTGCTAATGCAAGAGGCTCGACAATGTCTCTTCTGCCTGCAGGATGGCTAGGATCTATAGCTATAGGTAAATGTGTTATTGTTTTAGCTACAGCAAACCCAGCTATGTCTAGTGTAAATCTACTGCTTTTTTCAAATGTTCTTATACCTCTTTCACATAGAACTACATCACCATTTCCTTCTAGAAGTATATATTCTGCAGCAAGAATCCATTCTTCAATACTCATTCCAAATCCTCGTTTAAGAAGAACAGGCTTTCTAAGTTTGCCAACCTCTCTAAGGAGTGTAAAGTTCTGCGAGTTTCTAGCTCCAATCTGAATCATATCAGCATATCTATTTACAGTATCTATATCTCTTACATCTATAATTTCAGTAACTATAGGCAGGCCTGTTATCTCTGATGCTTTTTTAAGCATTTTTAGACCTTCTTCACCAAGGCCTTGAAATGAATATGGGCTTGTTCTAGGCTTAAAAGCACCACCTCTAAGCATGTGAGCACCAGCTCTTTTTACAGCCTTTGCAATCTCTACTATCTGCTCTTCACTTTCAACAGCACATGGCCCAGCAGCAATCGCTATTCTTTTGCCGCCTATTTCAACACCATTAACGTTAACAATAGTCTTTTCTTTGAATTCATTAGATGTTAATTGATATGGCTTCTTAGGCCTTATTTTAGCTTTTATAGAAGGGTCGTCTATGTTGCTAACAATGTTATCGGGCCATGCAACCACAAGTCTAGTTCCATATATATCTACAACTCTATATGAAGCTGATATATGTTTTAGCTTTTCTATCAGTTCTGATTCCTTAGATCCATCCTTTAAAATAAATATCATATTTATCTACCAATAGATTCAATTACATTATTTAAAACTTCAAGAGCCTTCTTTCTAACAAGATTTGAAAAAGGATTATTTCTTTGAATTTCAAAAACGATGTTCTCTATATATTTAATCCTTTCGATAACAGCTTTAATGTCTCTATAGGTTGGTGTTGAAAGTTTATCTGGATTAATATTAAGCTCTTTGACTAATTCATTAGAAGCCCTTGAAAAAGCTATGAGATATAAATGTGTAAGTACTTGAACAATAGCCATGGCTTTTTCATGTTCCTCAAAATCCACTACAACAGGTTCTAATCCTGCTGATATCCATAAATCAACAACATCTTGAAGAACATCAACACCTGTTTTAGATGGTATTACAGCAATTTTTTCACTAACTGGAGGTGTAAGTGGGCCAAATAATGGATGTAGAGAGACATACTTGAAGTTCTCCTCAATAGATTTGTTCTCTAAATAGTTGAAAACCCATCCCTTAGATGATAGAATATCCATAACAACCTTATCTTTGAAATGTAGAGATATGCTATCTACATATTTATCTATAAAAGCATCTAACGATAAAGCTAATACAATAAACTCTCCATGCTCTATAGCTTGCTTCACATCCATATATCTGCAATTAAGTTCGTTAGCAAGATGCTTAGCTTTGTCAATACTTCTACCTGTTACAGTAATATCGTGACCTACTTGAACTAATTGTCTCGCAAGGACTCTAGCCATATTACCATACCCAATAAACGTTATGTTTCTTTTATACTTTCTAGGTGTAGCCATTAAACTGAGTTGATAGCTTTTTGAATATTTTATTAACAGCTCTATCAACTCTTCTACAACATTGATTGGAACACCATATTCTATAGCATATCTTCTCCAATTCATTTTAACAAGGGCTTCTCTTTCTTCATCTGATACCCTTCTATTTTTAGCTATTTTTTCTTCAGCAATTCTTTTAACAACTTCAAATCTCTTAGCTATTAGCTTCACAATCTCTTTATCTATTTCA
This sequence comes from uncultured Ignisphaera sp., assembly GCA_964447975.1. GTDB lineage: Archaea > Thermoproteota > Thermoprotei_A > Sulfolobales > Ignisphaeraceae > Ignisphaera. Next base: position 6,955 of record CAYUUS010000005.1, on the reverse strand, counting down.
TCTATAGATTTTCTAAGCTCTTCTATCTCCATATCTAATAACCTCTAAACATGCATCTACAACAGCTTTGCTATTTACTCCAAAGTAATCAAGAAGCTCTCTTACACTTTTCGCTGATCTACCAAATGTTTTAGCACCTATAAATTTCATTGGGATAGGATATTTTTCAACAACAACTTCAGCAACAGCACTACCTACACCACCATAAATAACATGTTCTTCAATAGTTACAATACGACCAACTCTTCTTGCTATACCTTCAATGGCTTCTACATCAATTGGTTTAATAGTTAAGAGATTAACGACAGCAGCACTTATACCGATTTTTTTAAGATTGTCTGCAGCTATTAGAGCATCATATAGAACTGGACCAGCTCCAACTATAGCAACATCGTATCCCTCTCTCAATATATACGCTTTACCAAGTCTGAATTCATAGTCTAGATCCTCAGTTATAGGCGGTGAATAGTCTCTTCCAACTCTATAATATACAGGTCCTTTGACATCAACTATTATCTTCCTAAGACTTCTCTCTACATCAGCTACATCAGCTGGTACAACGACGTTCATATTAGGAATTACACGCATTATAGCTATATCTTCAAGAGCTTGATGGCTAGATCCATCAGCATGATCACTATATCCAGCATGTGTAGCTATAATCTTTACATTTAGATTCATCCTAGCTACAGTATTTCTTATCTGTTCCCAGGCCCTTGATATAAACATTGCAAATCCTGTAACTATAGGAAGTGCACCAGTTAAAGCCATTCCAGCAGCGAAGTCAATCATATGCTGTTCAGCTATTCCAACATTAAAGTATCTTTCTGGAAATCTTTGGTTAAATCCATAGACCCTTGTCGATTTACCTACATCAGCTGTTATTACTATAAGATTCTCTATATCTTCGCCAAGCTCTATCAAGATTCTGCCTACAGCATCACGCATTCCTATCGTTTGTATCGTCTTCATCTATAAGTTCCTCTATTGCTTGTTTATCGCTATTCTCTATAGATTTTACACCATAGCCACGTATAGTCTTAGCAAATATCACAGTTGGTTTATCAGACTCTATAGCCTCATTAATTGCTGTTATAATGCTTACTAAATCATGTCCATCACACCACAAAACTTTCCATCCAACAGCTCTCCATATGAATGGTAGATAATGTTTAGGTTTAATTTCATCAACTCTTCCATCAAGTTGAAAGCCATTCCAATCAATAATAACTATTAAATTATTTAGCTTAAGTATAGCTGCATGTGTTATTGCCTCCCATACCTGCCCTTCATCTTGTTCACCATCACCCATCAAAACATATACCTTTCCTCTACCACCTTTAAACTTAATCCAAGAAGCTATACCTATACCAAAACTTATACCCTGTCCAAGGCTTCCCGTTGACATATCTACTCCAGGTGTAGATATATCTGGATGGTTTTGTAAGATAGAATTAACCTCATTTATCTTAACAATCTCATCTTTTTGTATAAGGCCTATCTCTGCTAAAACAGCATATAGAGCTGGAGCGGCGTGACCCTTGCTTAATATAAACCAATCTCTATTTAATGGATCACCATCTTTCTTAATGTATTTCGCTAAGAGTGTAGCTATTATATCTATGCTACTTAGAGAGGAACCCATATGTAGATATTTATCATATTTATACATTAGAACTAAATTCTTTCTTGCATTTATAGCTATATTATGTATTTGGATTAAATCTTCATCTATGTTTTTTAGTATTGGAGTTGCATCTACCTTCACCATCGAAATTCCATTTCCAGACACCGATATAATTTGTATAGTGCGCCTTTTATAAACTTTACCTGTTAATACAGATTATAAATGTATATATCTAATAGTACTGAAACCGCTATTTAAATTCTATGAAATTCAGCATCTTTCCAAAGGTTAAATAATAAAAAGTAATATTTAACTATTTCATCTATTTCTATTTATTAATGTATTTATTAAGTCTATTAAGCATTGATGCAAACGAGTTTCTAAGTATGGCAATATCTGAATTCAATGCTAGAAATCTAAAACCCATAGATATATATTTCTCAGCCATATCTATAGAAAATGTATGTATACCTGGAGTGATATCATATTTTTTGCATGTTTTAAGCACAGTTTCTACAGCTTCAGTAAATTTTGGATGGTCATATTGTAGAGGTATTCCAAGGTTTACTGAAAGATCCATGGGGCCTATATAAAATACATCTATGTTACCTACAGTAGCTATCTCTTCAATATTTCTAAGAGCTTTTTCAGTTTCTATCTGAACCACCAATGTAAACTCTTTTTCAAACTTTTTATAATACTCTAGAAAATCTATAGCACCATACATAACGGCTCTTCTTGGACCAACACCTCTTACACCTTTAGGTGGATATAAGGTATATCTTACAGCAGATTCAGCCTCTTCTCTGCTATTAACCCATGGGACTACAAGGCCTTTAGCACCAATATCAAGAACCCTTTTTATAACAACCATGTCATTCCATGGAACTCTAACAATAGGTTCTATCTCACTTCCTCTTAAACCCATAAGCATAATCTCAAGGTTTGATATATCAAGAGGTGCATGCTCCATATCAAATACAAACCAATCAAATTGTAATGTAGATAAAGCCTCTACAACATCTGGATGAGCTATTGTTATCCACGTACCTAGAGCCACTTTACCCTCGTTTAAAATTTTCTTAAGATTTGCCATAGATCATCAATAAAGCATTAAGAATGTATCGGAAATAAAAATCTATCTTCTTGTAAATTGTAGCGTTTACTAGAGGCCATGTATTTATATGGCTATATAACTCAAAAATTTATAAATTTCATTAGGTGTAAAACATCTGGGGATTACATGGGTGAAAAACCCATAGATAAAATTAGATTGGGCCACGGACCAGAGGTTGAAGTTGATGAACTACCCTCTCCACCACCTATGAAATTTTCAAGTATTATGAGAATTATAGGTCCAAGTGCAATAGTTTTAGGTGTTGCTATAGGATCTGGAGAATGGCTTATTGGCCCAAGTAATGCTGTGCTTTACGGGCCTTACATCCTCTGGATAGCTACAGTATCTATATTGTTACAAACGATTCTTAATCTTGAAATGGTTAGATACACTATGTATTCTGGTGAACCTATATTCAATGGTATGTTAAGGCTGTGGCCAGGTCCAAGATTTTGGGGGCCACTTCTAATTGTATTATCTGTTCTTGAAAGGGCTTGGCCTGCATGGGCATTTGCATGTGCTACAGGTATTGTTGCTGCAATACTTGGAAAAATCCCTGGAGCAACAGAATCTTTATATGTAATGATTACAGGTGTGATTATAGCACTTATTATAGTTGCTTTAGTATCTGTTGGTGGCATCGTTGAGAGGGCTTTAGAGGTAGTTCAATGGATAATGATATTTCTAATAATTGCTACACTTGCTGTTTTAAATGTTATTGCTGTACCTGCAAGTGTTGCTGCTGAAACATTTAAAGGCTTCTTTACATTTGGATACCTTCCTAAAGGTGCAACAATTGTTCTACTTGGTGCTTTAGCAGGTTATGCAGGTGCTGGAGGTTTAAATAATACTACAGTATCTAATTATTATCGTGATAAAGGTATTGGTATGGGGGCTAAAGTTGGAGCTATTCCATCATTAATAAAAGGTAAAAAGATTACTGTAAGTCCTGTTGGCAAGGTGTTTAAAGTTGATTCTGAGAATTTAAAGAGATGGAAGACATGGAGAACAATAGCATGGATAGATGTAGTCGGTATATTTACTCTAGGTGCATTTATTGGGATGTATTTACCAACATCGCTAGCTGTAGCACTAATACCTCTAGGTACAAAGTTGCCAGCATGGGGAATAGCAGCGTATCAAGGAGAGTACTTTTCAAAGCTATGGGGACCCATCGGCTGGGGGATAGCTCTGTTAGCAGGTATATGGATACTATTCTCAACACAGCTAGGCTCAACTGATATGATTACAAGAACGCTTGTTGATCTTATATGGCAAGCAAGTGAGAGGGTTAGGAAGTGGTGTAGAGGAGAAATTAAGAAACTCTACTACATGGTGTTAACATTTATAATCATATGGATAATACTTGCTTTTGCATTGAATTACATCTTTGGTATAGTACCATTTGCATGGATTCTAATGGTTGCAAACATATCAAATATAGTGCTTGCATTAACAGCGGCAGCAACAATATACATAGGAAGGAAATGGCTTCCAAAAGAGGTAAGAACACCTATATGGAGCTCTATAATACTTGCTATAGGAGTGATTTTCTGGGCTACATTTGCAATATTAGCGACATTAGCAACATTCTTTGGATTTACAATTTAAATATAAACATTTTTTATCTCTATTTCAAAATTATATCATTGGGATAAAATGTTAATAAATATTAAATTTCTATAATAGTTGAATCATTTACTTACTAATTTCTATACATAACTCTTTAGCTAAATCTTTAGGGTCTTTAAACCTTTTTATAGCTATAGGTATTCTGTAGTCTATTTTCTCAGGGATATTCTCTATAACATCTGTTGGAAGACCTGTATGTGTTAATACATATATAGGCTTTCCTTCATTATATGCAGCTACAAGTTCGTGGAGAGATCCTGAACCACCTCCAACAACAATTAATATATCAGATGTATGCACAAGAAAAGCACTTCTTACTGTATATGTAGAACCTGTTTTTATAACAATAGCATTGTCTGGAAAAGATCTATGTTCCTGTTCTATTGGTGGTAAAATAACTACTTTAAAATTGAGAGATAAAGCAAAGTCAACTATATGTTTCATTAAACCTTCATAGCCACCAACAACAAAGATGAAATTGCCATTGCAAAATTCTTTAATACTCTTCAAAACATTTAAAACCTTCTCTTTAACTACATCATTAACAAAACCAGAGTATGCAGCTATACCAATATATTTTATCAACATGTTGTCACCATATTAATGACTGTAAGTAGAGGATTAGAGAAAATAAATGCATTATATAAATTCTTTAATAATGATAAACAATAATGAATCGATATTAATTGAAAACTATATTTAATGTTTTTAGTATTTAATAAAATATATCTAGCTACTTCAACTTAATTAGAGTCTTTGATGTTAATCTAAACTTGTCTATCCAATTACTTAACTTTACATCTTTTAGTATACTCCAATCAAATTCTTCAGCTTCTCTATACACTAGAGATATTGCATTGGACGGACATGCAGCTATACATGATCCAAAACCATCACATCTCTTTTCATCGACTAACTTAGCTTTTCCATTGATTATAGCTAAAGCATTTGTTAAACATGCTTTTACACATTTTCCACAACCAATACATATATTTGGATCTACCGAAACCAAAAGTCTATATCTCTTCATTACCTTGAACCCCATGGGCCATTCTCTCAAGCTTAATCATAGACTCATCTACTATTCCAGGTCTCCATTCCTCAATTTCCTTTGTAAAAACCCTTACTATTTTATGGCTAAAGCTATGCTTAAGATTATTTTCAGAAGCTATATGCCTAACCATCATATGGAGTGCCTGACAACATGGAACCTCCATAGAGATAACATCTATGTTCTTTGAATTGCTACTAAGTATAAGTTTTAGCTTATTAAGCATAGAATCTGGGTCTTCAAGTAGTGGACACCCTATTAAAACAGGCACCCCATTACTATATAATTGCGATATCTCCGGCCTTATTAAAAGCACACAATCTGCTGCAATAACAATTCTATCTTTTGATAAAAAAGGTGCATGGGGATGAACCAACAATATTTTTAGAGGCCATTGAATAGACATCATTTTAAACACATAAATAATTTCGATATGAAAACTAATTAAACTTATCCCGAATATATTCGGGATAAGTTTAAAGATGGGGTTTAAGATTGATTTTTAGAAGTTGATAGGTAATGCGATACTATTTTCTTTATAGCTCTTCTTAGAATCTCATTTAGTGTTGAAGATGATATGTTTAATATTTTTGATAGTTCTTTTAATGTTATTTTATGTGGATAGTCAAAATAACCCATTTCAAGAGCTATTGATAGAATATATTCTTGGGTATCTGTTAAAATTTTAGATCCATGTTCATTGCAGATATTTATAGAATATTCTAATCTATTTGTTGCAAATTTATCTTTAATTCTTTCTAATGTATGTTCATCGCATGTAAAGATATAACTTATAATCGATGGTTTTCCAGATCTAGCTTTAACCATATATATGTTTTCTTTTTGAAGAAGTCTGCATATACTGCATGGAGACTTCCATATCTCAGCTATGAAAAAGTTTCTATCTATTTTAATTATATTAAATCTATTAAATGAATGTGAAATAGGTGCATTCTTTATAAGATTTATAGGTATTTTAACTAGATGTCTTACATTTAGCTCATCAATAAATCTTATATCTATTATATCCATTGGCAGTTCTCTAGAGGATATTTTAACAACTTCGCAATCTGTCACAACACTTAGACAAACCCTATGTAAAGTCATTATAACAACCAGACATATATTTAAAAATATAATAATTTTAAATAATAAAGTTACTTAGATTCTTTATATCTTTTTAAAAGATCTAAAAGCTCTTCTGCAACGTCGTTTGAGATAACCTTTAATGTAACAAGATTTTTAATACAATCAACAGCAGCATTACACCAAAATATACATGATTGTGAAGGATTCCTCCTTACAGTTCTTCCGCAATTTAAACATTTAACCTCTATATCATATTCAAAGAACTCTATCTCAGCTCCACAATAAGGACAATTTGTTATTATTATCTGTGGATTGATAATACTCCTAGCTCCAGGGCAATATCTAAACATATCAATAACCTAGATTTAGAAAGAACTATGGTATTAAAAACTTTTTCCCGAAAATGTTAGGGCTGTTTCGTAGTTGATGTTTATAGATT
>CAYUUS010000004.1:0-66916 GCA_964447975.1 uncultured Ignisphaera sp. | reverse complement strand
AGGAGGTCAGCTAGAGAAATAAAGACTAAGATGCTCTATGCTGAAATTAAGAAAGTCAGAGACTCTATCATTAAATCGCCACATAGTAAATGCAAAATAGAGTCAGTAATCAACGTCAATAGCGTGTCTGATATCGCTAAAGTTGCCGAGTCTGGTACATACATTACATGCCCTTCCCTAGGCGTCTGCAGTAATATTATTGACAAGTACTCCTGTGGAACTATACCACACGCCTCTAACATTCCGTGCGCTAGAATATTGGAGATAACTATATGTTATGTCGTAAGAATGCCTATAGATTGCTGTATCCCAGGTAGGGTTGAGTGTCTATGGGGATGCGAAAACGCTGATCCAGTGTTGGGATTCGGTCCTGAAGGAAGATATTTCGCCACTGTAGATGAGTTTCGAGAGTATGTAGAGGCGCGAGGCTATAAGGAGAGCATATTCTCATACCCAGAAAGAGGAATATATGACTTTACTCGAGATATAGGTTATGGATATAGGTATGAAGCGTGGTATAATAATAGAACACATATAAGGTACAGTGAAGGGCTAGAACCTAATCCAGATCCCAATTGGTACGGATTTGTAAATGGGTTCTGGCCTTGGTACGTATATCACTGGCATAACAGTTGTTAGGCGAAAAACTATGCTCGTTAAACGTGCTACGACTTTGCTCCTAATCTTTTTGCTTGTCGTTATGTTTTTGATGGTTTTGTTCTGGTTTAGCCACTATTCTTTTCAGCAAGATATGGAGCTGGAAACCTTGCTAGAGGTGTGTAGTAGGGCTGTGGAGAACTTCAGGAGTGGTTCTGTTTGGGAACCTGGCTCTGTGTTTGTATATAACAGGACTGAAATTGCTGAAGGCCTTATACGCAAAAAGATTATATATAGCGGTAAGCACTACAATATTGTCGTAGGTAATGAGACACATATAGTTGTCTACGCAACTTCAGCAGGTCAATACCCTCTACATTCTAAAGGTTTCTTCTACGTAATTCACGCTATAGCTATGTACCAAAAAGATAATGTTTCAAGACCTGTTGTAATCTATAGCTATTGGTATCCAGAGTATTCGTATCCTAAACGTTACTACTTCAACCCTAATATAGATGAACAAAAAATGATGTTCTTGATCGCTAGACTCCCATACTACCTACCCCACTTCTGGATTGAAAATCTTGTAGAGAAGAAGGTTATGAACATGAGCATCAGTGATAAAGAGATTGTCGAGATGAAGTTTATTAAAAGTTTTAGAGCATCTAATCGAGACCTAGTGATAGTTCAGTACATTTTCCCCTACGAAAAAGCAAGTATTTACACATGTATCGATTCTGAAACAGGAATGGTGTTAGCAGAAGTGTTTATAAGTGGAAGCAAATCTACTAGCTACCTAGAGAACATAACCAATATAGATAGTGTTCCACCAGAACTGCTATTAATAATAAGGAACACGGTATTCGTAGACACTACAACAAATAAAACACTAGCACTAGAAATACCAAAACCATAGAGTACCTCGAGGAATGCTAGGCCCCATACTCTACATAGCCACGTTAATATCGACTGACATATTTATATTGTAAGAATTCTATAACCGTTTGTCCCTAGATGCTTATCCTTATTAGTTTAGGAGCTTCCGCCTCGCCCACAGGGACCTGAGCACCTCTGTGGGTTCATGGGTGGCTGTTGAGCCCAACGGCACGTGGCTCCCATCTACGATAAACTCTGCGAGGCTTGGAGCATTGCTCCCATCGCCTAAACAACTCAAACCAGATAAATGGAATCAGAGCTTATAAACCAAACGTATAAACATCGCTAGCAGAACAGCCCTTACCAGTGGATAACATACTCCATAGCCACGGTACTGGACATCAAACCCCTAATACGTTTCCTCCTTACATCACCTAGCGCCATGCAAGCCATTTCACCAACTTCGTCATAAGCTACGGCAAGAAGGGTGTGGAGTCAACAACTACTTCTCGAAACCTTCCTCTGCCTCCAAAACTTTTACTCCTCCCTATCAATCTCTAGCTCAGTTTCTTCAACAGAACCAAGACCCTTTACACAGCTCCAAATACGTTGCCGCAGTTCCAGTAGTTTTAAGAATAATTTGCCAGCCCCAATACGAACCTTAAGCAAAACACCTTCAGTGATGCCGAGAGTGTCCCTAATACTCTTCGGCAATACAACGATACTTTCCCCATGAACCTTAACCACGGCACTTATGTAAGTACCCAAGATAATCTACTGAGCTAAATTTATGCTATATAACTTCAAAACCTCTACAGAGCGTCAGGACCTTTAAGCATGGCGCAATTCATGAATCATGATGGATTCGATGTGCTGTAATATCGATGGAAACGATACTTGGTTCATATGTTACTGGGCAACATATTGATGATAGTTTACGATATCGGAATCTTAATAAGTAGGTTAAGGGATTACTTTGAGCCATGGGACTCTCTTAAAATCTTCGTCGAATGTAAGTATGGTGTCTATGTCGTAGTGTTTAGCCGTTATTGCAATCAGAGCATCTCCCGGTAGGAGGCTATACTTTCTCACGGTCTTTACAAGCTCTTTGATACTACCCTTGTCTTCTAGGACCGGTATCCCAAGCTTGTCTACAAGCTCTTCAACATCGTTTATAGCATCGCTAAACGCCTCTAGACCATACCTCCTTATGTAGTCCCGTAGCTCGTCTAGTTTCCTCAGTCCAAGTCTTCTCCAAGCCTCGAGCCTTATTAGGGTGAAGATTATCTCGTCGACAATTCTAAGAGTTACTGCAAGATCTTTGCTTTCTATCAGTACCTGTTTTACTTTAGAAGCATAAGGTTCAACGCGATGAAGATAGTATACAACGGCATTGCTATCTAGGAGTATCACTGCGCCTCGGCCTCTAGCATGAATTCATCAAGTAACTCTTTGGGAGCAGAACCTCGTTTTCCATAGAACTCGTCAACTATCTTCCTCCTATCCTCAAGCTTCTCAATTCTGATTAGAACCTCCTCACCTTCTTCAAGCTCTATAGGCTCCAAAGGCTTTAGCACTCCTTTCTCATACTTAGCTCTAATAGCTCTAAACATTATCAAACACCTCATCTACTCTACTAGATTTCTTAGTTTCTTTTCTTAATATGTTTTTACCCTACCAGCACACGATGCCTACGAAATTAATCTTATTCTTTAATAATTGTGATATGCTATGGCATATCGTGTTTTAGCTAATAGCTTTCTGACAATGTTTACCGAACATAATCTCTGCTTACTTGGCATATCGGCTACGTGTATACCAAGTAATCTCTAGCATATCTCTGAAGCGTTCACCACTTGCCATGCTTTGTGCTTATCTGTGGATACTTCTAATTATGTGAGGGTGGCTCATTTCACTTCCCCCATGCCTCTTCACCGTGGTGGCTCAGCCTTGTGGCCAGGGGGCTTCATAACCCCATGGTCTCTGAAACCCAGAGACACCGCTATATATAGACTCTAGAGGTTATATACTCAATAGACACACAACATCAGATCATAACGCCAAAAATATTTATATTCACAGCCATCTACAAACATCTACAAACCTGTAACAGTCTCCGTGGATCTGGGTTCAAATCCCCGTGGCCCCACTAAATAGTTGGATTGTTTTGAATTAGTTAAAAACATGTGTAGATACTCAATTGATTTTAATAGAATATCATCTAGAATTCTTAATGTTCATAAATCAAATTTTATATGGTTATCTAATTACATTAAGTACTATAAAATCTTGCATATAAAGCCTCTACATCTCTAGCTTCAATGGTTATCGCATTTGTAGGGCATTTAACTATACATGCTCTACATCCAACACATTTATCTGCATGTTCAGGTATAGATTTTTTATTAACTATTGAAAAAACTTTATTTGGACACGCGGCATAGCACTGTGCACATCCTATACACTTTGTTTGATCTACATATACCTTATAGCTCATTGTTTAAACCCGTATAATTTCATACTCCATTTTTCCAAGACCTTTCTTATACAATGCTTCAACCTGTATATATGGATCCTTTCCATGTAGTATAAGAAACTTATTTTCACCAGGCTTTATACCAGCTTTTTCAGCTATAGAATATGGTGCTATCGGAGCTTGATTTATTAAATCTATAGTTGCTTTCTCTAATGCAACAACATCTTCAGATGCTAATATACCTATATCTGGAACTATTGGTATATCAGACCAAGGAGCACAATCACATGTTGGTGCAACATCCATAACATAATTAATATGAAATACCTTATTATATTTATTAAGAACAACAGCATGAAATGCATCAGCTAATCCCTCTTGAAATGCTCTACCTATGGTATCATTCTTCTCAAGATTATGAATAGCCGAGCGTGTATTTGGACCTACACATCCCATTGAAATGTTCTTTATAGCACCTCCGTATCCTGATGATGGATGACCTTTACTATGAGCAAAATTTATAAGGACATCAGCATAAAACACACTTGTACCAACTTCAATCTCATTTACTCTTAGAGGATTAGGTACATGTATCTTAACAAGGTCATTTTCCTTTATACCTGATACAGGAATTAATGGAACGCCAATAAATCCATAACCATTTTCGATACCTACTACAGTGTGTTTTAGCCCCCATGTATCAGTTAAAAATGGGATTCCTCCAAGTTTCTTAACATAGTCTACAAGCATTTTAATGAATATTGGTCTAATTATCCTATATCCTCCATGATGCATATCTCCAAAATGAATCTTTATAGCCACTATGTTGCCTTCTGCAACAATGTTCTTTAAAGGACTCATATCTAACAATTTCATAAACTTATATGTAAGACTGTATTCTTTTTCAAGTTTTTCCAATCTTGCACTTGCGAATAACACTTTTGACATATTTAGCTTCACCTATTAGTTTATGGGAAGAAAGAGTTAATCTAAGAAATTTATAAATTTTTAGGTAATTACAGCTAATAATGAAAATTTTTATTTAGAAATATTTCGAATTCTTCATGCTATCATATTACGTTGTATTATATAAAATTAAAAATCTTTAGAATTGAGAAGAAATTAGCTCTTCTACTATCTTTTTCCCCCAGCCTTCACCCAATATCTTAACCACCTCATCCTTTCTTTTGATTATATCCTCTACATTTTTTATGCCATGATTTAATAAAATACGTGCTCTTACTCTTCCTATATATCTTAATTTTACCAATTCAAGAGCATCTTCTTTAACTCCGTGCCTTAATCTCTCATTTAACATTCTAAGATACTCGCTATGGCTAGAAGCATCAATGGTTTTAGCTATTATGGAAGCTGCATACGATAGCCATTCACCATTCTCTTTTATAACCCTTAGATCTCCAGCTTCAATACCATATCGTTCTAGAATTTCTCTTTCAGGAACTTCATTTATCCAATCCTTTAAAATTAAGCCTATTATAAAGCCTCTAACCCAGTCAATTTTCGGATCGCTTATCTCAAGCTCGAGGCTTTCAGGCGGTATTTCACTATGTAGTTCATAGCTATCAATAAGTTGAGAATAATATTCATAAACACTTTTGCTTATGTTAATATCAGAAAAATCAGGAGTCATACCAATTAATGTTAAATAATACAGTTCTGAAGCTTTTTTAATATTTGTAAGTCCCTTAACTATAATATAGCTTGTTATAGGATCTACATAAAGTCTTGAAGTAACTACTCCAAGTTTTGAAGGTATGAAGACAACCTCTTCATCAATGCTCTTAGATGAAATCATATTAAGTTCTTCAAGTAAAGTTACAGTTTTTTCTATTTTTAATTCTATAATAGTCTTATTCATTTTTGATGCTGCAAATGAATTAGAGAAAAACATAAGTAATTTAGATAATGTACTAGCTTCACCAGAAACAATCACAGCTAATATATGTCTTCTTAAAGCTTCACCACTCCATAAAACTGACTGTAACGACTCAGGAACACCCTTTATATAATACATAGCTTCATTCTGTGATTTAGCATCTTTTGCAACAATTACTATTCCATAAGGATCATATTGAGGTCTTCCAGCTCTTCCAGCAAGCTGTCTATATTCAATTATTGGTATCCGTACCGTGTTTTTCCCATTAAAGAACTTTGTATTAATAATCACAATCCTGGCAGGAAGATTCACACCCATTGCAAGTGTTGGTGTTGCAGCAATATATTTTATCAATCTATCACGAAAAGCCTCTTCAATGAATCTTCTTGCTTCTGGTGTTAAACCTGCATGATGATATGAAGCACCACATTTTATTAAAGGTGAAAGTTTTTCATATTCAAAATCACCAATTCTTTCTCTAAGTTCCTTTAAAAGGAAATTCACCTGCTCTTTATCATTATTAGATAAATTGTTGCATAGTATAGATGAATATCTAGCAGCAAGCTCTTCAACAGCTTTCCTAGAATATTTAAACTCAAGCACGTTAAATCCCTCTCTAACAGCTTTTAAAATCCAATATTCAGTAACGTCATTAACAATCTTAGGTATGTCGATATCAACATCAGTAAAATCTTTAGGAATATGTATGATCCATCCCTTACCACCTCCTAGCGAATAAGTAATAAACTCATAGAGTTTGACAGGCCTCCACTCAGATTTAACAAGCTTTGCTCCAAGCCACTGGGCTATTTCCTCAGAATTCCCAATAGTTGCTGAGAGACCTACGATTTGTATACCCATTGATTTAGCTCTCATAGCAATCATTTCAACAATATGCCCTCGATTCTCATCACCAATCATATGAAGTTCATCGATAACTACAACACCTATCTTTTTCATCCATGAAGGATTTCTACGCATTATTGAATCTAACCGTTCATATGTTGAAACAATAATATCATATTTTTCTAGCCTAGTTAATTCTTCGTCGGTAACTTCATAATCCCCTACAGAAATCGTTATTTTAACACCATATTTTTCCCATATTTTAAACTCATTGAATTTTTCATATGCAAGAGCCTTTAAAGGACTTGTATAAATACCTTTGAAACCATTCAAGACAGCATTTACAAGAGCTATTTCTCCTATCAAAGTTTTGCCACTAGCTGTTGGTGCTGAGACAACAATGCTTGAACCATTTAAAAGTCCGTGCTTAAGTGCTTCTAGCTGAGGTGGAGTAAAATTCGATATACCTTTGTCTTTAAGGCCTTTAATAATAATACTAGGTAGCTTTACATCAATAAGTCTGATCATTGTTAACACTTACTTTATATTATAGCGATCCTCTTTTTACATTTAAAATTAAATAACTTAAAAATAATACTCTAAATTTTTATGATGTTTTAATCCATTAACCTAGGTATCTTAGGCATTCTATACATCATCTCTATTTATTTTTCATTACCCGATTCCAATATTTCCACACTGTATATCGTTAATTAAATAGATTACACCTTAATTGGAAATAGAATCATCACTGCGGGGCATCATCATAGATCAGTATCGGAGATCCAACTCATCTTTAAAATAGCTATAATATATAAGTGGTATATAATCTTAACTATAAATATATATTGCAAATTTATTTATAATAAAAATAGTAGTGAGTGTATATAATGATAAGCGAGGATTAACAATAAACTAATAAGAACTTAATATGAAAATCAAAACAGTTTCGCGGGGTGTAATCTCACGACGTATTTTGAACTTGATGAATTAGATAAACAAATAATTAATCTTATTATTGAAGATTGTAATAGAAGTGTTAGAGAACTTTCTAAGATTTTAAAGAAATCACCAACGCTAGTATCTAAGAGATTACAAAGATTAAAAGAACTCGGTATTATAACTAAATGTGAAGCAGTTTTGGATTATAAAACTTTAGGTTATCAAATATATTCCCTTATAATGCTTAAAGTTGATGGCGCCCATATAGAAGATGTTGAAAAGATACTTTCATCTGAAGCAAATGTAAGAGCTGTTTATGATATTACTGGCGAGTTTGATGTTGCTTTAATTGCTCTTTTTAAAGGTGTTGACGAACTTGATAGATTTATAAAGAGGATTTTAAAGAATCCTTATATTAAGGGCAGCGTTACCAGCATCATATTTAAAGCCGTTAAAGACGATATTAATATTAAGCTATTTAGTTAAACTAATGAAATTTTTAATATAATGATGAGTGTGGTGGGCTCTGAATAAACCTAAATGATGACATGAATCCTCACTGAATCTTTAAAATAGCATGTAAGATATCACATCAGAAATCATGTATTTATTTTAACCAACTTTAGATAACTTAATCTTATTCTTAAATAATACTAAAAATAAGTTCATTAAGAATTAATTAAATAATTTAGATTTTCTTATATGCTTTTCTTGGAATTGTTTAGTAATACAATGTTTTAGACTTTTTAATTTCACTATACTAGATACTGGAAATGGCTAACATAGGCAATCCTTAAGAAATGAATTTTATATAACCTTTTCTTATCAAGTTAGTTACAAGTCTCCAAAACCTTTTTTTATTTAGAGCTGAGACATCGAATCCCTTATCTTTTAAATATTTCTTAACAACTTCATAGAAATCGTCAATTACATATCTATTTATTGTACCATTCGTAAGATTTTTAATAGCATTAACAACTTCCTTATTGCTTGGATATCTTCTCTTCATCATTCGATTTTGTTTAATATGTTCATTTCTTTCATATTCTTCTATTTCTTTAAGCATTTCAACTGATACATTAAATAACATTTTTTCATATTCTTCTTTTTCTTCTTTCATATTCTCAAGATCTCATATTGTTAAAGTTTATATAAACAAATATTATAAAAGTGAGTATAAGTATCTATCTACTTGGTAACAAGAATGCTTGAAGATAAAGAAATTATGAAGTTTCAAGCATATATACTCTATAGCAGGAATATTGAAGATATTTTAAAAAGAATAGCTAATTATCTTGAAAACTGTAATAAAATAATTGCAGATACAAATCTAGGTGAATTACTGAAAAATGTATGTGAAGGATCTGAACCACATCTTATAGAATTCAAAGATTATAAAATTATTGAAGAAGTAATAAATAGAGAACCAATTGGTAGAGGGATAATATTTAGAGTTGTATCGCCTAGGAGTGATATATATGCTATCGCATTTATACCAATAAATAATTTTAATAAAACTATAGTTTCTAAGAGGTAAAGATCATGCCCAATCTAAGTTTTAGAATAGATAGTATAAGAGCTGAGAGATATAGTTTTGAAGCTATACAACAATTAAATATAAATATGAACATCATGTTTGGAAAACCTGAAAAAAGAGAAAACAGCTTTCTTGTTGGTTTTGTAATAAAAATAGACTGCACACCTCCTATGGCCTCCATTGATATCAAAGGTCTTGCCATTATTACTCCTATTAGCCAAGAGGAATATACTAAACTTGGAGAAGAATTCAAAAAAGGCTCTGTACCCTATCCCCTTATAATTGCTGTTTACAGCTACAATCTACCAATTATAGCTCTTCTTTCTAGAGAGCTTGGAATTCCACCACCTATACAACTTCCTATACAATCTTCACAACATGAAAAGGGAATCAACTATCACTTGTAGGTTAACTATAGATGCAATTAATCTTAACATATTTAAAAGATCATAAAAACTTGTTGAAACTTTGAATACAAATAATAATCATTATTCAATTTGTTCTAGAATCTAACATTTAAAAGTATAGAAGAAATTTTTATAGAACTATGTTATGTAGTAGGGCCTTTTTTCTTTTTCTTCTTTCAACCCTTCTTTCCGAGTATATGTTCTCAACATGTTTTCAATTTCACTTTCAATGTTTCTACCTCTTAAACTAAGTTCTTCGGTATCTATATTAAGATCCCATACCTTATTTAATAGATCAATTATAATTTTAGCTGCAGTATAATCTATATAATTCATTTCAACAATACTTCTCCATGTTTCACCAAGAACACATACGCTATTCATATTATAGGCTTTTGCCCATCCTACAATAACACCATTCATACCACTTATTATACCCTCATTTAGAGGAATAGCACCTTTTTCAATATATTTATGTAAGACAATGTTATTATTTCCAGCTACAAAAACCTTTCTTGATGGTACAATAACATCTGAAACAAATGCTGCAGTTGCTATTAATTCAATCACACTATATTTTAAAAGTTTCTTAATGATGAATTTACTCAATTCATGTTGATCACCGTCACTTGTAGGCTGTGCATCGCTTGTTATAATGAATATGTCTATGCTATTACTTTTTGTATGATATATAGCAACTTTATCTATATCAGCTAAACCACCTGAATTGACAAGTAGATGAGCTGGAAATCTTGTACCATAGATGCTTAATACATGATCTGCACCAAGAATGTTAATAAGATGCATCGCTACAGTCTTTCCTACAAGTCCCATACCAGGGAAACCTGCTATTGCGATAGCTTTTTTTACATCGACGTTTTTATGTGTAACTATTTTCCACATATTTCACACAGGTTACTAAAATTGCAGACCAACTTAATAAAAATATTACAAAGTGACATAATACTCCTTTAATATCTCAATATATAACTCTAAATAGCGATAATGTTTAAAGGTAGAATAGAATTAAATAAAATTGCATGTATTTCATGATATTCACTAAATAAATAGAGATAAGAGAGTATATATTGTGTACAAGCGTAACACATAAATTCCCAGCACATAATTAATATCATAGGGCCCGTAGCTCAGCCAGGTAGAGCGCCCGGCTCATAACCGGGTGGTCCGGGGTTCAAATCCCCGCGGGCCCATAATTTTAACATTGAGGAAGTAGGTTAAATAGATTGAGTGAAGAAAGGCCTGCTTTAAGTATTAGTTACATAATGGCATTCATATGTTCATTGCCTATTATAATATTGTATTTATTAGCAATGTTTAACATATATTCACCTCCTATATATTTAGATAAATTGATACCGATAAATGTTATAAGAATATTTTTTTATCTAATGTTAATATTGCTAATATTAAGAGAGATTCTTCCATTGTATCATAAAAGTAATTACAATATTACATTGCCATTAATATTGGTTTCAGCAATATATTCCTTTATTGCTGCTTTAAAAGAAATCCCAAGATTACCAATAGGATATTTTATAATTATTCCACCATCATTTATATATAGCAGATGTAATTTAAGTATAAATTGTGATGATTTTGCTTCACTTTCACTTAGTATTCCACTAACAATAACATTCATACTTTTTATGTATAGCTTATATGGAGTTTTCATAGCAATAGTTACAAAGAGTTCCAAATAGTTTTGCAAAGTTAATTGTAAATGGTATACCTAGTTTATTAATAATAATCGATGTTAAGGGAAATACTTTATAAGCTCTTTCAAGGACTACACTATCGGATGAAATAACGATAGCTTCTTCCTTCTTTGAAATCTCTATGGAATCTTTATCAGGTGTTAATGATAATATACTGTGGCTTATAAGACCTCTTTCCTCTATATATTTATTGAATTGATTTACATGAATAGCACTATGGCTGAAGTTCTTATCTGCTATGATAATTATTTTCAATGGTTTTAATTTAGAGAGAGCGTTTAGGATTAATTCATAAGCTTTTAATATATATGTCTCATCTTGAGGTTTCAGTTTAGAACCCCTTAAATCTCGTGTAACACAATCGTCACATAAATACACATTACAATTCTCTAATGCGCATAATATTGTCAATAAAGTATTATAAAAATCTATAACAATTACATCATTTACAGTAGGATTATATACAATTTTTGATATAATGTTTGCTACATATTGCATTGAATGGATACATCTATAAAGTAACAGTCTTTTTTCTTTATTTAGAGAATACCTTAAAGTCACAACATCTAAGGCAAGTCGCTGGTTATAACCTCTTGATAAGAGGTACTTATAATCGTATGCAGCATCTATAATAGTAATATCCTCTAATTTAGCCATATCCATTTCCATTAAAGTTTTATGGATACAGTATTACTGTAGATATTAAAAATACTTTTAATAATTTAATAAATGTTTAAGAGAAACAGCTTACAATATAATGCAACTTTCATTTGGAATTAAGATTAATCAATAATGTTATCATAATTCTATTCTAACAATCTAAGAATAAGGTTTCACTAAGAATCTTATTTGTCAAGGGTCATAGAAACAATTTTATAAACAACAATTTTACTATTAATTTTTAAGTTAATAAGCACACTATTTATTATGTAACTTCATAGGAGCGACTTTTATGAGTAAAACTGATAGAAATTTTGAAATTGATGAAAAATATCTTAGTGAGCTTGAAAAAGAGTTGGCATTAATGGATGTGGAAAGAACCGAGGTTAAAAAATCGTCAAAGGAATTCAAGGAAGAAGGTAAATCGGTTAGAAGAGATTTTTATATTACAAGAATTTCTACAGGAATTTCAGAACTTGATAAAGCTTTAGATGGTGGAATTCCCAAAGGTTCATGGGTTGCTATAACAGGTGAACCTGGTACGGGTAAGTCAATTCTATGTATGCATTTTGCATGGGCTGGTATACAAGCAGGAGACCCTGTTGTATATATAACTACAGAAGCGGAGTTTAGAGATGTTGTTAAACAGGCAAAGCAGTTCAATATGGATTTTGAGAACTATAAAACATATGACATCTCAAGTTTTAAGGAACCTAATGAAATACCCCAAATAGTTGTAATAGATATCTTTGGTCTTTTAAAAATTGCTAGGCAGATGAGTGAATCTACTTTAGAATCGGAAAGTGTTAGAAGAAAACGATTTGCAGCATTAGATATCCAAACACTTGTATCAGCAATTCATGAAGCCTATAAGATATTAGGTGTTTTAAAAGAAGGTGTGAAAACACCATATAAGCATGTTAGATTGGTTATAGATTCCTTAAGTGCGTTTTGGGCTGACAAACCAGCTATGGCTAGAAAATATAGCTATGATTTAAAAATATCAACGCATAGAGAAAATGTTACAGCGTATCTAGTATCACAGTATGCTATGACAACGAAGTCTACATTTGGTTTTGGATTAGAACATATAGCTGATGGAGTGTTCCATCTATGGATGGAAGATGTGGAAAAAAATAAGGAAATAAAAAGATATATGATAATAAAGAAAATGAGAATGACTAACCATACTAGAAATGCCTTTAGAATAGAAATAGAACCTAATAAAGGATTTACACTCTATCCGCTACATTAATTACTCAACAATTATTATGAAGTTTTTTGCAATCCAATAATTTTTGAGGCTTTATTAATTAACCTCTTGGCAAGATCATTAACATCATTAGAGAATACATACCATCCCATTGGGAAATATTTGATATAGTTACATTGCAAATGGGATGATAGAATAGCGTCTGCTAAAAATATCTTTGCATATAATGAGGCCATACCTCTTGAAATGGCTATAATTAATTCTCTATTTTGAAAAATTCCAATATAAATTACACAACCAAGCTCTTTTTTTAAAACATATACTTTATCAAAACCTAAGTCAATTAACTTTTTTCGGAATTCTTCAACATCTATCATAATTCTAGCCTCCAATTACATATAAATATAAGCTAAAAATGTATTTAAGTAATATTGGCTAAGAGCGTCGTTTCCGTTTTGGCAAGGCATTACATTAAAATTTTATATACATAACAGAGATAAGCTATTATATATGATATCATTAGAAAGTGATGGAAATGCTTGACAGTATAGCATTGAAATATTATAGATTCTTACGTATACCTTCAAGAATATCTAGATATATATCATTTTTATATCCATTATACATTTTATTCATCATATTTATAAACACATCTATATGTATTATCACAGGAAACAGCATTTCTATCGCATTATTTGCAATAATGATTCATATTACAAGTTTTTCTTTTATACCATTAGTAATAAAGTATTTAGTACCATATATGAAAAGAAGACAGATATTGAATTTAATGATTTTTTCTACAGCTCCAGGTATTTTAATTGAATTCATAGGTGCATTTTTCGGTATATATGGTATGCTCTATGTAGTTCTTCCGTTAATTGGATTATTAGTTTTACGAGGTTTAACTAATTCACGAAAAGCTTTAGTATTTATGTATATTACTCCTATACTAATAGAGTTACTATTTGCAATTACTGTTGACAGATACAGTTTAACAAAATTGCTTATTCGAGTAACTATGTTAACACTCATAATAATATTTTCAATATATCTTAACTTGGTTCTTAATTCATACAGAAAAGAGTTTAATGTATTTGAGCTTTCTAGTGCATGGGCTAAGTATACATTAACTGGTATAGATGACGATCTTGAATCACAAATAACTAAGTTAGGTGAAGAAAGAGATGTTAAAATATTTTCAATACTTTTTCACAGAAAAAACGATACAATAGCATTAATAGTACCAGGAGTACATTTTGGTCCGTTTAAGACCTTAGGAAGCACTTTACTTCCACAATACATTGAGGAAGCACTTAATTTAAAAGGAATTAAGACATTTATTTTACATGGTGCAGGATCACATGAACTCGATCTTGTAAATAAAGCTGAAGCAAGAAAGCTCTCTATTAATATTGTAGAGAAAATACATTATCATTATTATATTAATGCAGACAAAGTTGAAGCTATATATGAACCATTTAGGGTATATAATGGACTTCATGAAGCATTTGTTATTCAAACAAATAGCCTAGTTCTTATAGCTTTGTCAACGCCCATAATAGGGGGTGATGATATACCATATGAAGTTCAAAGATATGCTGAAATGATTACACCTATCTATGGTTTTAAAGATGCTGCTATCATTGATTGTCACAATAGTGAAGGACTTCGTGAACTCGATCCAAATAAATTCAATCCAATAGTTGTAGCAGCAATTTCAATTCGCAAGAAAATGTGTAATAACTTTAAAACTGGCTATGGAGAAGCACGAGTGTATGGTAATGTTAGAGGACTTTGTGAAAATAAAGTCAAGGTTTTAACTATAGACTGTGACGGTGTAAAATATTCACTGATATATCTATACGGAAATAATGCAAAAATAGGTGTAAGAGATTCATTAAGAAGAATTGCGTTGAATAATGGAATAAAAGATGCTGAGGTAATAACATTAGATGATCATAGTTGCTCTGGAATTGTTTTTGATTCACCTTATTATGCAGTTGAACTTAGTGAAGATATTATGAGGGCTGTTAAAAACGCAATTAAAGCATCCATCAATGATCTTTCAGATACTACAGCTTCTCTAGTAATATACAATACTAAGGCTAATGTAGCAGGCTCAAAAATATTTGAATTATTAGAGCTAATAAAGGAAATAGGAGGATTTGTGGTTAAGCACCTTAAGTTAAGTTTAATTGTAGTTCATATAATATTTCTTATCCTAGTAACTTTATTAAATATCTTTTCAATTCATATAAACATATTATAATTTAATTTTAATTGATTGGAAAAATATGTCACACCTTTTATAGATATCTATACACAATTAGAAAATAGGGTTGATAAAAATGGATATGGCAATAGAGAATGTCGCTCCATATTTAGGTCAAACAATAGCTGACATATATGGAAGGAAGATAGGTATACTTGTAGGAATTTACAGTGATGTAGATGGAAAGGTAACATCATTTGAGGTCATGACTAATGATGCTCTTTATGAGAGTATTCCTGCAGAAAGATTTGAGCATAATGTTGATGGAATTAAACTATTGCCTGAGTGGCTAGTTGAGGCTAAAAAACTAGAGAGAAAACTTGACATATTGAAGAAGAGATTCAAATCTATGGAAGAGCTATTTAAAAAGAATCAAATACCTCAGCATGCATATAGAGAATTAAAAGAAAAATTCACAAAAGATATGGATAAGCTTAGAATTGAAGCTAAGAATCTAAAAGATGCATTAAGAAAAAGAACATATGAATTAGAAAACTTTGTATTGCATATCGAAAAAGCTTTAACACATCTTTTAATAAGTTATACATCTGGTGAATTACCTGAAAATGGATTTAAAGTATCTGCAGATTTTATGAGATTTGCAAGACAAGCTGCAATAGAAGAGAAAAAAGATGTGGAAAAACATGCAACTCTTATAGATAAGCTTGAACAAGAATTAGTAACACTAATAACACAACCACAGGAGGAGATACAAACAGTTCCATCATCTGTACAGCAACCAATAGCAGTTAAAGTTGTTACAGGGTAGCAAGGAATTTATTGGAGATGATATATGTCTACATCAGCAGGTATTTTTGATTCATTTATTAAGATTCTAAATATAACTTCTAAACGTGATCCTCAAAAAAGTGCTTTAATTTATATAGTTACATCATTAAATGATTTAAAAATAAAATTAGAAGAAATTAAGAAGAGATTGAAAGATAGAGATGATGAACTTCTAGCTAATGCAGTTAAAGCTTTGAGTTCTAGTGATAGAGAAAGAGCAACAATCTATGCAGCTGAAGTTGCAGAGGTTAGAAAACTTATGAAATATATACATATTGCATTGTTAGCCATTGAAAGACTTCTAGAAAGAATGAAAACTATGAATATTGTTAATGACATAAGGGTACTATCAACAACTATGGGGATATTAAATGAATTGAAATCTATGTTTGTCAACACAATGCCAGAATTAGCTTTAACTCTTGACAATATTGTTAATAATGTGAATTCTTTAATTACGTCAACACAAGCTCCAGAGGTATCTGCAAATATAGCTAATAAGACAAAAGAAGTTGAAGATATATTGAAAGAAGTCGAAGTACAAGCAGAGGAAAAATTAAAAACTTCATTGCCTCCTATACCTATTCAATTAGAAGATGTAATTAATAATAAGAAAATCATCACTTCTATACCAACATCATATGTAGATACCAGAAGCTCTATAGATATGGCCACTCCTACATCATTTACATCACAGAAGTTTGTTGTGTTACATACACATCCTAGTTATATTGATAGTGGTTTAGAACTTCAGATATATAACTACATTGTTGGTAGTAAAGGTATTATAAAAATAGAAGAGTGTGCTGAAAAATTTGGTGTATCAAAAGAAGCAGTCATTGCAGTATTAAAACGACTTGAGCAAAAAGGATTGATAAGATTAACATAAATAATTTTTAATAGTCAACGGGTTTATTAGGGATTATATCTTGAGTGGAGGACGAGAATATTTAGAAGCTTTAGCAAAAAAATATGTTAATGAAGCTATGATAAATGAAAAAGTTGGAAACAAAATCGATGCTGCTAAAAATTATAGAAAGGCCGCTGAGATATTAATGACTATATTAAATAACTATAGAAATGATCCTATGATAAATATATACAGATCAGTTGCTGAAGGTTATATTAAGAAAGCGAAGGAACTTGAAGAAGAATCCAAAATAAGTATATCAGTTCTAGGAGGAGACATTAAGGCGATTCAAAATGATAATGAAAATATAGAAGAGGCTTTGCAAGATTTCATAGTCATTGAAAAACCTTCAATTCGCTTCGAAGATATCATAGGCTTGGAAGAAGCAAAACAAGCTATACTTGATTCAATTGTTTACCCGGTTAAGAGACCTGATCTTTTTCCATTAGGATGGCCTAGAG
Source organism: uncultured Ignisphaera sp. (assembly GCA_964447975.1). Classification (GTDB taxonomy): domain Archaea; phylum Thermoproteota; class Thermoprotei_A; order Sulfolobales; family Ignisphaeraceae; genus Ignisphaera. The sequence continues at coordinate 49,294 of CAYUUS010000004.1, read as the reverse complement.
GAATATTGCTATTTGGCCCTCCTGGCTGTGGTAAAACAATGTTAGCAGCGGCAATAGCAAATGAAATAGACGGTATTTTTATGCAAGTTGATGCAGCAAATATCATGTCTAAATGGCTTGGTGAGGCTGAAAAGAAAATTGCAATGATATTTAATTATGCTAGAGGAGTTGGTAGTTCAAAACCTGTTATAATATTTATTGATGAAGCTGATGCTTTACTAGGTGGATATGAAAATGAAATTGGTGGTGAAGCTAGGGTGCGCAATCAGCTTTTAAAAGAATTGGATGGATTAAGTGAAAAAGGAAGGAAACATTTTATATATGTTATTGCTGCCACTAATAAGCCATGGAAACTAGACCTAGGATTTCTACGCAGATTTCAAAAGAGAATATATATCTCATCTCCAAATAAAGAAGCACGTAAATCATTATTTGAGTATTATTTAAAGTTCATAAAAATAACAGATGACGTCAATATAGATTTTCTTGCTGAAAAGACAGAGGGATATTCAGCAAGTGATATAAGAGATATTGTTTTAGAAGCTTATCTAAGAACCGTTAGAGAGCTTTTCAAATCCAACGCTATATCAAATAACCCGAGACCCGTAACTATGAATGATTTTATTGAGGTGTTAAATAGGAGAAAACCTAGTATATCAAATTCTATGATTAAACGTTACGAGGAATGGGCTAAGAATTTTGGATCTATATAATACTTTAACACACAATATGATTAAAATAAATAAAATTCATCTTCTCATTTCAATTATCTCTAAAAGTTCGGGTACGAATTTTAGTATATCGTCTATTGTTACAATACCTATAGCTCTTCCTGACTTATTAATAACAGGAATATGCCCGTGACCTGTACCTATCATCAAATTAATTACATCTTTTAGCAACGTATCAGGTTCAACTACAGTAACAGGTCTTGAAACTATATCCATGATTTTTACATTTTTGGGGTCAAGCCCTTTTGCAAAGACCCTTAAAACTAAGTCTTTTGCTGTCACAACACCTAGTACTACATCATTTTCATCAATCACTATCAATGAAGCTATATTATATTTTTCCATAATTTTAATAGCCTCAAAAACTGTAATACTAGCTTTTACTTGTACAGGATTTGGTACCATTACATCAAATGCTTTTAGCATCTCTTTCGACACCATGTATTATTTATTTAACAACCAGTTTAATTACTTTACTTCGGCCTGGAATTTTAACCTCAATGTCCTTAGGATTTATTGCTACAATGATATTTCTGAGATTATTTCTGATGTTTTCTAAAAACATTTTAGATATAGTTTCTGGATTTTCATTTCCAGGTATTAATACCATATAAGCAATAGCTTTCTCTTTAACTAGATCCTCAGGACCTGCAAATACTCTTATAATCGCCTTAGTGTCACCAATATTTTCAGCTTCAACACCTATTGCAAGTTTTAATTCAACGTTATTTATATAATTTTTCTTGCCATAGATCATGAAAGAACCCTTGGGTAAATACTCTCCTGAGGGAGGCCTTAAAGAAACTTGTGAGCCGTAAACCCAGTAAACATTGATAGAGGCTAAACCAATTTTCCATGCTTTACTGTAACTAGCTGCAAAAACTGCCACCTCTTTTAAAGTTTCTTCATCTATTTCTTTTTTATTAGTCTTTACAATAATAACACTAGCTCCATGAATATCAGCATGGAGAACTATATCATGAGGCTCTAAATACCTCCTTATTAACTTGATATTTTGGCTAGCATCCCTTCCACCAATAATTAAAAAACCTTTTGACGATATCATCCAATGGAATTTTTCATACCATTCAATCTTTTTGCTTAATTTTAACTCCATTTCTTTTATTTCATTTTGTATTATTCTATTCAATTCATTTATTTTGATTTCAATATTCTTCTTTTCTTCTAATGCTCTTCTAATAGACTTATCTAGATCCGCTATTGATTTTTGTAAAGTATAGTAATTCTCTACAAAGGTTTTTCTAACATCTAATTCTATTTCAATATTTTTAATACCAACTTTATATAATCCTTTATCAGGGCTCAAATTAATAATAAAATCACTACATTTTTTCACATCTTCCCATTTAGAATTCTTAACACGATTTCTTACACATTCATGTATGTTTTCTAGATCTATGTAAAGCTCATTTAAGACCTTTAATACATTTTCGAGATTTTCCTTTTTACTCTTTAATTCTGTTAGATTTCTATCTATCATTTCTACACTATTCTTCAGTTTTTCAATCTCATTTGCAACAGACTGTATCTTCTTTGAAATTAACAATGATTTAAACGATTCACTAAAGTATTTTTCTATGGTTTCATTTAGTGAATTTAAATATTCTATATTATAATTACCTTCATAAAATTGTATTGGTATAAATGAATAAAACCCAATCATAATGCTATCTCTATATACAATACAAGGTTTAGGTTTTTCTAATGCACTTTTTAATAATTCCTTTAACTTAACAGCTATGCATTCATATTCATAACTTGTTAACTCAAGAACTCTTTTGTTATTTAATTTACACAAAAAATCTATAGCTTCAGCTATTTCTGGAGGTATATCTAAGCTCTTAACAAGACTTGGCACTACATTATAATCATTTAATAGAAGGTTTTTAAGGATGTCAGCTGTAATATTATCATAATCTATATTTATAGGTTTAGGTGGTAAAATATACTTAAGTTTGGGCATTATAATCCTATCTCTCATTTTTTTATATTTACTTGCTAATAATATTGTATTATTATCATCTAGAATAGCCACAACACCTCGAGGAAGAAGTTCGATAACTATTTTTCTATTCTTTTCATAACATTTCAAGTTCATAAACAATATTCTTTCATTGTCATATTGTTCTATATCGGTAATATTACAATTCTTCAAGATACTTTTCCATAAACTACTACTCTTTATATATTCATCTTTAAATCTTATTTTCAATTCAGATGTATTTATTCTTTTACCTGGTTCTATTATAAGTAAAAACTCCTTTGAATATTTAACATTTTTAAGTTTAAGTATTATAAGATTATCTATTATGTAAATCTCATCTATATAAGCATTCAATATTTTTTCTTTTTCTTCTTGCAACCAAACTTTTATATCGAGCCAACTCATTGAATTTTTCCGGCGATAATGCTGTGCAACCTCAGGATGCATTATATATTCGCCTAAAGATCATCATTATTAGAGGTATTTATGGAATTTTGTGTAGTTTAATCATACATATATTTTCATTACATATATTGTTTTATGCAATATTAAGACTATTAGCATCTGAGATCTCAATATATATTGTGTGGATAATTCTATTTATATTTTATTTGCCAAGTATAGTAGTGGTCAAACTCATTGGTGCAAAGACCAAGACAGACCTATATCTACGTGGTATAACAGTATATTTTTCTTTAGCAATATTAACACATATCATTGTTGCTAGCTAAGATCATAGTTTCATATATAGGTATATAACTCAAAATAATGTCTTCATAGTTCTTTGGAATAACAATATTTCCTTGTTCATCTAATGGAAATGCATATGGAAGCTCTATTTCTATTTCTATATCCCTATGTAACCTTCTTTTAATTTTAAAACCAAAAATATATTTTATCTCATTTATTCTTTTACCAAGTTCTATTTGCCTTAAAACATATGCTGTTCCAGCTATAGTAAACTGATGCTTACCTATATTCCGAGGTTTTGCATTATTCATTTTAGTGGTAATTAACAGTCTTGTTCTTCCCTTAGGTGGATTATCACCCATTATACCTCCAATTACCACATATCTAGATGATTTTAGCTCATCAACACTAAGCTCTTTATCTGCATTAGGATCTAAGACAATCACATTATCAACATCTTTTAAAAGTTTAACAACGGAGTCACTATATGTTAAACCTAAATTTTGTAATAATACTCTATCACGCTCCTTCATTACATTAGTAAATATAATTCTATTTTTAAAGATTGTTGAAACAAATTCATATTCTTTTAATAACCATTTATTGATACAAGGCTCTAAATGTTCTACAATAACTATCATTATTATCACTTGTATTATTCACATAATCTTTAAGAGAGAGTACACAATTTAGATTATATGATTTTATCCTGTACCATCTCATCATCAAAATTTTAATTTGAAAAACAGTTAAATTACTTTCTTGGAATTTAGAGCGTTTCCTCGATATCAATATTCATAAATAGCTTTAATCAGATTTAAATGGCTCAGCAGAGTCATACCTTGGTACAAATTCACCAACTTCATTTGCACTTCATGGGTGCCAGCAGAAGCTTAATGTCACAAGTCCTCCAGCTAGGGAAAGATACTTTAACTCGATATTTATTGTCTCAATCACATTCCTTTCAGTAACCGTATTGTTAATTCCTGTCATCATACTTTCGCTCTCTTAGCTTTCTTCATCATAACGCAGATCATCAAGGCTTTTGAACTTCTTAATTTGCTTACCAGTAAATGGGTCTCAAGAGAAAATCCCTCTCTCAGAGACCTTATAACATGTACTGGTTTCTCCTCTAGTAGTTCAATTAGTTTCTTAATACTTTGTTAACGAATCCTATGTCTCATCTTTTGTTCTTATCATCCTTCATTCTCTTCTTGGCTTTCCCACTCACATCACTAACTACGACAACAGCATCGTTTTCCAAAGCCAGTTCCTCAATGAACTTTGTAGTCTTTCTCAACACATACCACCTAGTTTTTAGATTCTTTCTAACCTTTCTAGTTTTAGTGAAATTGCCTTGCATGATTTTTCCTCCTCTCGGAGTAGGTGATGACCATCCTGCCAAGACCGGTCTCAGCCCTATAGATATTACTAAGAGTGTCATTTTTGAAGATTGCGCGACAGCAGCGTTGTTCCTGTTTATATCTGTAGCAATAACATTTCTTGGAACATGAAATGTCATTATACACCTTATCTTAAAATGGAGATGAGGATTTATGAACTTATGTAGAGAAAACATCATTATTGTATCAAAGCAAAAGTTAGCGTGCCTAAGGACTTTCTATATTGGGATTGCCCTTTAATGTGAATTGGTTTGATATACATGTAATTATTTATATTGAATTTAACTATTTCAAAGTAATGACCAATTCACAGTGATACTAAATAATAACAAGGATAGTTTGTGAATTAGTTTATCTTCCTTATAAAAAATGCCTATGTTGATTTTTATTAATTTTTATATTTATCTATAATTTATTTGTTATTGAGACTTATTAGTAATAAGTAATGTAATTAGTCAAAGGTTCATCAGCTTTAGAACAATTATCTTTTTAGGTATTTAAGATTTATTGAGATACCATCAACAAATAAATGACTAATTTTAATATTTAATAATCTTTGAACCTTTAAATCTAGGCCCAAAAACCTTATTAATGCCTCTCTTAAAAGCTTAGGATAGGGTTTAAAATATATGGCAACGCAGCAATTTCAGAAACCAACAATAACACCAATGCGTATGTTAAGAAGCTCACTAAATAAGACAATAATGGTTAAAGTTAAAGAAGGTTCAGAATTCATTGGAAAACTTGTAATGACAGACCCAACAATGAATGTTGTCTTAGAAGATGCTACAGAATACAACGATGGTGGTAAGGAAGCTATAGCAAAATATGGAAGAATATTTATAAGAGGAAGCCAAATACTATATGTCTGTGTTGATTATACAGAAGCAAAATTAAGACAAACATCTACGACGTGATTCTCCAATGTATAATAAAGATAGAGCTAACAAAAAGAGAAAAAGAAACACTACAATGATACCAAGAACATGTTCAATAAACTTTGATTTCTCCTCTACACGGATAGAATGTAAGACATGTGAATATTTTGATAAATGTTTAAGAATTTTCACTAAGGCGGAGAAATTAGCCAAAGGACTATAATGTTATTCCATGTCATTGATATTCCGACATTATAATATAAAATAAAAATAAAATTAATTAAACCATTTCATAAAAATTATTAAGTATTATATAGTAAAGTTTTAAAGATAGAGGCATCATATTAAGCTTAACCTATTAAATAGGTGAAGATATTGAGAAATATTGTAATAAATGAATATCATTGGCAAGGTATTGAGAATATTAATGTTGAAATAGTTGAAAGGAAAGGTATAGGTCATCCTGATTATATAGCAGATGGTATTGCAGAAGCTGTAAGTAGGGAGCTTAGTAAATATTATCTAAAACATTACGATGCAATTTTACATCATAATGTAGATAAAGTCTTAGTTGTAGGTGGACAAGCAAAGCCTGTATTTGGTGGAGGTGAGGTTTTACATCCAATATATATTATTGTTTCAGGTAGAGCTACAGCTTATGTTCAAACATCTTATGGACTTGATTTTATACCAATAGGCACAATTACGCTTAGAGCAGCAAAAAATTGGATTAGAGAACATTTTAGATATCTAAACCCAGAAGAACATGTAATTATTGATTATAAAATAGGACAAGGAAGTGTAGATCTAGTTAAACTTTTTAAGCTAGGTTTAGGAAAAACTCCTTTAGCTAATGACACAAGCTTTGGTGTGGGATTTGCTCCTTTATCGACGTTAGAAAAATTAGTTTTATATACAGAAAGATTCTTGAATTCAAAGGAATTTAAGATGAAGTTGCCAGCTGTAGGAGAAGATATAAAAGTAATGGGATTAAGGGTTAATAATAGAATAAAGCTAACCATAGCCTCAGCAATAGTATCTAGGCATGTACAAAATGTTAACGAGTATCTTAGTATAAAAGAAGAGATTAGAGAATCTGTACTTAACCAAGCAATTAAAATTGCTCCAAATTACGATTTAGAGGTTTATGTTAATGTTGCTGATAAACCTTCTGAAGGTATATTTTACATTACTGTTACCGGCACCTCAGCTGAACATGGTGATGACGGTGCTACAGGGAGGGGCAATAGAGTTAATGGGTTAATCACTCCTATGCGCTTAATGAGTTTAGAAGCAACAGCAGGTAAAAATCCTGTAAGTCATGTAGGCAAAATATACAATGTTATAGCTAGGCTTATAGCTGAAAAAAGCTATAGTGAAGTAAAAGGTATAAAGGAAATATATGTGTCGATATTAAGTCAAATAGGAAAACCATTAGATGAGCCATTCATAGTAGATGTAAAGATTATGCCTGAAGAGAGACTTACACAAAATATAATTAATGATGTATATAGCATCGTTGATGAAATATTTAATAATACAGCCATAATAACAAATACTATTGTAAATGAAGATATTATGCTATTCTAGTACTATTTAATGAAATTAATTTTTCTCATATCTATTTAAATTAAAATAGAAATAATGTGAATAACAATAAAAATTTATTGAATTTCATCAAAATGGTAAAGTTAATGAATAAACATTAATGATTTAATAGATATTTTAAATATTTTGAATTGTTTTATTAAAGTTTATTGTATTGTTTATTATTCAACAGAAACATATGAATATGAGATATTATAATGCTTTATAAAAGAGCTGTATTTCTTAGATAAAGTTATAAAGTTTGTAGAATTGTTGATGAAAACAGATAGAAAGGAGAGTGTAATAATAATGTTGGTTAATATATTATCAATTAGTTTATAAATAAATAATAAAGAATTCAATAAATTTAATAGATATATTGATCTTTTTAACCATTCCATAAAGTTTTTCTATACTCATCAATTATATTTAACAATTTTGTGATATTAATTGAATTTCTATTCTCCTTACTTTTTCTATAGAGTTCTAATTCATTCCAAGCATTTCTAAGGGCATTTTCAAATTCCTTAGTATTAACTATGGCTATATCTTCATAGATCATTGATATAGGTAGACCACATAATATAGGTATACCCATTTCAAGAAAATATTGCTTAAGGTTATCATTACAGAAATTGATTATTACAGCTATCTTTAAATTTTTAATAATATTTAATGCTTCAACATCTAAATTACTTGATTCAATTAAAACTGCTTTAGATGAACTATTTAATTTTTCTGTGTTGCGAATTTCTTCTATAGTCAATGCTTTAATTTTTGGTATAGCTAAGAATTCACCTATGGTAAATCCTTTTAAAATTTCGTAAAGCAACTTAGATTTTAGTTTTTCCTGTTCAAGGCCTAGTTCAAGATGGGAAATTTTGTTTTGGATATTCTTTAGCTTTTCTTTTAATTCATTTATTACTCTATCCTTAATGATTTCTTTATCTATATCGCTTTCATTGTTATTAAATTTCAATTCAAATTCGAGTTCCTTTACTCTTGTTTCCAACTCATTTATACGGGTTCTTAGAATTTCTCTCTCTCTTACTAAATCTTTGAGCCTCTCCTCCAAATTTTTCGTTTTTTCATCACATAAGCTGGAAGTATTGTCATAACTATGTATAGTTATAAGGCGCGATTGTGTATTTTCTAGATGATGTAGCTCCCTATCTAAATATTCTTCAATAGCATATTCTATCGCTTCATTTATTGTTTTACCTCTTAATAAAAATAATTTAAGTTCATCTATATCAATATCAAGTCCTAATTCATCAATTCTCCTTTCCAACTCAATAAACTTTCTTTCAAATGATTTATAAAGTTTTAATGCTGCAGCTAATGCATCTCGTTCATGTGATGTCCGTAAATGTATTTCAATACCTTTTTTCTTCACCCAATCAATTAACCTCTCTTTCTCTTCATTAGATAAGGATTGTGAAGGCGAATACAAAGGAATACCAATTAAAGATGCTATTTTTTTAACAGTATCTGGTGGAGGATTTTTATCTGTTGCTATAATAATTGGTGTTCCTATACTGTAAATTTTATTTATTATATTAATCTTATCTAATTCGCGAGATGATATTAGAGTTATATTCTTGAGTGAAAGATCCATTACAGCGAGACCTGTTTCAATGCCAGGATCAACCCCTACTATAACAGGCTTTTTGTTAAGTTCTTTTTCAATGAATTCTATTGTAGTATATTCTGGTTTTATAGCAACACGAATATCTTTACCAGTAAAAGGTTTAACTATTTTTTTAACAATATCACTATTAGCATATACTATAAAAACTGCGCTATCAAGACCTCCACTACCACGTCGAAAAATAATATCATAAGGTAATGTTGCATTTTCCAATAATCTTCTTATCTCTTTAACAGCACATAAAATTGCTGTTCTCATACCCCTAGCAAACCTATTAGCACTACTACCTCCAGAACCTATAGATCTAGCTCGTGAAATTATTATTTTGGTTCTACTTTCAACTCCTTTTATAGGTGTTCCAACATCATTTAATACAAGCAAAGCACATACATATGCTGTTTGAAGGGGCCTAGGCTTTGAATCGAATTCTACTCCAATTTTCATTGCTTGTTTATATAGATTCACAAACTTGTTTTCTTCCAATGTAACTTGATATAAAATTGTATTACTAGGTAAAAGTGCTATTATTTTAGCTATATCTCGTCTTGTTGGAGCCAACTCAAAAATATTATCAATACCTATTCTAGAAACCTCATACTCCCATGCAAGTCTTATTAAAGCTTTTAGAGGGGATTCTACAGATTCATAAACTATTTTTCCATCATTATCTATTATCACAACTGAATAAAACGGTGGATTTGTTTTTGAAAGGGGGTTACCCTTAATTATATCCACTCCCATAACTTTCATAATCTTAAACCAATTTTACTAAACTACTCAAGTTTAAATAAAGCTGTACTAAGCTATATAACAGTTTATGATAATATGTGATAATATTTTAATTCATTGTTCTATGCTTTAAATTAAATCATAATATTTTTATAACTAATTTTGCTTTATCTTGTGTCTTTACTAATTATAGCTCTTATATTTTTATCTTTTGTTTTCCATAGATATAGCTTATTATCATAGAGATGCCACTTAAGTAGCATCACTTATGATAAAATATTTTTAAGAATTTCACTAGGATGTATATTTATCTTAAATTTTCTGTTAAAGAATTTAGCTAAATGTATAATATCTCTCTCTAATGTTTCCAACGCTTGAGGATCATTTGCTAAAACATATTGGGGCCAATCAATTATATATGTTTTTATAACTTCATTGTATTGTATCATTATATTGTATTCACTTAAATCTCCATGAATTATTCCAGCAAATTTATAAGCATTTTTAATAATATCAACAGCTTGGTTAAATACTTCTAATGGATTATCGAGCTCATTTATTTTATAAAGATTAATTCCATTTATGAATTCTATAACAACTGTATGAAGAGCATAACCATATATTTTCGGTATTCCTGCAATGTTATATTTATTTAATATTGTTAAAGCATTACCTTCACGTTCACCAGCAACAATACTTCTAATTAACCACAGATTTCCTTCTAAATTCACACCATATCTTCTTACCTTAGCTATATGTCTGAAACTTCTCCTACCTATTCTATAAAATTTTACTGCTACGACATTGTCATTGAATGTCAAGCCATTAAAAATAATGCTTTCTTTACCTGTTCCAATAACATCACCTAAAGCTTTAATAATGTTATTTTTCACTAGCCGAGAAATAGCAACACAATCAAGTCCTAAAGCTTTTAATCTATATGCTTCTATAGTTAGATGTTTTTCTATAAATCCCAATTCATTTAATTTTTTAATTCTTGCCATGATTTCTTTTTGGCTCCATATTTTTTTGAATTTCTTTATAATTATTTCAATAGGGATATATTCGTAGCTCTTAAGATTACTAACAATATATTCCAATACTGTTATATCTGCATCTGTCAACTTTCTATATAATTCTCCTAGTTTAGCCACTATAAAATCACCATTTTGTTTTAAAACTACGAGATAAACAACATTGATCTATTAAATAAATTCCGTGGCGGCCGCGATTATCTTCATCCGTTTTAACGTCTAGAGCGCGGGATTCTTCATCTAAAATTTTTTATTAGTTATACCAATTTATAAATTTTGTATTCTGTTATAAGCAAAATAATAATGTATTTATTAACTTATTACCTTCAGTAGTCAAATTACTAGATAAAAAGAGTGAAATTTATGAAGCCTCTTAAGTTACCACCTAGGATAAAGATTCTAGAAGCTTTAGGTTGCATAGCCGACGGAAGAGTTACTATATTAAATGAGAATTATGCCATTGTTAGATCATCAGAAGGTATAAGAAACTATAATGTTTACATAGATCTAGATAACAATATTGTCTATAGTGATGATAATGGAACAAAAATAAAGGAGTATATAGGATATCCTATAATAGCCTTATTAATGATTAAAGGTGTTGTGCCATTTAGCGAAGAGATTGCTAAGGCGCTATCTAAAATTCCTTGGAGAGAATTAAATGAAAAATACAAGAATTATTATATTGTTGAAAAAATAGTTAAGAATATTGCCTTGAAGAGAGGAGTAAGCATAGATAAAATTGATAGATTTATTGAAATGGTTATAAATGCATTACGTAGACTAAGCCTTTACTATGATGAAAAAATTAAAACTATTTCAAATAATAATTAAATAAACTTATCATTTTATAATATTTACAGCTAAAAGCATCACTTTTTAAGGAGAGGATGGAGTGAAAAGTTTGTAAGAAGTTATAGTGGATAGGTTAGGTGTGATTCGTTCCTAAGTACATCAACGCAGAAAGTATAACCATGAAGAGACAAAGTATGATGGATATCTAACCATTTTGCAAATGATAGATGTAAACCTGGATAGATGTTAGGAATCAACGACTCTCTAAAGGGAACACTTATACTTCAGAGTGAGGAAGAGGTCAGAGATAGGATCTGAATAATTCTTAATACAGAATAAAATTATTTTAACTATAGTAGAATACAATAAAATTGGAGAGCGTCTTGATAACAGCTAATAAATTATTAGAAGATATCGTTGCACCACGCAAAGGGGTAAAACCTTTATTTGAACCCTATCATGTTTTAAAGGCACTCATGATTTTAAAAGATAAGGAACCAATAGGTAGAGGCATCTTATCAAAGGAGCTTTCTCTAGGTGTCTCATCAACTAGAACTTTAATGAAAAGATTGAAAAACTATAATTTGATTAGTATAGACCCTATTGGAGGCTGTATGCTTACAGCAAAAGGTAGGCTTTTAATAAGTCATATAATTAGCATCATAAAAAAGATAAGCAATGTTTCACACCTTATCAACGAATCTATTAAGCTTGCAAACTATGCATATGCGGCTTTACTTAGTGGCTACATAAATAATATAAATTCAATGGGTGTGACAAATGTTAGAGACACGTTAATACATTATGGAGCTAAAGCAGCCATAATAATATTTGTTAATGAGAATCATGTATATATGCCACCAGATAAAGAACTGAATGAAAAGGTTTATCCCGTATTAGTTGATATAGCAAGATATATGGAGGCGTTATATGGTGATGTCATATTGATGTCTTATTCAGACAATATTGCTATAGCTGAGTCATCTCTATATAATGGATTAATTGCTATAGTTCTTCAAAACATTATTATTAATTAAGGAATAGAATAAACAACAACTCTTATAAAACCCTACAAGGTTTATTATTTTAAGATGATGAACTATGGGCGTGGAAAATAGATCCTCAAGAATTGCTGGATTCTATAATATGAAATTAGAAGAACGTTTAAAAATTGTTAAGGAATGGGCACAACTTTCAGATAATGAAGTTGCAACATTATTAAATTTTGGTAATTTGGATCAGAGACTTGCTGAAAGTATGATAGAAAATGTAGTAGGTGCTATGTCTTATCCTTTTGCTATAGCTGTAAACTTTAAAATTAATGGCAAAGATTATCTAATTCCAATGGTTTTAGAAGAGCCCAGCGTTGTTGCAGCAGCAAGTAATGCTGCAAAAATGCTTAGAGAAGGCGATGGCATAAAAGCTGAGGCAGCTAAACAGTTTATGATAGGACAAGTATATTTAATGAAAGTATCATCACCATATTATGCATCTATGGAGATTTTAAAGCATAAGAATGAGTTGATAGATATTGCTAATTCAACTAACAAGACCCTTCTAAAGGTAGGAGGTGGCGCAAAGGATGTTGAAGTAAAAGTAATAGAGACAAGACGAGGAATAGCTGTTGCTGTTAATATAATTGTTGATGTTGTAGATGCTATGGGTGCTAATACTGTGAATACAATGGCTGAAGCAATAGCACCCTATTTAGAGAAATTAGTAGGTGGTGAAGCTAGGTTACGTATAGTTTCAAACTATGCTGTTCATAGACTTGTCAGGGCATGGGTAAGAGTGTCGCCTGATGTTATTGGAGGAAAGGAAATCGCTGAGAAAATAGTTGATGCTAGTGCTATTGCTGAATCAGATCCTTTTAGAGCAGTAACCCATAACAAAGGTATATTGAATGGTATAATAGCTATAGCTTTAGCTACGGCTCAAGACCATAGAGCTATAGAGGCTGGAGCACATGCTTATGCAGCTCGTGATGGCATTTATAAACCCCTTAGTAGATGGGATTTGGATTCAGAAAACTACTTAACAGGATTTTTAGAGATACCATTACAAGTAGGTATTGTAGGTGGGGCGGTTAAAACTCATCCAGTAGCTCAAATAGCGTTAAAGATCATGGGTATAAAAACAGCTAAGGAACTCGCAGAGGTTATGGCTGCTGTAGGACTAGCCCAAAATTTTGCTGCACTAAGAGCTTTAGTAACCACGGGTATTCAAAGCGGTCACATGAAGCTACATGCTAGAAACCTAGCTATATTAGCTGGTGCAAAAGGAGAGTTGGTAGAGCTCATTGCAAATCAGATGATTAAAGATGGGAAAATAAGCTTTGATTATGCTAAACAGCTTATAGAGAAATATGAAGGTCAATCCTAATAAATCTGCTTTAAAATGAAAATACTACCTAGTTGATATATCAAGATTCAACTCATTAATAGTATAAGATATTACTATAAAAATTCTAGTAATAAGAATTGAGATAGACAAACAAACAAAAATATTAACAAAAGAATCTCTAAGAGATAACGTAGCATTTTATCCTTAATTTTTAACAACATTATACTAAATCCTGTAAAGGAATGTATCAAGAAAAATGATATTAGTAACCATCTCAATTCAATTGAAGTGTGAAGCATTACACAGCTTCTGTATCCAAGTAATCTAAATGTTAAAAGCTCAACTATCTTTGGATTAGTCATACAATATCCTGTTAAAACGAAAATGTATAATAACAATGCTAAAGGAAATGAAGTTATTTCCAATAACAGTCTATAGTATTTATATCTCTTTATAATGCAACCCCCATGTTAATTGTGGCGGGCCCGCCGGGATTTGAACCCGGGACCTCCGCCCTCTTTGGTCTACGGGTTAAAAGCCCGCCGCTCTACCTGGCTGAGCTACGGGCCCTTACTCTAAGGAGTCTTAGTTTGGGTAACATTATAAGCTTTTGATCTAATATCTTTAAATCATACAAATACATAAATAGTTGTAATATAGTTTAATGTTCAGAATTATTTTACATTAAACATATAATTAAAGTCCTAAACAAAGTAGAAATAATGTATATAAGTGATATGTTATTGAATTTATGTTCACATATAGGTATTATATATACAATAATACAAAATGAATGGTTTGTCTATAGTGATAGAAAGTCATCAACTCTTGGTGGCTCAGGTTTTAATCCTTTTCTTTGTCTTAATTTCCTGATGATTTCTAGCACTATTGAATCTGGAACTGGAGCCCATCTACTAAATTCTGTACCCCAGAATGCTTTTCCTGCACTTGCACTTCTTAACTCATTTGCCAGATCTAGTGATTCAGCTACAGGAACTTCTGCTATCATCTTAACAAGATTGCCAATCATATGAACTACATTTATTATTCTACCCCTTCTCTTAGTTATTATTGCTGATATAGGTCCTAGGTAATCGATTGGAAACTTTATCTCCAATTTTTGGATTGGTTCAAGGAGAGTAGGTCTTGATGATAATATTGCTGCATATATCGGATTTCTAACAGCTGGATATATTTGGGCAGGACCTCTGTGGGCAGGATCCTCATGAATTACAGCATCATGTAGTATTACTTTCAATCCTCTAACAGGCTCTAAGGCCATAGGCCCCTCTCTCATAGCCAATCTAAATCCTTGTATTATTGTATCTCTAACTTCTCTTAGATATTGAATACCTGAAGTTTTATCGATGAAAACATTTATATTTTCGTCTATTGCCCATATCCTTCTTGCTTCATCATAATCCCAACTCGCTTCATCTCTCAATACCCTAGCTCTCTTATGCGTATCCATATCTTCCGTTATAACACCTTGTTGAATTAGTTTAATGGTTTCTTCATTAAGAGGCTCTATACTTATATAGAACCTATTATGTCTATTAGGTGATTTTCCTTCAAATACTGTACTTTTCTCTCTTGCAGTTTCTCTATAAACAACTGTTGGCTGTGTTGTATCAACATCTAAACCGAATCTTTCTCTAAGGAGTGTAAGTACTATTTCTAAGTGTAGATGCCCCATACCAGAAACTAGATACTCACCTGTTTCCTCATTTATCTTTACAATAAGATTTGGATCTTCAATGCTCATCTTTTTAAGAGCATCCATTAGTTTTGTTAAATCTGTTGTTTTCTTAGGTTCTATAGCCATTGTCACCACAGGTTCTGAGATATACCTTAATCTCTCAAAAGGCACCATAACATCTCTTATCTTTACATCTACAATAGTTTCTCCTGACCTAGCTAAATCAGGCCCCAGTACAGCAGCTACATTACCAGCTGGTATTCTATCTACAACTTCTCTATATGGACCCATATATAATCCTACTTGCAGTACCTTTTGAACTGATTTTGCATTTATTAGATAAACTTCTTGACCACTATATACAGTACCAGAAAATAGCCTTCCAGTTGCGACAAACCCTGCATGGGGATCCCAACGCATATCACACACAAAGAATACTAGTGGACCATCCGGATCAGCTTCCATCATAGCTTTACCTATCTCATTGTTTACCTCACCTTTCCACAATCTTGGTATTCTATAGCGCTGAGCCTCTCTAGGATTGGGAACAAATTTCACAACCATATCTAGCAATGCTTCATGTAATGGTATTTTCTTCTTTAAATCTTCAATAGCATCCTTATCATTTCTAGAATATGCATCGATTAGATCATCTATCTTAACACCCTTTCTACGACTCATTGGAACAGTTAAGCCTATGGCGTCTCTTGCACTACCAAATGCTACCATACCCTGAACAGGGTCTAGAATCCATTTCTTTTTAAACTCAGGTTCAGCATAGGTTTCAATCATTCCATTTATTTCTTTTATTATTTCAACAAATCTTTGTTTTATTTCATCGGATCCCATTCTCAATTCTTTAATTAATCTATCTACCTTATTAATAAATAGTAATGGTCTAATTCTCTCCTCAAGAGCTTGTCTCAACACAGTCTCTGTTTGAGTCATAACACCCTCCACAGCATCTACGACAACAATAGCACCATCAATCATTCTAAGACTTCTCGTTACCTTACCTGTAAAATCTACATGGCCAGGTGTATCTACAAGGTTTATAACATATGGTTTACCTTCATATTCATGATATAAACTAATATTAGCTGCTTTCACTGTCATTTGACGTCTCTGTTCTACATCTAAAAAGTCCATAGCTAGTACTTGTCCAGCTAGCCTTGGAGATATAATACCAGCTGCAGCTAGTAGACTATCTGTCGTAGTTGTCTTTCCATGATCTACATGTGCTATAATTCCAACATTTCTAATTTGTTCTATATTGTTCATTATTTTTAATACTTGATCAACAGTTTTTACATACTTCATTCTTTACAAACCTTAACTAAGTACTATATACCTGCTAGCTTATTAATTTTATTGAGTGACATCATCTTCTGTTTTCTCTTCCTTCCTTATGTAATTTACTATATATTTACCTTCATCAACCTTCTTTGATTTACCAATAGATGAATTTATAATCTGATATATCTCAGCAGCCTTCTTTTCACTAAGACCTTCAATTCTTGACAACTCTGTTATAGAAGCATTACAAAAGTTGTGAAGGTTTTGAAATTTTTCAATGATTCTTTGAGCTATCTTTGGGCCTATGTGTGGGAAACATTGTAGTATAAATAATTGCCACTGGGTTATATTGCCATTTTTAATTTTTGAAACAGGTCTTGATAAAGTTTGCAAGTTATATTTTTTCCTCTGTTGATATAAAGCAATTCTTTTTATAATTTCAGCTGTTTCCTCCTCGTTTCTGCTTTGTATAAGCAATATATTCATTTCAATACCCAAATAAATATAAGCACCAAGAACAGCACTTCTATGTATTTTAACATACTTCAATGCCTCTTCGAATTCCCCCTCTATTATTATTATTGGTCTTTCAAAAACTTCAACAATTTTTTTAGCTTGTTTAAATAATCTTCCATCAACTAAGGATTTTATAAAATCAGCTGCGCTCTTTCTTTCTATGCCTATAAAATTAGATATAACATAATCGCCTACATCAAGTTGTTTAAAAATTATTGTAACACCTTTCGATTTTAGAATTTCAGGAACAGAAGATCTTTTTTCACGTTCATCAACATATACTATGACAATATATGCTCACCCACTTTTTTCTCTTCAAATTCATAAAGTCTATTGGATGAGATCGCATACAATACATTTATAATCTCTCTAAATAGCGTCTCTATATTATATGTTCTTATTATTGCACCTCCTGCTCCTTTATGGCCTCCACCTCCACCTCCAAACACTTCAATTAACTTTTTAATGATGTCTCTGTATATATCTATATTTATCTCATTTAAGATCTCTTCACGAGCTCTATATATAAGTCTTAAAACTTTTAGACTTTCATCTTCGCTAACAACAATTGCAATATCATATCCCATTGTAATTAATGCTGTAGCACAATCTGATTCATATGCACCCACCTCAGAAACAGCTATATAAAGTTCTTTATTATCTATAACCATTTTAAAGCCTCTATGTCTAAGTAAACACTTAATTCTAGCTATTCTACTATAAATAGGTTTTGTACCTTCAATTAATTTCAATACTTCAGAATACGATGTACCTTTCTCGATTATTTCAGCAACATATTTAAAAGTATTCGATGATATTCTTAGAAACCTCTTAGTATCCCAGATAATACCCGCTAAAAGAATAGTAAGATAATCAATATCAACATTAATGTTGAATTCTTTTATAAATTTATATATTATTTCTGCAGTTGAAGAGGCTGTTGCATCTAAAATGTAGATAACATTTTTATTTTTCAATAATTCTTCTTCATAATTATGTGATTCATGGTGATCTATTATTATAATTGTTTTACAAGCTGTAAGTGTAAATTTAGCATGTCTTAATTGCTCTGTTGAAGCAACATCAACCAACACACATAAATCTTCAGAAATATCCTCTATTCTATGGGATTTCTTGGTGATTTCTATTTTTACTCCTTTTGTAGTACATATCCTCAACAACTCTTTGCACTCATTGCCTATTCCGTCAGATATTATAATTCTTACATTAGCTATAGGATTTATCTTGTTAATAAAATTTGCCATTGTACAAGCAGATCCAAGAGCATCAGGATCAGCATTACTATGTGTCAAAATTGCTATATTCTTAGCTGTGAGAATTAGTAATTTTATTTCTTCCTTTAAATTGTTTAAGGTAGATTTTAACTGAATTGAATGCATGATCAATCACTTTATCAAGGATATTATACAAATTTATCTTACCATGTAGATATGCCTTTACATCTAAATCTATTGATATTCTGAGTTCTTCATCTACTTCAACTCCTACACTAATTGTGTATTCATCACTTCTAAGTCCAAGTATTTGATTTAAATCATTTTTTATACTATTTTCAATAATTTTTATAATTTCAATTATATTCTCATCACTAAAAAACTTTAAATCTAAACCTATGAACTCTTTATATTTTTTATTTTTCTCACCAGGCATTGTCATATTTTACAATCTAGGCTTTTTTATATGCTGATGACATATATTGACTAAGTTTTGATTGAACCTCAGCAAGTTGTTGTCTAATTAAAGATTCTTGTCTACTTAAAGTTTTTAATCTAAGTTCTAAGAGCTCTTTACGTTCAGTCAACTCTTTTTCAGCATCATTTTTATTTACTTTAATGAGTAGATGCCCAGCACTTCTATATATATCAATATTTTCAGGAACTCCTTTCAATATTTCTAAAGCTCTATTAATTTCTTTTAGCTCTTGTTCAAGGACGCTTCTTTCAGCTAAGACTTGGTTTAACTGAGATTGTAACTGTTGATATTTTATTACTTGTTGTTGAACCTCGGGAGGTAATGTTTCAGCCATATTTACACCAGTTTTGAGTTTAGGTAGGAATATTATTAAATCTCAATGCTGCTTAATATTATTAACTGTATAAATTGTTTTTTGGATCGTGTAAATCAAATAAAGATATGAATTTGTTATAGCTCTAATATGACTTAAACTATCTGCTTCTTCGTGTATCTTTAAACATTTTTCAATTTTGGTTAATTCTATTTTTGCCCTAGTATTATTTATAGGGTTTATAGCCTCTGCCTTGAGACTTTTCTCAATTATGTTTAATAACAATTTTTCATACTCATTTTCGTAACATAATGTTATCTCTGCTTGATAGTCTTTGTAGGACAAATTTTAAGCACCATACCTTTTAAATTTCCTTTACAATCTTTAAAAGATAATTCATATATATTGTTTATATTTTTATCAACCTTCTCTATATAGGCTTCTAAAATATTTCTATCTTTACATAAAAACTTCGATGAAACTATATTGATATTAAAACATTTAAAAATACATGTAAGTGTATATTCATCAAGATCAATTCTAGATAAATTATCTTCTAAAAGTATTATTTGATTATTTGTTGATATATGTTTATAATCTTCAATTAGTTTATATCCACAAATTTTAATATTACAAAGTTTAGATAGTATGAAATTGGCTATATCGACTGAGTATACATCTATATAACCTGGGTTACCTTTTTTATTTCTAATGATAATAATTTTCTCAGCGTTTAAGTCTAATGCTTGAAGTAATAAAGAATTGATTGTGTATTTACCTCTTGTTATTTTCAATGAATTAGGTATTATCATAGAAAGTATCTTTACAAACTTTCTTGAAGTCTGTGTAGGTCTACGAGATGTTGTTATAATGACTTTAGACAATTTTTACTTTAACCTGAGGAAAAGTAATAATAGATTTAATTTATTTTTCAATAGTCCAAGGGGTATATGCCGCACCAGCCCATATAGAATTGCATTTTGGACATTTCCATATTCCAAATGCCATTCTATACATTTTTGTAACATTTCCACAATATGGGCATAAATATTTATCATATCTTCTCTCCATGACCTCTTTCCACTTTTTTCTAATACTTGCACCATACCTAGCCTTAAATCTACCTGCTATACCAACTACCTTAGTTTTACCCAAAATCCCACCCATATTAATTGCTATGTTTAATTTATGTTATGAACATCACTTAAAAACTTATCTTCTATTTAACATTTGCTATTAATTTCTTAAGCAGCTCTATCATTTCTTTACCCTTATTTAAGGCGATATCTAATGCCTTCTCAACTTCATCCACACTAAAAGCTCCCATACCCCTTTTTTGTATACCTACTACATAATTATCTTCACTTATAGAAAATGTTATACTACTTGATGCTATAGCCTCTTCTTCACCTGTAGGATCTACAACTAAGTAATCCCCTATTTTATTTACAGTAACAGAGACAACATATTTGTTAATAGGTAAAGGTGCAACTTTTTTACTTTTGTCAATCTTTATATTACCTGTTATTTGATCTACTTCATAGTATGGTATATATGTAGTTGCAAGAGCAGCCATCGATGCTAACATAGATGCATCAATAAGATTACCATCGTAATCTAACACATATATGTCGAGCCATAGAGTCCATACTTTTTTACCAGGTATTAAAACTAATTTATCAAGAGCTATAACTCTAGGCTCTCTAAGAGATCTATCTATAATTCTAGCTAATTCAATAGCATTTTCATCTGGTGGACCCGGTTCATATATAGGAGATGCAGCAGGTATGTACTCAGCATTTACAATTAACACTCCCTCATCAGGATTATCCAAAAACGGCTGACCTACCTCTAACTTTATACCAGCCAATATTTGAGTATTTCCTAGTTTAATTAGTATAGAGGAATCGGCATTTGGAGCTACGTTATAAGATATATTTACTGGTCTATAATCCAATACGGGTCTTCTGTCTACATGAAGACCTTTAGATATAACATTTAAAATTGCAGAGTATTTTATTTTAGGGATGAGAAGTGTTTCTGGAGTTGAGGACATTTTTACTACCTTCTATTCTTCTATCATGACATACTTTTTTCTAAGAGTTTCTTTTTGAAGTTCATATATTTTATTTATACTGTCTATAGCTAGTGATAAGGCCTTTTTAAAGTCTTCTGGTGATAACGTACCATTTAATTGCAACATTGTTATTCTTCCTAAAGATGGCATCATGGCTATAGGCATATCTGCTTCGCCATTCATATCCTCTACACCATTTAAATCAACTACTATTACACCATTTACTTTGCCGATAGCTATAGCAGCAACTAGGTCTAACATAGGTATACCAGCATCTGCTAATGCTATAGAGGCTGCTGTTATTCCAGCAGTTCTTGTACCACCATCTGCGTTGATGACCTCTACAAATATATCTATAGCTGTACGAGGATATTGACTACTTAAAATTGCAGGTTCAAGAGCCTCTCTTATAACTTTAGACAGCTCTATTTCACGACGACTTGGTGCAGGGCTTTTTCTTTCACCAGTTGTTGAAAATGACAACATTCTATATCTACACCTGATAATAGCTCTATCAGCAAGCTCTTCATGTCTTGGTACAACTTCTCTAGGGCCATATACTGCAGCAAGGACTTTTGTATTGCCATATTCAACTATAGCAGAACCATCGGCATTTTTAAGTACACCTATATCAATCTTTATTGGCCTTAGTTCATTTGGTAGTCTTCCATCAATTCTTTTTCCATCTTCTGATATAAGTTTAACTTTATTTAACTTCATATTTTATTAAACCCCGCTTTACCTTTTCTTCAATAATAAATTCCTTAATTCTTTCGGTGAGTCCTGTTGTATGAGCTTCATTTTCAATCTTTTTAATTGCTAGGATAGCTATATATTCCAGCTCAAGATTAGGACATTTAAGGAGTATTCTACCATTATTGCCAACAAATACTTCGCACTTTGTTTGCTCTATTAACATATTCATCATAGATTTCTTTTTACCTATAACTCTACCAACTTTGCAGGGCTCTATTTCCACCAATGAACCGGTATTTATCTTCCCAAGACCTTTATCTTGAACACTTAAGACTACTCCTCGAGATCTCTCAAATTGTGATATCTTAGCCAAGACAACATCACCTACATCAAGATATTTTCTTATATTTTCAATTGTAGGATTAAAGTTTTTACCTATATAGTCGTATGCATGCAGTATTGCAAGATAAGGGGAATTTATGTCTATAACCCAAGATGAAAGTGTCACATCCACTACAATTCCTATAACTATGTCTCCTTCTTTAGGTATGTATCTTCCCTTAAGTGGTATTACTCGCAACTTCTTTTTATTTTCAATGGTTTCAAAGTCAATAAGAGCAGTAACTGTAGCAGTATAGATATTTTCATCTCTTTTATATAAATAGGTAATATTGTCTAAAACAGTATTTTTATCTAAAATGATTGTATCGCCAGGAATTACTAGTATTCTCTTTTCTTTTATTTCAGAAACTTCATACAATGTTTAACACCTTAATGTTTGCTTTTCCTTTCGTTAATGTATTTATTCTTTCTATCAATTCATTTTGAAGACCTGCCGGAATTTCAAGTTCAACTATAAAAGAACCATCTGCAAGCCACATATTCTTCTTAACCTCTCCTAGTCTTAGTACTTGTCCAGCAACCTTATATGCATATTCAGAAGGTATAATTATTTGTATTAAAGCTTTAGCAATTTTAATAGGCAAAATCTTTGAGATTGCCTTAATTATGTTAGGCACTTGTTCTTCAACAGATTTATATAAATCAATACCAATTCTAACCTCTTCAATTGCTTTCTCAATTCTAGTAGGAGGTATAGGAGTTTTGGTCTTTGGATCTATTGCAGAACGTGATATGTAGTAAATTATCTGTTTTTTCTTCATTTCAAGAAGTTCTTTTCTTTGTTCAGCAGTTAACTGAAGTTCGCCATTTTTAATTATTTCAGTAGCAATTCTAAACATATCATCTGTACCAAATATTTCGATAAGCTCATTAGGTGAAGCTTTTAATCCTTTTCGGACATCTTTATATATATAATCACTGATAACTATATCTTCTAAAGGTATGTTTTCCCCTTCTCTAAATTTATAAGCTTTTTCAGGGTCTACAAGAATTTCAAATCTTTTCCCCTTAACATTAGCTCTAGCAATAACATACTCTTTTTTACTCACGTAGTGACACCTGCTTTCTCTAAGAAGGACTGCACTTCTTCAGTTGATGATTTTCTAAATGTTTTTGAGGTTATGTCTGCATAGCCTATTTCCACTCTTTCAGATCTTAGCGGTTCTTCCAATGCAGCTCTAAGTGCTCTAAGCCCCAATATTATCATATCTTCAACGCTTAGATTACCATTGTAATGTTTTTCGAGATAGCTTAAAACAGCTTGTTCACCAGCTCCTGCAGCTACACCATAATATCTGAAATACAACCCACTGGGCTCAGTTTTTATAAGTTCTACACCTTTTCTATCAATACCTCCAAATATCAATGATACACCAAATGGTCTTACGCCTCCTTGTTGTGTATATGCTTGTTTTATATCGCATATAGTTCTAGCTAGAAATTCTATATCTATAGGTTCATCAAATGTTAGCTTATGTCTTACAGCTATTAATCTTGCATAGTCTATTAACACTCTTCCATCATGCCCAAGACCTGAAAATGTTGCTCCAATATGGGAGTCTACAATGAATACTTTTTCAAGATTGGCTACATCATGCAATGGTGCAACTTTTCTCCTTTCTGCTATAAGTACAATACCATACTCTGACTTCAGCCCTAATGAAGTCCATCCTCTTCTAACAGCTTCTGCAGCATATTCTACTTGATATAGTTTTCCATCTGGTGAAAATATTGTTAAAGCTCTATCATAACCCATTGCGGCAGGCATAAATGACATAGTTTAACCACCTATTCTATATAACTAGTATGCAGAATCGCATTAAAAAGCAATTTTCAAAACATTAAATTAGCTAAAAATTGTTCAGCGGGTAGTCCATGCATAATCATCAGTTACGTCTACTTCATATTTAGCCGAGGGAATCATCATTTGTATTATAATCTCTTGTTGCAGATTAATTAACTTTTATTTTCTTATTATCTTGATGTATTATAGATAAAATATTGATTCATTGTAATCCCAACTAAAACTTTTTATCAGGTTCGTAATACTCTAAACATGAAGCTTAATTAACCTTCTAATCCTATAATTTATTAAGGTTCGGTGAATATATTTATGAGTGTTCGTGACATGCTTGAAAGTGTTATTAAACGTGTTACAGTATTTAAGAATAAAGATGCATTATATCCAGAGTTTATCCCACCAACGCTCCCTCATAGAGGTATTCATATTAAACAACTAGCTGAAATCTTTAAATCATTAATTACATCTCCTGGCTCCATGTCGTTAAGAGCAATGCTTGTTGGAGGAATAGGAGTAGGAAAAACTGTAACAGCAAGAGTCTTTGGATATGAAATTAAGCATTTAGCTAAGGAGCAGGGACTAGATCTAAGATATGTGCACATCAATTGTCATAGGGATAGAACACTATATGAAGTGATTTCCGAAGTTATAAGGCAATTAGGCATTCCAATACCATTAAGAGGGCTATCACCTCGAGAAATGATGATAGCCTTATTAAGTTATATAGAAAAACATAATATATACGTACTTATTACCTTAGACGAATTCGATTACTTTATACATACAGCTGGTAACGATGCAGTATATTTCCTAGTGCGTTTATATGATGAGTATCCAGATGTTAAAAAGAGATTGAATTTTATTTTCATAGCTAGAGACCTTACAGCTCTTAGTACCCTAGATCCTACAACAGAAAGCTATATTTTAAAACATTTAATAAAATTTGAGCCATATAGATCTAAGGAATTATATGACATTCTTATACAGAGAAGAGATTTAGCATTTTATGAAAATACTGTAAGTGAAGATATAATAAAATTCATAGCAGATAGTGAAGGCATTGACAAAGGAGGTGAAGGAAACGCAAGATCTGCTATAGAAGTGTTATTACTTGCAGGAGAAGCTGCAGAACATGAAGGCTCGCATATAGTGTTATTAGAGCATGTTAGAAAAGCATTAACTGTAACTCATCCTGATATAGTGAAGGTATCTGACGAGCTTAACTTTTTACAGCTTCATGAACTACTATTAGTAAAAGCATTGATAAGAACACTTAGAGCAAAAGGAACATCTTTTGTTAGAATAGGCGAAGTAGAAGAGGAGTATAGATATATATGTCAATTATATAACATCAAACCACGAAAGCATACACAGATATATGAGTATGTTAATAACCTTAAACATATGAATATAATAAATGCCAAGCTTTCTGGAAAAGGTTTAAGAGGACGCACAACACTCCTTTCAATAGTCGCTCCTCTAGACGCTCTTGAGAAACGTGTAGATGAGTTAATCGATAAAAGATTAACTACTGAAAGAAACACACTTTAACTTACTATATATTGAAGGGGTAGTTTTGCAAAGCTTTGTACATAAATTTCAAGGTATTTATGAAATTAATGAATTAACGAAAATAAAAAGCATAGCATATACTATTGGAAAACCTTGTATATGGGCTATAATAGCTCTGCTTAATTCTACAAAAGATAAGACTCTCAACATAACATCAATTATATCAAATTTAAACAGCAACTATTCGACTATAATAAGATGTATAGAATATATGAGAACACTTAATATGGTTCATGAAGTGAGGCTAGGAAGGATTAGACTTATACAGCTCAATTGCAGTAATGAAATTGTTAAAGCTATGATAAACATATTAAATAATGTATAGTATCTATTGTATTTTCTTTGCAAATGTGAATAAATCCTTTTCTTTTTTAACACCTTTATCTACATCACTTTTTTGAATATGAGATACATCTTTTTCACTAGTTTTAGGTTTAGAAATATCATATTTAACACGAGCTACAATATTCTTCTTTAGCTCCTTATAATGTTCTAAAATAATGGTTTTATTCGCTCCACCAATGTATTCAATCATTTTTTCTGTTAACCCGAGACCTAAAGCTATTCTAGCCCCCTCCATAGGATTTATAGCAAAGATGGTTTTCAGCAAAGGTATAATCTCATTTTTAGCTATAGATGTTGATATATGAAGATGTTGTGCAATTACCTGTGCAATGTCATCTCTAATACTTCTCATTTCCTTTAGCTTACTTGCTAATAAAATTCTTTGCGGAAAATTGTACTTAACCCATCTATACTTATCCTTAACATTCTTCTTCGCAGCTAAAGCTATTCCTGCAGTCATTAAATCTATTGAATATGTTAGTAAATCCCAATCACCTGATTTTATAATTCTACCAGCATATATATCCGCTTTACTCAAAAATTCATAGGCTCTTGCAACATCTTCTAACTCTGTATATTGCATCGGTATATTCTCTTCTAGCCATAGTTTTAATTCTTCATAATCTAGTTGTGATTGATTCATAGCTGCTTTAGCTTGCCATGTATAATTCGCTGAAAATATGTTTCGCAATGTTTCAAAAGGATCTCTCTCTTTATCGCGAGGTCTTAATAATAATTTTGCTCTCTCTAGTGTTATCTCTGAGAATCCTTCACCTAGCGATTGTAAGTCGTTTATAGCTGCCCTCAAATCTCCTTCTGATCTTTCTATTATATAATTTATGGCATCTTCATCACAAGATATTTTTTCAGCTTTACATATCCTCATGAGTGCCATTCTCATATCTGGTTTTGATAATTTTTTGAACTGGACAAACTCTGCTAGCTCTCTTAAGGGTCTTAAATTTTGGTTCCATGGATTATTAGCAATCATGATTATTGGTACATTTGATTTTCTAACTAGCTCTTGAATAGCTTCAATAGCTCCTTCATCTTCTTTGGTTGAAATGCCATCAACCTCATCAAGTAATATCAATTTTTTATTAAATCCAAAAAGACTATGTGAAGTAGAAGCTTTTAATGCAATTCTCTCTATATCTGTTTTTCTTCTAAAATCACTAGCATTCATTTCTATAAGCTCATAGTTGTACTCGTTAGATATGGCTTCTATAAGCGAGGTTTTACCACAACCTGGAGGTCCATAGAGTAAAAGAGCCTTCTTAGATACATTAGGCCATTTATTAAGCCAATCTAATATCTTAGACTTAGCTTCTTCTTGGTTTACAACTTCTGATAATTTTTTAGGTCTATATTTTATTACCCATGGGATTTTTTGCATATAACTCAAGTTTATAGACCTCATATTATTTTAACAATCAATTAGATATCTTTAATTTCCTTTCTTACTAAGTAATGCCATTCTAGCTAGTAAAGCTGTAAGTTGTATTTCATCATCAGCACCCTCTATTATCCTAAAATGAATCTCACCTATATAGTCAGCCAAGACAACTCTATTTTCTTCAGATAGCTTTAAATCTGCTGAAAATATTTCACGATGCATTTGTTTAAGAACATCAACACCACTTAATCCATATACTACCATTAGTTCTCTTAATCTATCCCTAGCCTCAATAAATTTACCTGATAATGCTAAGTTTATTATATCTCTAATTTCTTTGGGATGGGCTAGACCTACAACTTTATAAACATTAGCGACTGTAACCTCTCCTAGTGCAGCAGCTGATTGAAGAATATTTATTGCCTTTCTCATATCACCTCCACTAATTTCATATATTACTTCAAGTCCATCGGTTAAACATTTAACGTTTTCTTGGCTACATATCCAGCTCAGTCTTCCTATAACATCATCTTTTTTTAATGGGATAAATCTGAAGGAAGCACACCTAGATTGTATAGGATCTATAATTTTACTTGGATAATTTGCTATTAATATAAACCTTGTCGTTTCAACATACATTTCCATAATTCTTCTAAGAGCTTGTTGTGCATCAGCAGTCATATTATCTGCTTCATCTAATATCACTATTTTAAATGGTATGTCACCAGGCAGCCTACTTCGTGCAAATTCCTTAACTTTACTTCTTATTACAGTAATGCCTCTTTCATCACTAGCATTAAGCTCTAAAACATATCTTCTCCACTCATCACCATAGAGATCACTTGCTAAAGCTAAGGCAGCAGTAGTTTTTCCTGTACCTGGAGGTCCAGCGAAAAGAAGATGTGGCATATTCTTTTCTTCTACAAATTTTAATAATCTTTTAACTACTTCTTCTTGATTTACAATATCCTTTAATGAGCTTGGTCTATATTTCTCAGTCCATAAAAGTTCCATAATTTTTTCACTCAAAATAATCACCTAACTTTTTCTCTATTTTTCTACAATATGCTTTAAAAGACTAAGAATTTTTTGCCTCAACATATGAATTATCTATATTTAAACTCTTATGTTATAACTGTTTTAAAGCCTGTTACCCTTATAACTAATTTTATAGAAGCTAGGTGAAGATTAATGGTTTTAATCGATGTGGGGCTACTAGACCTTCTATACAATATGGCACCAGTGAGGGTTATGGTATTGAAACCTATACCAGAATTGCCTATGATTCATTCATCTCTTTATAAAGGCTCAGAGGCAGTAATACCTAGATGGCTAGCTGAAATTCTTGAAGAAGGAGGCTATGTCGAGATATTAGATGGCTCTTTAACACCGCAAGATCTAGCAAGGCTTCGCTTTATACATACACAACAAAGAGGTCGCTTATCAAAACTTGAGGAATATTTCTTCATTAGATCAAAGTCAAATATAGAAGCCTTAGAATCTAAGGCAAGGAAGGTGGGAGATATAACTTTGCTTAAATCTGTTGAGAGAATGAAAGAAGACTTTACTGAAATTGTTAACATAAGGCTTTCCATGATTTTTAAAGCTATTCAGTTAAGAGGTATTGATACAATTGAAAAGGAATTATCTATTGAGGAGAAAGTACTTATAAATAAATTTAGAAAAATTTTATCATACTGGCTAGAGAAATTTGTTGAATTAAGGTAAACTATATGACTGGTAATGCTACTGATACATTATTGACCCACGATTATTTTGCTGAGATAGAAGATTTTCTTTTAAATTATCGGGATGAGTCAGGAGAGCATAAATATAGAGAATCAATAAGAAGAATGATACTTGAAGAAAGATACGACATTGAGATAAGTTTTATGGATATTGTAAATTATAATCCAAAACTAGCCGAAGAATACATTGTTAAAGATCCTGAATTAGCTATAATGAAATTCGCTGAAGCAGTTAAACATATTATAGAACTGTATTATCCTGAATATTTAGATAAGATTCCCAGAATAATACCTAGATTCAGAGACATACCTCTGCTCTTTAAAATAAGAGATATAAGAAGCATATTAATAGGTAAACTAGTAGCTGTGGAGGGTATAGTAGTAAGAGCCACTCCACCAAAACAAAAAATGGTTGAAGCTTTATTTATACATGAATGTGGAGGCGAAATTCATGTTCCTATAACAGGTGATACTATAGATAAGCCTATGATATGTCCTATATGCCAAAGATCTAGCGGTAGCTGGAGACTTATTGAAGAAAGATCTAGATATCGTGATTTTCAAAGAATTGTTATTCAAGAGAAACCGGAGGAAATGCCTGCTGGTAGAATGCCAAGGTCTTTAGAAGTAGACGTGTATGATATTCTTGTAGATATTGCAAGACCCGGTGATAGAGTTATCGTAATAGGTATATTGAAGCTTAGAGGTGGTGGGGCTAAAAGAGTTAAAAGTGTATATGATATATTTCTTGAGGCAAATAATATTATTGTTTCACAACGCATGCTAGAAGAAATAGAAATTAGTAAAGAAGATGAGGAAAGAATTAAGGAGCTTGCTAAAGATCCTCTAATAAGAAGAAAAATTATAGCTTCCATAGCTCCTGCCATACATGGTTTATGGGATTTAAAAGAAGCTATAGCTTTACTTCTATTTGGAGGCAATCAAAAGATATTACCAGATGGTACTAGAGTGCGTGGCGATATACATGTACTTATTATAGGCGATCCGGGAACTGCTAAGTCTCAACTTTTACAATATGTTTCACGTATAGCACCAAGGGCTGTTTATACAACTGGTAAAGGTGCTACTGCAGCAGGGTTAACAGCTGCTGTCATAAGAGATAAACAATCTGGAGAATATTATCTTGAGGCTGGCGCACTTGTGTTAGCAGATGGTGGGGTTGCATGTATAGATGAAATTGATAAAATGAGGGAGGAGGATAGAGTGGCTATACATGAAGCAATGGAGCAACAGACAATATCTATAGCTAAAGCAGGAATTGTAGCAAGATTAAATGCTAGGACATCAGTCTTGGCAGCAGGCAACCCAAGATATGGAAGATATCTTCCTAGTAGATCAATAACTGAAAACGTTAACTTACCACCCACAATACTCTCACGATTCGACTTGATATTTGTAGTAAAGGATATTCCTAACCCTGAAAAAGATTCTAGGTTGGCAAGACATATTTCAGCGGTTCATAGCTATAGTGAAGTGGTTAAACCATTTATAGATGTCGATACTCTGCGAAAATATATTGCATATGCTAGAAAATATATTAAACCTGTTCTAACTGAAGAAGCCCGGAAAATGTTAGAGGAATTCTTTATTGAAATGAGGAAAAGAAGTTTTGAAACACCAGATTCGCCTATTACTATAACTGCACGACAGTATGAAGCATTGATACGTCTCGCTGAGGCTCATAGCAGGATGGCTTTAAAAAATGAAGTAACAGAGGAAGATGCAGCTGAAGCTATAAGACTTATGAAGAGTATGCTTGAAAGTGTTGGTATAGATGTTGAAAGTGGTGAAATTGATATAGATACAATTATGACAGGCAAACCTAAATCGCAACGAGAAAAGATGTTAATAATAGAAGAAGTGATTCGTGAATTATCAGCTGCAGAAGGATGTGCCAAGATAAAAAATATTGTAAGTAAAACTCGTGAACAAAATATAGATGATAAATTTGTTGAAGAAGTGTTGAATAAAATGAGAAGAGAAGGGCTTATTTACCAAGTTAGAGAAGGATGTTACGCTCCTGTATCATAGTAATAAATAGTAATAATAACTTTTATACCTCTAATCAAAAACATTATAAATAGCTTTACAGAGGAAAAGAGGTATCAATATTGGTGACATGTTATAAATATATAATAAAAGTAGGTGATAAAGAGATTGAAATAGATGAGAAAGTTGTAAAGATATTGAACATATATGCAAAGACAGAAATGGATTTAGAGAAATTAGCAGAGGAGCTCAAGTTAGACGATTGGATGGAAGCATACGAATTTATAAAAAAGGTTCCCGCTTGGATCATGTGGACACCATCTCTAATATGGAAAAAAGAATTAGAGCGATGCAATACCACTAAAGAAACAAAAGTTGTTAAAATTTAATATAAATTAATATTATAGAAAATGAGTCTTTCGTAATTAACTCTATTAAAGTACCATGTTTGGGGCCGTCGTCTAGCCTGGCTAGGATGCCAGCCTGGGGTGTACCCTACCCGGATCGCTGGTGGTCCCGGGTTCAAATCCCGGCGGCCCCACTATTCTATTCTATAAAAACTTTAAAAATACTTTATAGCGTTATAGATAAATATTTTATAAAGTTTTTGTAGAGTAATACTAAAATGATTTTATATAAACTTTTTCACTTCTAATATGACTAGATTCTTTATGTTGTGGAATACATATTTAATGTAAAGTATTACTTATGAATAACCCTACTAAAGATCTGATGTAATATTTTCACTAGGGGGACTCTGAAATGCCTATAGTATATAGATGCAACAAATGCAATAGCATAGTTTATGCATTTATAAGAGCTGGTCAGGATTATTATGGTGTGCCATCACCATCAGAATTGGTAATAAGAATTGGAGGTATATGTCCAAATTGTGGTAAGAGTATCGAGCCCAAGATGAATTCAAATAACATTACTATTACATTGTCTAAATAAATGAATATTTCTTGCTTTAGAAAAGAATAAAAGTTTTTATCATATGATCTCAGACAGAGTTTCCTATTAACTCATAGATATCCTTAAATATCTTTCGTTCTAGAAACTCCTTAAGCCATTTTCTGAATTCAGTGTCATGTAAAGGTAACAAGTTAATAAGTTCTATATGGCGTATAAATTTTAACGAAGATAATTGAAGATTTTTAATAACTGATAAAACTATATTTGTTGGTCTATGTCTACGTTTCTTGATACAGTGTAATATACCATTATCGTCAATCCAAGGCCCCGCAAGAGCATCTTTATTTTTAATTATAAAATTTATTGCTTCATCAATAATGAAACTAGGAGGTCCTCTTTTAATTTCATAATCAAAATTACAGTTAATTACCTCAATCAATGTTATTGCTCTTTTGAATTCATTATCAATCCAGCTATCTATATAAACATCTCTGAAGTCATGTGATTTAAGAGTATTTTTAAGAACTCGCTCTATTCTATTTAGTTGCCCCCAAACAATATCAGGTATTGGTTTAACGATTTCAAACTCTATACCGATTAAGCAACTAAATGTCGATTCTAACCTCTCTTTTAAATATTTATTAATGTATTCTATATGTAGC
Organism: uncultured Ignisphaera sp.; assembly: GCA_964447975.1. Classification (GTDB taxonomy): domain Archaea; phylum Thermoproteota; class Thermoprotei_A; order Sulfolobales; family Ignisphaeraceae; genus Ignisphaera. The sequence goes on along the minus strand of CAYUUS010000004.1, from coordinate 16,287 downwards.
ACCTCATCTTTTTTTAAGAGTCTATCAAAGAAAATATGTGATGGTTTTTCTAGAAATAGAGAAGCTAGTAATCTAAAGGTAGAAAATGTCTTTAACGATACAGCAGCAGCGGCATTTCTTTTAGGATCAATAGGATCTACAACTATTAATACATTATTTTTAAAAGCTTTTAAACAGTCCTTTACATCTTTGTAATGTTTTTCAATATCTATACACACCTTGTAGGGCCTCCATTGTTTTGAAGCTTTTAAAAGATCTAGAAAGGTTCCATAGGCTAATATAAGAAGCTCCGTTAAATAGCCGGAAAAACCTTGTATATTTATTTCAGCGCCATATAAATTCCACGTTTTTAAAAAATATTTCAAAATCCGTATTTCATCTTTTAATGCATCATTTAATTTTGAAAGTATGTATTTAGTATGAAAAGGAGTTCTATCAACTGCTGTTATTATATTGTTTGGTGATTTTACATTGTATGCCGGAACAATATTGATTTCGATGTTATCTATATATGTTGTAATATAGGGATGAGATGCATATTTAATAATTAGTTTATATTGATTTTGAAGACAATTATGGATATGTGGTATAAATATTTTATCAATCCATTCACTACTCACATCAAGGGGGTCAAATAACACAAATATATCTATGTCCACATCTTCTTTTATGAAAGTGTCTTTTGCGAATGAACCTTGCAATGTTATTTCAAATCTTTTATCGGTAGTAGAAAGACATAGTTCTAAATCTTTACGAACTTTGTTAAAAAGTTTATAAAGACGTTGTCGATCTTCTTCTAATGGCTTTATTTTCTGGAGTGTAGCTTTAAGAATGTCTTCAATATATTTTGTTAACATTATATTAACCTTTGCACAGAATTGATTATTAGGTATAATTCATATTTTTATATAGAAGATGTCTTTATAAATTGGACCTTGAGGGGTAAGAACACTTTGTTTAAGCTTTATCAACGTCACAGACGATGTTCCAAATAAGTAATCTTGGTATTCACTATAAAATTTTCGAAACTTTTCCATATTTCTTGAGCTTTTAACACGTGCTATTGTTATATGTGGTGAAAATTCATGTTGATCCTTATAGACATCGTTTAATCTCATGTTAACTATTTCTCTATCAATAAAATTTCTTATTGATGATAATTTATCTACACCATCTGTTATACCTACCCATATCACTCTTGGATGCATAACATTAGGAAATGCGCCAATACCTTTTATTGTTACTAAGAAACTTTTTGCAAATGTAGGAATAGAAAGCAGTATTTTCTTAATTTCTTCAACAGTGTTATTTGAAATTTCACCTAGAAACCTTATAGTGATGTGGATATTTTCATCTTCAACAGGTTTGATGTCTAGTCCTAGATCTTTCAATGCATTTCTAATCTTTATAATATTTATCAAGGTATCTCTGTTTTCTATTTCAATTGCTATAAACGCTCGCATACTCATAGGATTGCACCCAATAAACCTTATTTAATCTTCTAAGCACTCTATTTTTATAGTAAGTAATAAATATAACGCTAAGCTTATTATCCTAGTCTATGGAGATAACAAATATCAGTAAACAAATTAATAATAGTAAGGTTAGATATGAGGTGAAAAGGAAATGGTATGCAGAGATATTGTAAGTGTTAAAGATCCATTGCAACACATCACCATCAAATTAGCACCTGAAAAAATATATGTGATAAGGAATCATTTAGGCAAATCCATTAAAATAGGGATATTTACAAGTTCAAAAACTGGTCAAAAATTCAGAGCTCTTTTACCATCTAATTATACATGTTAATTAAAGAAATACACATTACTTAATTGTTTTATTAAATATCGATAAGATTTTTACAGATAAACAATACATATATTAAGCTTCATTTGTATATGAACATAAGATACCGTCTGTTTTATTCACAATTCGATGAAAGTATATAATGGAGATGCAATATGTTTTCCTATAAACTTATTCACTAAATATTATCTTCTGTCATTTCTTCAGGAGGTAAAGGTGCTTCCTTCATACGTTCTTCTACTTCCTCTGCTAAGGCTGAGAGCAATATTCTTATCTCTTTAATAGTAGGCTTTGTTATCTTTTTCACGCCACGTTGGCCAGGTATATAGACAGGCCTAGCCACATTTGCTTCCTCAAGACGTTTTACATGTGTACTTATATTAGCTTTACTTTGATTTAACTTTGAGGCCAAATCCTCTATTCCCATATCTTCTTTAAATGCTAGTCCAAGGATCCTTAGACGGGTTATAGATGCTAATGCACTAGCAACTTTCTCTATAAATTCTTCACCAGCTACATACATTACATCTCCTTCTATCCAGATACCTCTTCTTAGTTTACCTGGTAAAGCTTCTTTTTCTTCATTTCTTATACTCATTTCTAATTCCCTCTATATTCTAATTTATATAGAGATATTATAAATATTTTGGGTTTATTATGATTTGAGCATTATAGATAAAATAAGTCTTTTCAATTCTTTATCGCTATTTATTATATTTTTAAAGTTTTCTAGACATGAATGTTTTCTAATTCTTTTAGATGCACATTTACATAGAGCTTTATATCTTTTGTCGCTCTCTATTCTTTTTGCATTATTACATAAGATATTAACTAAGTTAATCAAAATTTTTTCATCAGTATTAATTATTGTATCTATTGGTATTCTTTGCTGGGATTCCATTTTATTCTTATTTTTTAACAATAAATTATTAATTAAAACAATGAGCAATACAAAGGTGATTATAGATAAATACAAAACAAAGTCTCTATTAATGTAATCATTAATATAAATTAAGAAAATAAAAATATATCTTGAAGGATTTATTAATGTGCCAAAGATCTCTCTATAACTATGGCCTTGATTTATCATTTCTTCTACTGTAACTAATCTTGGTTTATATTTGGTGGAATCAATATATATAGATACTTTTTTATTTGGATCACATATAGATGGTATAATATGCTTTAAGAAAGTAGTATAAGGGTTCAAAGCTGATTTAAAGGCTATTACAGAGTTTATAGCAATTGATCCATCTCCTATTACTAAAAATGACCTGTTACCTATATTACACATAACACCAACTGTGATATTATTGATTGAGGCTATAGATCTACAAATACTCTTATTATATACCATTATTGGTGAAGCGTAAGCAAAGAATACTATTAATGAAGTATTACCTAGCGATATTTTACCTCGGAGAATAGGAGAACCATTAATATCCTTAATATAATTAAAACCTTTAATAGATACAGGTATATTCAAATATGAAAGTAGGTCGTTGGAATAAGGTCCTTCATCAAATATAATAACGTTAAATCTTTTTTCATATACTAATCTATATATAACTAATTTTTCTAAAAAATTGTAGCTTTTCTCTGGGGAGATTATGAATAAATTATTGCAGGAATCTATATCATTCATCTTAAAGTAAAGGTTAATCCAATCATCAACTATCACCACATTTCCATATATCTCATTGTACATTTTTACTAATTCTGAAGTGCCATCCCAATCATTATTATGAGGAGAAGCTCCTGAATATGCCAAACCAGAGGCTCTTCTTTCAAAAACTTGGAGTATAATTATAGCAACAATTAATAGTAGAATCATCTTTTTAAAGCCTATCTCTCTTCACCTCGTATCTCACTTAGAAATGATATTAAAACAAGACCAGAAAGCATTGCAAAGAGTGCAGCTATATATCTTTGTAATGCTGCTAATATAACTGAACTAATGAATAGAAATATCGTAATTAATATTAATATGTTAAAAATTTTTTCATTTAATTCCATGTATAACATCCTCTATGAATTTAAAGTATTCATCAAAATCTCTAAGAACAGCATGATTTAGATATCCTGAAAAGTATAAAAATATAAATGAAATTAATAATATTGTAAACCTATATCTTCTCTCTATTGGAATTCTTAACACAAATCTATACATAATAAAAAATAGTGATATTAATAGAAATAGATACTGCCATAAAACTATGTCAAAAATCTCAGCTATAGTATCTAATAAAATACCCCACATAAAAATTTCTGTAATTCTTATATAATATTTTTCTCCTTTAATTTTTATTACAGGTATTTTTATAGGTATTAAAATTGGTATAGTATTCGATCTAATGCTGAGCCACATAGAAAACAATAGATATAGTGTTGCAAAACAATATATATATGAAACAATCAATTCTATAGAGTTAAGATTAAATATTATTGATGCAAATGAAAATAGAACAGAAACTATAATTATGTAAGTTATGGCTTTATAAAGCATTATCTCATCTCGTTGTAGCATATCATTTTCCAATTATAGAATGAAATTTTATTTTTATTGAATTCAATGCTTCTGACAATTCATCTAATAAGTTAATATCTTCTATATTGCCATATCTTAATATCTCATACAAATATGTTATACGTTCTATTAATTTTCTAGAGCTCTCTACATTTAGTAGAGTAATGAGTTTATGTTTAATTTCTCTATGGGTATAAGAACCTTCAATTTTTAAATTAAACTCATTTGCAAATCTATGTATTGTATTCCAAAATTCTATAAATAACTTTATTTTAATATTCTTAGATTCAGCTTGTAGGGTATCATCTTTAGATTTTTCTTTTGGTATCTTGATTAATTGTTTTAGAAACGGTTTAATTTTTGTGTTCATAAATACTGTTGAAATATAGAGACTAAAAACAGCTAGTATAACAATAATTATTAGGGTATAGAATGTATTATCTAAATAATTTATTCTTTTAGTTGCTATTTGACGTGTAGAAGAAACTAGAATTGTATCTCTTATATTTATAGTTTCAATGCTATTTTTATTAGTATGTTCAATTATCTCATTTAATATATCTCTCTTAAACAATTCTGACGATATTGATCTATTTAGCACATCAATAACAGATTCATTCAGTAAATCATGTAAATTTATTAGAGATTCTTTAGATTTGTCATTATTATTCCATGAAGATTCTACAGCATCTTCATAACCATACCAGAGATCTGCATAATAAGAAGTCTGTTTATTTGTAAGATAATCATTATAGCTATATAGTCTATTTACATAGCTATAATTATTAATATTTGATGCTGTAGTTTCAATATATTCATCATTTAAGAAATTGTTTATACTAGCTATAATATTATGATATTCATTTACATTAACATTCATTAATGTATCAACAAATTTAAATATATCTATATATTTTACATCTACGCCTTTTTCTTTTAATTTTTCAACTGTTTGTAGAGCTTTTATTAAAACATGTGTTAAATTGTATTCTCTTGTATCAGAAACATTTGTCTTCATTATAGGTATATGTGTTTGGATATAACCTTCTATAGATACCTTGTGGTCTAATCCACGATCTACTATCTTTAAGTTATAGCCATAGACATATGTTTTAATAAATATAGCAGTTATGATTGAGTATTTAGAGGAGATCTCTCCTATTATACTACTCAATACTTTTCTATCTATATTTCCACTGATTGTGGCCATTCTAAGAATATATAAATATTTGATAATATTTATCACTCCTTCACTCATATTTAAGTCAAAACCTTTTAGACTTAGAATATATTTAGCATACAATTCTAAATCGTCAGAACTCCATTTGCATTCTATTTTTTTATTAGAAGTACTATTAGATATATATGTAATGTAGATGAGAAACTTAGCTAAAATATGGTCACATTGAGAATTAATTAAAGTTATATTGCTATCTTTCATAATGGCTTTAATAAGATTTACTATATCAGATTCATTTACAAACTGTTTAAGTCCTGCATATTTCTTCAACATTCTTAATTGAATACCTCCTGTAAACATTGCAATTTTACCATCATTAAAAACTTTATTAAGTATATCCAACGCTATTTCCTTATCTATTAATGCTAAGTTATCTTCTGAAATGTTAAGAGATAGAAGTCTTGATTCCTCAAGCCATTCAATAAATGATTTATAGAAATAAATCTCATTATATACCATATCTCCAACAATTTTCGAATGTCTTTCTGGATCTAAGGCTTTAACAGGAAAGACTACATATATATCTATAGTGATCAAAAAAATTAATATACATGTCAATATTTTTATTTTCAAGCTTTACTACCTACAATTTATGTTCTTAATAATAGCTGTGGCTTAATGAAATTTTAAACTTAAAATACCTTAGCTTAATAAATTAAATTTGCTTGTTGTCTACATTATATTTTGAATAGAATATTCTACATAAATGTTTCCCTAAGGATATATTTTATTCTAATCTAAATAATTAATTATAGATGTTTATGTAGATCTTAATGGCATTGATATAAATTTCAATTACTACCATCTTAGTCGTCATAGAAATAACATATTATTTTTTAGTATATATAAGTGAAACATTGACAAGTGTTTATAAGATTTTAAAAATAGTTGCGTTAGATTATTATTCTTTCAAATATCTATAATTTACGAGAAAAAATGTCAGTATTTTATAAGGTATTATCAAGAGTTATTGAAGAATCTTCAAAGGTTTTAGTGAATAGAGAGGAGCATGTAAAACTAATAATATTTACAATAATAGCTGGTAGCCATGCTTTAATTGAAGGTATACCTGGTATAGCTAAGACGTTAACTGTAAAGGTTGTTGCTAAGTTATTAAATCTCAAATTCTCTAGAATACAATGTACATTAGATATATTACCATCTGATATAATAGGTACGAAGGTGTATAATCAGAAAACAAATGAATTTGAAGTTAAAATTGGGCCTATATATGCTAACCTAGTTCTCGTTGATGAAATTAATAGGGCATCACCAAGAGCACAATCAGCTTTACTTGAGGCTATGCAAGAAAATCAGGTAACAATTGAGGGTGAAACAATAAGATTACCTAAACCGTTTTCGGTGTTAGCTACTCAGAATCCAATAGAATTAGAGGGAACATTTCCATTACCTGAAGCGCAGCTAGATAGGTTTTATATGAAGATATATATGGATACACTTGACAGGGATTCTTTATTAAAATTATTAAAAAAGGGTTATAGGTTTCTAGAAAAGGAATATGAGTCATTAAAACCCGTAGTAACGGTTAATGACATTTTTGAAGCTTCTGAAGAGATAGACAAAGTTTATGTTGATGATGATATTTTAAAATATATCTCTAAAATAATAGAATATAGTCATAAACATCCAGCTGCTAGATTAGGGATATCACCTAGAGGGGCATTAATGTTATTAACACTATCGAAGGAGTTTGCTTTATTTGAAAATAGAAAATATGTTATACCAGATGATGTTAAAATGGCTGCAATTCCAGCTCTTTCGCATAGAATATTTATAAAACCTGAATATATAGCAGAGGGTTATAATGGTATAAGAATTATTAATGAGATAATCTCACGTATAGATATACCTAAGCCTTGAAATATAAAACTAAGGTAACAAGCATTATGTTGGTATTGATGCCTGAGAAAGACTATAAAATGAATGTTTATAGAGATAAGGGCAAGGGATTTTACCCTATAACATTTATAATATCTATCGTAACATCCACATCTATAGTATTACAGAATTATATTTTCACACTATTTGCTATATTAATGTTAGGATTACTAGCTCTAATAATATCTATAGCTAAGACCTTAAATGATGTTAAAAATCTAGGAGGCATTTCTATTAGCTATTCCACATTAACTATTATAGAGAATGAACAAATTAATATAAAAATGGAGCTTAAGCATCAATTATTTGAGGTATTAAGAATAAATAAAGCTTTAATGATTTCTGATATTGGTATAAAGATTTCAAAGACTATTCCAAGAAAAATTAAAAATTTACTGACAATCGAGATTTTAATACATGGTTATAGTGGGAGGCATCAAATTAAAGGATTCATAATTTTTCTTGAGGATCCCTTTTTATATTTTAGGTATAGAATTGAGATTCTCTTAAAAGAATCTTTATATATTGATATAATTCCTAAACAATTGTATATGGAGATCAATGTAGAAAGGAATATACCTTATATTAGCTATGAGGCACACCTTTCAAAACATAAAGGATTAGGAACGAATATATTAGGAATCCGTGAATATTTTCCAGGGGATGATTATAGAAAAATAGATTGGAAAGCTACAGCTAGAGCTTTAAAACTTATGGTTAAGGAATTTGAAACACATCTTTATAGAAATGTTATATTTATAGTATCAATACATGATAAATTTTTCCTGGGCGACCCCCCAGCTATAGAGATCTTATTACAACTTTTATTAAATCTCTCTATTAGAATTGTTGAAAGTGGCCTTAACCTTGGCATAGGTGTTATAACAGAAAGAGAAATCTTGATTTCAAATAAAATAACGAGACACAATTCAAAATACATCTATACGCTTTTAGCATCAGTTACATGGCCACTCATTATCGAGAAAAAGAGTTATTCAAGTGCAAATAGAATAATACATTGGTTTGTAAATGAGCTTGTAGGAAGATTCTGTTCAGAATCTTGTCTCGTTGTAATATTTATGGATGTTATAGATGATTTAGATATTGAAAATTTAAAGAGAATATTAAAGGAGCTTATGATAAGACGTTATATCTTAAAAACATTCTTAATAAATCCAACCTTAATACGCTTCATCACATCATCTATAGATGTTGAAGAATTCAAAGACCTAAACAACGAAATAAACATGTATAAACATGTGGTGAAACACTTTAAAGAATTCAACATTGTTTCCTCGATAGCAGACTTACTATGAAATGTCATTTTATTATATCTATCTTTTATCTCTTTTTATTTATTCAAATTATAAATTATAACTTTAGAGCATAGACATAGATATATATAAAGGATATATATAAAGATTATAATACGTTGATATTCATGAACTTATAGTAATGTTAGTTTATACTACTTTTATAAAAAGTAAAGGTTTATATTGTTGAATATGTAATAAGCAAAAACCAAGAACAAATAAATCAGTAGTTAATAAAAAATTGAATTAGCAATAAATAAGTCACTGTTTTTGTTTAGGAAATGTCATTAAATCAATCTACATCTCATACCAGTCTAACGGCAAATTGAATTGTTCTATAATTACTTTTGCGGCTCTATTAATCCATTCTTTTAATGTTTCATCATGATTATCTGAGAACTTCTTTATCCAATCTGTTACATTGAATTCATAAGCTAACGTTGTTATAACATCTCTTGCTTTAGTGCTTTCCAAGGGTTTTGGTTTAGCACCTGCTTTAATGTTATATAGTGCAATCCTTCTATACATTTCCTTAGAATGTTGATCTAAGTCTACTTTTATATCCAGCATCTCATATAGTTTATTCATAATTTTCTCAGCCCATCCTCTATGGAATCTACATAACCCCGCATTTTCAATAGAATACTCTTTCATGATTCTAACAACAACTGTTTTGGCAAACTCCTCTGGCTCAGTGAATATTGAAGTATAATTGGTCCAATATTTACCTGTTATAGGTATGGGTAGCAAAAGCCCTGGGGCCCAATAGTAGTTTGGAGTCATGTAGCCATCATCACCATATGGTAGGTAAACTACTAGGTCTTCAAACTTTATGCCAATTTTCTTGACTCTATCAGAATATAATTCGTCTAGATATTTAGATGCTGCTCTTACACCCTTAGTTGCTACAATTTTCAGCACATCTGTTGATCTATTTACTAGTCCCCACAATATTTTTTTAGCTAATTCACCATTCTTAATCCATTCATCTACATTTAATAACATAGGATCAAAGACTGGTTTACTATCTAATCCTATTTCTTGAGGCATAAGAAGACCTTTATATACAGCTTCAAGAAGCCATGCAACTACATGTCCTATTGTTATTGCATCGAAACCTAGTTGATCTGCTAAGTCAACAAGTTTTGCAGCTACCTCTATCTTCATTACACCTATCATTGGTCCTAAACCATTGAAAGGCTCATAATCTGTTTTCTTACCAAGCCATATTTTTTTACATGCAACTGGACAGGGTTCGCCACATGTTGTCCATGTTTTCGGATTAGATACTTCAAGTTTGAAAGGTTTCCAAAAGTTTTCTAGCAATATGTCTATAATTTTCTTTCTGATAATTTTCGATAAATAAATGCTGTTGTAATTGAATAGAGGTAACAATTCTCTATAATGTGGATAATTCACACCGAAAGTTCCACCTGCACCAATCTTTGAATCGAAGCGATATTTTACAGTGGCCTCATTTACTGATGAAGCATAGTCCTTTCCAAGTAATTTAGCTAGAGAGCTATATAATTCTCTTGTATCCTTAAATAATCTAAATATTTGTGGTTTATATTCTCCTCCAGCAATAATTGCAACAACATTGTGGGCTTGAGCAAGAATTGAACCAACACCACCTCTCGCAGCAAAATCTTCACTTCCCTCAACAATACTCATTTTATTAAAGTTTATGTCTATAGAAATTAATGCTCCATAAATAGTTTTCCATGAGGCTGGTCCCACAACAATGGGCCTTGCCTTTAAGGTTTGTAACAAATCACGATAATTATCTAGTATATATTCAATTAATGCATATGCTCCTATTTTATTTTTATAGCCACTATATATTTTCTCAAGCTCTTCATATTCTATATATCTCATTTCTATGCCTTCAAATCCTTGACTATTACCTTTAACAATAAGTATTACGGGTTTCGAACTTCGCCCCTCAATTGATACAGCATGGACTCCACAGCCCATGAATCTATATGCAGCTCCTCCCATTGCAGATACATGCAATCCTTTACTTTCAGGGCTTCTAAAGACAGCTACAAGTCTATGAGTACCAAACAACTTACTGCCAGCAAACATACCTGAGCCAATAACTACAGCATTGGAAGGATCGAATACATCTTTGTTCCATGATTGTAGCTTTTCATGTATTATAATTCCAGCGTCTACAGGTCCTATTACTTCAGGAGCTTTGTACACTTCAATAGTATAGTTACCAGTGCTTACATCTATATGCAATACCTTATATTCACTCATTTTAAACACCTATTTTGTATCCTTCAGTATAGCTTTAATACGTTGCTAGAATTACCGATATTAATTTTATTACCTTTAACACTCACTTTCTTAATAGCAAAGTCTTAAACAAAATAAGATTTAATTTATAATACAATTTCAATGCGAAATTTTAAATTTTTCTAAACAGCTCTATTAAAAACCAATAATACAACAAATCTAATATAAAACAAAATATGATTAAGCAATTACTAATGGAACTAAGCATCCAAAAACTTTGCATCTTAAGTACCTAGGTGTTCTCTAAGTAACGTGAAGTAAACTTATTAATTTTATAGCTGGAAATAGTTAAAATATAATTAAGTATATTATTGTGATACAATGAGGATAAGGAATGTAATAAATAAAATTCTGTGGAAATATCGTGAAAAGCTTGATAGCTATTATTTAGTTGTAATTGATAGATTAAATAAAAGCGGCTTAAAAAGAATTCCATTTAGATATGTACATTCTGTAGATAATTATTATGTGTATATCATTAGCAACTCTGACCTTATGGCTATACCAATACATAGGGTTCTAATGATAGAAAATGTAAATGGTGAAACTATATGGTCTCGTGAAAAAGGATGCAAGGAAGATTTTTGATTTTGCATTAATATATGGATTATAATACCAATAATATTATATCATCAACTTCATTATAGATGATTAGAAATAGAGATCTATAAGGTTCAATCTAATAAACATTAAGATTAAGACGAAAGATATAATAGTATAGATAAGTGATTTAAATCCATATGATGGTATATGTCCTATAGCAGTACTTGGAAACTCTAAATATCCATAAGATTTAGATAGAAGGGCTGAGGATACAACAAAAAACAGATATGGCATGTTTTTAATCATCATCAATATATTACATAACATTATAATTTTAATTGCACAAGTAATATACCAAGGCAATTTATTAATAAAGTATATAGCTATATACGCAACTACTAGAGCAATTAAAACAAGCCCTATTTTAGCTTTAAATAAATTCAAAAACGTGGAAATTACGCCAATACCGTATATCATATATTCATCTATATTGTTAAATTTCATAATAAAGCTCTGTAAAAAGACTATAAAACCAATATTGAATAATATTGATGTAAAAATGTTGCCAAGATATGGTTTAGAAAGCATTGTATTTATTAAGGAGAGATATAATATTATGTGAATGTTTAACGCCATTGACATTTTACTAAATATTGTTGTATCACGGTTATTATTTAATAATATTATTATAAATATTGATATTCCCTGGGTTAAAAAGAACGCAATACATTCATTTAATGTAAGTTTATTTGTTAGATACAGTATAACATTTAGTGAAAGGAGTAGTGTGAGTATGGTATTAAAGTAAATTACATTTCTATTGCTATAACTAGTTTTTGTCAGCAATACTCTTTACCTCTAACAACTTTTCATTAACAGCCATTATTTCATTACTACTATTCTTATCTATAACTGCAACAATAAGCAAGGAATCCCCTATATCAACAGTATATGCATAGCCTTTTTTAATTGCATTATCTTCATTTAATATGTTTTCAACGTTTTTTAACTGTGTTATTGGCTCTCTTCTTATAGTATTTAATGTAGCCAATAATGCTATGCCAAGAGTCGATATAGTTAATATTAATAAGGTTGTTGAATCCATTAATCTTAGCACCATAATAATGTTCTAAAGTTTTATAAAAATAAGAGGGTGGACCACATAATACAGTATTTCTACAGAATTACAGGGATATAACTATAATTAAAATGGAATTCATTTAAATTTTACTGTTAGATTAATCAATTGACGAGATTTATTTAGTATTACTATTTCTGTTGAACCTAAGCTTTTTCCTATGCATCTACTGCGCTAGCAATACTTTCAAGGGTCTCTTACTGTTATAAAAGTTAAATTTCTGTTACAGTGTGATAAACAATACATGTGTGTTTAAGTATAAAGCAACTATGAGAATAATATTACATCTAGAGTGAGGTTCATTGGTAAAATACATATTTATAACAGGAGGTGTGTTAAGTAGTGTTGGAAAAGGTGTTACAACAGCATCTCTAGCGTTGCTTTTTCAGTCAATGGGCTATTCAGTAACAATTATTAAAATAGATCCTTATCTCAATGTAGATGCTGGCACTATGAATCCTTATGCTCATGGTGAGGTATTTGTTACTGAGGATGGTGGTGAAACAGATCTAGATATAGGTCACTATGAACGATTCTTAAATAAAAACTTGAGTAGGAAAAATAACATTACTACAGGACAAATATATTATTCTGTTATAATGAAAGAGCGAAAAGGAGAATTCCTAGGAGCTACAGTCCAAATAATTCCTCATATTACAAATGAAATAAAGAATAGAATTAAAGATGTAGCTAAAGAGGACAAAGTTGATATGGTATTTATTGAAATTGGTGGCACTGTTGGAGATATAGAGGGATTACCTTTTCTTGAAGCTGCTAGACAAATGCGTTTAGAAGAGGGTTTCAATAATACTGCATTTATTCATGTAGCTCTTGTGCCAAGTCTTAAAGCAACTGGTGAACAAAAAACAAAACCTGTTCAACATAGTGTTCAAGAATTAAGAAGAATAGGTATACAACCCGATATTGTTGTTGCTAGATGTGAAAAGCCTTTATCTAATGAAGCTAAGGCGAAGATAGCGTTATTTAGTAACGTTCCTTCGGAAGCAGTGATCTCAAATTATGATGTTAGTAATATTTATGAAGTTCCGTTAATTCTATATGAACAGAAAATCCATATAATACTTGCAGAAAGATTGAGGCTACCAGTATTTGATGTCAAATTAGATCAGTGGATTGATTTTGTAAATAGATTAAATAGAAATTCAAAGGCTTTAGAAATAGCTATGATAGGAAAGTATACGAAACTTAAAGATAGCTATATAAGTATAGTAGAAGCTATAAAACATTCTTCAGCATATCTGTGTGTAAAGCCTATATTTAGATGGATTGAGTCAACAGATATAGAGGATAATACTATAAAAATTGATGAGCTATTAAATGATGTTCAAGGAGCATTAATATTACCTGGATTTGGAAGAAGGGGGAGCGAGGGAAAGATCAAAGCTTTAAAATATCTACGTGAAAACAATATACCTACGCTTGGAATATGTTTTGGGTTTCAATTAATGGTTATTGAAATAGCTAGAAATGTTCTAGGTCTAGAAGATGCACATAGTAGCGAATTGGATGCTAATACACAACATCCTGTTATAGATCTATTGCCATCTCAGCAAGGATTAGACTTTATAGGAGGATCAATGAGACTTGGTTCAAAATCTATTAAGTTAGTTAGGGGAACAATTGTTTTTGATGCATATGGTACTGAATATGTTACTGAGAGACATAGACATAGATATGGTGTTAATAACAAATATCTAGATGCCCTTGAAGGTATAGGATTTATGGTTAGTGGTATAAGTGTTGAAGATTCAGTAGTTGAATATATGGAGCTAAAGCATCATAGATTCTATGTTGGAACACAAGCCCATCCAGAATTTAAAAGTAGACCTTTACAACCATCACCTATTTACACCTATTTCTTAAAACAAGCATTGAATTCCAGTTAAACTGTTATGAATTTTTATTTCCACTTATCTAGTTATTTATACATAGTTATTGAGTTTGACTAAAAGATGATGATGCTTACAAGGTGTGAAAGTAAAATGAACGAGGAACCCGCGGCTGAAGTATATGTTAATATCGTATAAAGATATAGCTAATGAATTAAAGATAGATATCATTTCTAATGAGGCTTTAACCCTAGCTAAAAAATATGGTTACCTTCCATATATAGTTCAAAGATATATTGATATGTTAGGGTTAAAAGATGCAGAAAAACTATTAGAAGTATTTGAATATTTTAAATATGCTCCAGCAGTTTTATGCAATTACCTATATACAGATTGTGATAAACTTGTTCATAAACTTGAAGAAATGGGGTTTTCATTAAATAGAATTCCATGGTGTAAATACTGTTATAAGGTAGTTTCACAACCCGAATCACCAACGCTAGGTGCTACTCATGAATTTTTAAAAGGTTTATACTATGTCTATAGAGACTCTTCTTCTCTAGTACCACCATTAATCTTAAACCCTTCTGAAAATTCGTATGTTTTAGATATGTGTGCTGCTCCAGGGGGTAAAACCATTCATATATTATTATTAGTAAATGATAGAGGGTTTGTTGTAGCTAATGATATATCCTTTAGAAGAAGCATTTCTTTAGTATCTAATCTCTATAGAATGGGCTTTAAATCCTATATTGTATTGAATGAAAACGCAACAAAATTGCCAAATAAAATAAATATAAAATTTGATTATATACTATTAGATGCACCATGTAGTGCTGAAGGAGCTATAATGTTTGATCATAGCAGAAAAACAAAAACATCTCAACAAGATTTAGCAAAACTTGTTAAAAGAGAGATAGAATTGCTCTATATAGCAACAGAGCTTGTAAAGCCAGGAGGCAAAATAGTTTATACTACATGTAGTATTGCTCCTGAAGAAAATGAATATGTTATAACAAAGGTTTTAGAACATGTAGATAATATTGAAATACTCACTCCCCAAATGAATCAATGGTCTAAAGGTTTAACAAAATTTAGGAATATAGAATTCAATAAAGATATAAGCAAGTGTATAAGGATATGGCCTCATATCCATAACATGGAAGGATACTTTATATGTCTTTTAAGAAAGTATTAACCTATAGCAGGCTTTATATCGGCTGTGATTATCTATGGATAACTGTAGATGTTTTTGATTACCTCTAATATTTGTAGATTCTTTGAAAAGCTATTCTTGTGTATAGATGAAAGAGTTTAACCACTAAGAAGAGCGGATCCCTAGAGAGTATCTAGGTAAAAAGAAAGAGGGAAGGAAGAAGCATATTGAGTGTCTGTATCGTCTTAAGAACTCCTTGTGAAAGGTGAAGTGCGAGGGAAAGAAAAAGTGATGAGAGACAAAGAAAATATTTACAGCTATTCACAGATAACTGCAATATTCACCATATCTGAATTCTTTTCATTAATATTACTAGCCACAACAACAATAATGTTCTCCATAGCTAACTTCTCTCTATAAACCTTGCTACTTTTCTCAAGATATTTAGCTTTCTCTTGCCCTCACTATAGCCTTAAGTTTCTTCTCAGCCTTTTGCAACTGTTTTGGTTTT
>CAYUUS010000003.1:0-89031 GCA_964447975.1 uncultured Ignisphaera sp. | reverse complement strand
ACATTATCAGATATAGCTACAGCTATTGGAAAACTAGCTACAAAAGACGATGTAACAGCCGCTAGAAACGCTATAATAGATGCGTTAAAGCCCATATCAACAGATCTAGGAGCTGTAAAAGGAGATGTGGCAGCATTAAAAACAGCTGTAGCTGATGTGAAGAGCAGTGTAGATAGAGTAGCAGCAGATCTTGGAGCTGTTAAAACAGATCTTGGAGCTGTAAAAGGAGATGTGGCAGCTGTAAAGAGTGGTGTAGCTGATTTAAGTGGAGCTGTAAAAGCTGTAAGCGATGCTGTTACAGCTGCTAGAGGAGATATAACAAAGCTTAGAACAGATGTGCTAGATGCCGTGGCTACAGCTGCCAATGCTGCTAGAGATGCTAAGGCATCTGCAGATGCAGCAAAAAGCTCTGCAGATGCAGCTAAGAGCTCTGCAGACTCTGCTAATAGAGCTATAGGCGATGTTAAAAGCGATGTAGCTGCTATAAAGACTACAGTTTCAGATGTATCTGGAGCTGTATCAAGTGTATACACACTAGTGATAGTTGCAATGGTATTTGCATTAATAGCTGCTGCAACATCGATATACATACTACTAAGACTATCAAAAGCACTAGCAAAATAGATATAAATCATTAACTATTTTTAATTCAAAACATTTTTTATAATCTCCCAATTTAAAATATTCTAAAACACTAGGACACAGGGAAAAGAACTTTTATAGCATATATCTAGAGTGTTATTGTTGCTGCTTCTTCTCTATTTTTATTGTTATTATGCCTCCTTCATCGGATATCTCTAGCCCTCCCCCAGATGCTATGCCCTTGATTATATTTGCTAGTATTGCTCCGCTTTTTCCAGATCCAACAACTATAACCCTATCTTCTATAGGTATAAGTACTTTGTACTGTGTTCCTAGAAACTCTATAGCTTTACCCACATCAGCTTTAATCTCCTTCAACGCCCTACCGATTCTTATACCACTATTTACAATTGTATCTCCATCGCTATCTATATGGTTTAGAAGCTCTGTTGGTATCATAGCCATGCCTAGTCTTGAAAGAGTTGCAATGCTTTTAATATCTCTTATTGCTGTTGGTGCATAGAGCCCTAGATCCTCAAGCTCTTTAACAGCCTCTATAAGGCTCTTCATATAGCTGTTTATAGATACTCCATGCCTCATAGAGATCTCTTTAATCGTGTCAGCAACTGCTCTATCTATTGTTACAGTTTTTCTTTTAGACCTCTTTACAAAGCTCATCTACGCTTCACCTCAATAGCTATAACACCTTCTCTCTCATTAACAGACTCTATCTCTGTGCCAAGAGCTTTTAGAAACTCTATAGAAA
Organism: uncultured Ignisphaera sp.; assembly: GCA_964447975.1. Classification (GTDB taxonomy): domain Archaea; phylum Thermoproteota; class Thermoprotei_A; order Sulfolobales; family Ignisphaeraceae; genus Ignisphaera. The sequence goes on along the minus strand of CAYUUS010000003.1, from coordinate 87,683 downwards.
CTTCTCTAATAACCCTCAAAACCTTTTGACCCCCATTGGAAAGAGATATAACTATTTTAAGCTTTTCAGAGTCTATAGCCATGACATCTACAACTGCATCTGGAAACCATAGAGATAGAAGGAGCTTTATCTCCCTAGGATCCCCACCCCTCTTAATAATATTCATCCTAGCAAACCATCTACATGAGCTCTTAAGCTCTGCAACAACATCATCTATATAGCTATCATCAAGAATATTTAGAATTTTATAAACAGCGTTTCTAGGAAGCAAAACACCACTAACTCTAAGAAGATCTCTATAAGCATCTAGAGACTCTATAGCTATAGATAGCTCAGGGTCATATTCAAGGATATCAAGGACTCGTGAAACAATAGACTCGAAAAGATCTCTAGGATTAACACCAATTTTAATAGAAACCCTTACAAGTCTATCAAATAAATCCTCTGAAATAGGTATAAGCCTTCTACCCCCAGCTCTAACCCTATCACTCATAACACTCACTAAAAAATATAGCGTGGATAAGGATAAAATGCTTTACGCACTAATCCATAAAGCTACCCAACTCAAATATATATAGAGTTCTATCACCACCATACCTAAGATTTATATTAATGATATGTGTTGCTGGGTCTCTATAGTCTATATAGACAGCGTATCTCCTACCATCGTAGCTATATGTATATATATAGAACCTTGCATATTGTGCATCATATATAGACATAGCCCTCTTCACATAAGTTGCATAGCTCCCTGACGCCGGTGTTAAGAAGTCTTTTGGATACCACACTGAATACCTACCATTAGACACCTCCACATCTATAAAGCCTATCTGAAAAACAGAGCCATTTAGCTGATCAACCCTGTTATATGCATAGGGATCGTTGAAAGTCAAGTTAAACCTGCTATATACATTAACTCTATAGTGGGCATCTATATCTCTATAGCTTGTATATCCATCGTCTAAGCCATATGTATAGTCCTTTGCACCAGGTTTAAAATATGTCCACCACCCAAAATCACTTGAATAGCTCTGCCACGGATAATCAACAAAATCCCTAATAGCATATAAGAGGTAACATGGTGAAGATGTACATGAAGCTCTGCTAGAGACTGCTAAGAGATAGTCTCTATAGACAACACTTTGAAGAGCATATACCCTTGGAACAGTATAGATATATCTATATACATTGTTATCAACAGCCTTAACAGTGCCAACCTCAGGGAAGCTGTAATATACATAGATATCGAATACAAGGTCGATGAAACCAAGCCTATATACAGTTCTATTATATGCTAGTAGCACATTGCTTTGAGGTAGAGATGAATATGGTATTTCTCCAAAGCCCCATATATAGCCACTTGAATCTGCAACACTATACTTTACCACATCTCCATTAAAGCTAAAAGTCACCTTGACTCCAATAGATTGTACTGGGTATTGGATAGATGTACAGTTATATGGATAATAGTTTTCAAGAAGCTTAAAGAGATCAGATACTGTTAGAAATCTAGACACCATCACGGTGCATTTAGATATTGTAGCTGATAACTCAACACCGCTATTCATCTGTCTCTGGCCTCTATTCTTTGCACAGAACATGTTTTGAGAATATGTAACTATACATATATTGTCAACTGTATAGCTTCTATTTATAATCTCATTGTATTTTGGAAGAGCCTTGAGATCTATATATCTAGATGTTGAGTTGGGTTCATCTAGATAGAGCTCTCCATTAGCTAGATAAACTATATATGCAGCTCTACCATCTCCATCTATGGACAAAACATGTTTTTCTCTATCATATGAAACCTCTAGATACTCTTTTGAAGAATCTATTCTCTCAATAGACAACAGAGCCGCTCTCTGAATACCCTCCAATATATTTATATACAACATGCTTAGAAAAACCATTGAGACAACAGCTATAACAGCAGCTATATACTCGCTTTGACCTCTAGATAAAATCAATCTATATCACCAACCTCAACAATATATGAATACATATAGCCATCAACACTAACGAAAACTGCTATAGGTCTTAAAGATGTGTTGACGATGAATATATATGGCCTATCTGCCTCTAGATATCTATAGCCATATACAAACACATCATTAGTTGTAGCTATAGAGACATTGCCATACACATTAGACAAAACCTTAAAGCTACAAAGCCATGTATTGGTAAAGTTCCAGCATTTAGCTATCGCTGGCAACCCTCTATATAGCTGGATATGTAGCTGGTAACCGCTCTGAAGAAAACTATATGCTGCAACACCAAGTATCGAAGCTATAGATGCAACCATAGCTATTGCAATAAGACTTGAAACACCTTTCTCTATATACATTGAACCCCATATAGATTAAGAAATATAAAGTGTAAAGCAGATGCATAGAACAGAAAAGGTATAGAAGATGATAGACATCGATATAGCTGTTATAGGATCTGGTCTAGCTGCCCTCAAAGCAGTCTCCACAGCTAAAACGTTTAATAAAAGCTATATAGCTATAGACTCTACATATAGTGTTGGAGGATATATACAGAGTATAGGTAGGGTATATAGATACCTAAAATCACCGCTATTTATACCACAAAAAGCTATAGATATACTTGAAGAAAACAACATTCAACACAACATTAAATGCTACAATGTAATAAAAAATATTTTAAAGGAAGGATCTATAGATATAAAGACAGCTGGATATAGATCTATATCTATACAGAGAAACTGGTTTAAAGAATGGCTTGAACAGAAAACGCTGTGCTATAGCAATGAGGTATTTAAATACATCGAGCTGCTTCTTAAAACATCGCTAAAAGAACGCTTTATAGCATCAAACATTAGAAAGATAGATCTAGATAAAAGTATTATAGCTTTATCAAATGGATTGATAATAAAGTTTAAAAGACTTATATATACATGGCCTTTAGATCTTCTTCCAAGGTATATATATGGAGAAAGAAGTAGAGAGGTCATAGAGATTATTAAAAGCCTTAACCTAGACTATATATCTATATACACATTATCCTATATATCTATAGAGGCAGAGGCTAGAAATGATATAGAGTTCTATATACATGGAACAAGAGCATCGAGGCTACATACAGCTATAAAGATACCTATAGATAGCTACAGCATAACATATATAGTTACAAGCTATAGCTCTTCACACCCCCTTCTACCAGGTATTACAGAGAAGCTATATTCAGAAGCTAAAAAATATATGTTGATAGATACATCTAAAACAATTGAATACAACACATCTGAAGCTATATATGCATTGATAAACAATATAGATAGAGACGCATTTAACAAACTACAGCAAACTCTTTCAGAATACAATATAGTGCTATATGGAAGACTTGGAATGTGGAGAGAAAGCGATATATACTCAATGCTTAAAGAAGATATACAAATATATTAGAAGCTCCTCTTAATCTCTACCTCTATATAATTTACCACAGCTATCTTTTAACAAAGGATTGCTGTAAAACAGATAAAAAGCCAGCTTTAAACCATTTTAAATCTGGAGAAATAGCTAGGTATCGGTGGGTATAATGCCCATAGCTATAAATATAGAGAATAACCCTACTACATGTGAAGATATATGCGATACTATAGTAGATTGTGATAAGTGTGAAGATAGGCTATGTGAAGATATATGCGAAGATGTGGAAAGCTATTGTCTAAATATATGTAGCGATTATATTGAAGGTTGATGACTGGCTTCACCAATAAGATCTCTCTGAAGGGATTCGGATATATATCGACCTCCACTATCCTGGTTGATTCTCTCAGCAACTATCTGAGCTAGTGATATCATGTCCTTTACAATATTTATTTCACTATATAGCTGGTCTTCATACTCCTCTGCAATCTTCATTATCTTTACAAGTTTTGGCAGGATATGAAACGAGAATTTCTCAAATGTCTTTATATCAGATCTATTCAACTTATTCTTTATACTAATAGACCTTAGTTTACTAAGCCAATATTTAATTTGAAGAGCTTTAATCTGTATCTTAACCATAGCTATCTCAGGATCCTCATCAACATTATCTAGACCTATAATAGAGTTCAAAGCCTGTTCAACAGCCTCAAGATCTCTAAACTTGTACCAGTGCTGGTTGCTACTCCTATAAGAAGTTTCTATAACCCCATATTCTCTTTCAAGAGCTCTTAAAAGAAGAGATGGATTGTATTGAAAACCTATAGAGTTAAGACCATCAACAAGACTTCTATAATCGAAATCACCAGGAAGCTGACCACCTTTAAGTCTATTCTCCTTAGCAATACCTATAGCAGTCCTCAACACCGAGACAAGCTTCTCCCCATATCTACGATAACACTCAAGAAGAGAAACCCTTATGATGTTAATATCCATAGCACTCACTACCAAAATATATGAATAGTTGTTATAAAACCTCTACAATCAATACATTAAACCATAAAGCAAGTAGATAAGGTATTAACAAGTAATATACTAAAATATACCTATTTATCTATTGAATCCCAACACTATTCAATAAAGTCTATGAAACCCAACAGCAAACTATTAAAACGATAAGATATTGTACAAAAGGTCTAGCTAAATCAGTAGGGTAAGTTTTAATCATCGTACAACATATCTATATCAATTCAGTATATTTAAAATATAGCACTCATTCCCGGGGGTAACTCATCACCAAATTAATAAACTTTTATTATTAACATTTATAAGCCTAATGTTAATATAAATAATGTAGGTTGTAGATGAAATGGGCATAACAAAACTAGTACTAGATGTTTTAAAGACTTTAAAAGGCCCTACAATAATAGATGTTGCACATAGGCTTCTTGAGGTAAAGGGTATTGATAAAATAAGTATTAAGGTTAATGAGATAGATGTAGAGACATTGACCTTGACTATAACCATTGAAGGCTTTAAAATAGATTTTGAATCTGTAAAAAGTGTTTTAGATGATATGGGTGCTGTAATACATAGTGTTGATGAGGTTGTAGCATCTAGAGAGAGCTGATATATAGTTGATGTGGAGTCTATGGGAGTATTGTGTAGTGTTTGTGGCGTTAGAGAAGCTGTGTTTTATCAAAGACATAGTGGGTTAAAGCTATGTAAAGTGTGTCTATATAGCGATGTAAAGAAAAGAGTAGTAGATGAGATAAACAGATACTCTATGATTCTACCCGGGGATAGAGTCTTGGTAGGGGTATCTGGTGGAAAAGACAGCTTTGTACTTCTAAATATACTCGCTGAAACATACGACTCTTCAAAAATTATGGGGCTTATGATTGAAGAGGGGATATATGGATATAACAGAGATGAGGTGTTTAGCTATATAGAAGAGATTTGCAGGCTATATAAAATAGACTGCATTAAAACCAGCTTAAAAAAAGAACTAAGCTACAGTGTAGATGATTTCATGAAGCTTCAACTATCTAGGGAAAGAGAATATATCATTAGCGCATGTACATACTGTGGCATTGCAAGAAGAAGAGTTCTAAATAGCTATGCAAGAATGTTAGGTTTAAACAAAGTTGCTACAGGTCATAACCTAGACGATGAGGTGCAGACATATGTTATAAATATGCTAAGAGGTGATATAATGAGGCTTATGCAGCTGCATCCACTAAGCAACACCCATAGTACCAAGCTTATAAAAAGAGTAAAGCCTCTTAGAAAAATATATGAATATGAAACAGCAATACTTGCATATATGATGGGCTATAGATTTCAAGAAACAGAATGCCCCTACATATCATCGAGGCCAACACTAAGAGTTAAAGTTAGAGAAATGCTCATATCCCTAGAAACTTCAATGCCAGGAATACAGCTAAGATTTCTAGAGTTTATAGATATGTTAATTGAAGACTCTATAAAAAGAGATGTTTTTAAATCTATAGAACTTCCACAATGTAAACTATGTGGTGAACCTACATCGCCTAATAGAGATCTATGCAAATTCTGTGAACTTATAAATAACATAAGAACATCTATAGACAATACAGCTAATCTATATCAAATAAGAAAATAAACATTTAATAGTAGAGAGATGATTAGATAATAATATAGGTGTATATTTGTGGAGCTAAGACTTTGCAGGGAATATCCAGACTCTACATATATAATCAACAACCTTATAGAGGATCAGATACTCAATGGTATAGGAGAAGGTATAGTATCGAGAATAACCCTGCCATCAACAAATATAGTACAAGGCTATCTAATAATACTTCTAAGTAGAGATCCAACATACACAGCATTTACAAAATGGAAAATAGCGCTAAACAACATAATTCTCACAAGGGAATTCAAGCCACATATAGATGTACAGATAAATGAGAAGTTAGCTCATTCGCTATTTATATATGATATAACCAAGGTAATAAACAGAGATGTAAATCTTAAAATAGGCTATGAAGGAAAAAAGCCGATGAAAGTGGATGCAGCAACTCTAATCACTATACATAGATATAACGAATTTCATTTAGGTTTCAACTGTATAGTAAAGATTATGAATCTAAACAACTCATTAATAAACATACCTAAAGTACCTCTATCCTTTGAATCTACAGAGAAAAACTTAAACATAGGTATTGTCTCTGATAAAAATAGTGTTTTAGATCTAGAGATTGTGGGTAGTATAAATAAGAAGATAAGCTATAATCTATTCCAAGGCTTCAACATAATTGAAACACAAATAGAAAGAGACCTAGATATAGATTCAATCAATATTAAATGTAGCAATGGATCACCAAGACATATATTTACATGTTTATTCTCGTTGTATTCAATCTATCCAAGAATAGATGTGAAAAATATAAACATATTGGAGAAAGATGTAACGCTAACGATATATAATAGCGGAGATAGCAGTGCTGATGATATAGAGATAATATTCCTTAGATACGGTTTACAGATATATAGATCCAGAATAGGTAGCCTAAAACCTGGTGAAGAAAAACTATTAACAATACCAAGAAACATTATTAAAGCAAACAATGTCATAGCTAGAATAGTGTGGCATAAAGCATTAAGAACATTTAGTAAAGATCTTAGTATAAAACTCTAAACAATTCTTCAACTCTATGACTTCTGACCCTCTAACTTAACATTTCTAGCAGGTTTTGTCTTCTTAGCCTCAATAACCTCTCTAATCTCTTCAATAAACTTTCTAAGACTCTCAATATTCTCTTCATGAACACCCTTTCTTCTACTATCCACCGGTATATTCAGCTGCTTTGCAAGTTTAACGTCTATTCCAACAGCTTTCAACTCTCCAATGCTAAAACCTCTACCTATGCGCACCCCTATATCGATACCCTTAAACTTTACTATTCCAGGCTTTTTAACTATAGGCTTTGGAACCTCAACTTCTATACAGCACGTCTCATCCATTATAGATTCCCAGAAACATATTAATGAGAAGAGCTTATAAGCTATATAGCTAGAGATTGCAATAGTAGCTATCATTCAATTCCTATCTAAAAAGACTTAGAAATAGTGATGAAGCTACATCAATTCTTATCTATATATTCCTCAATGCTTCTTGAAATTTTTCTTGATATATAGCTAAAAAGATCTTCAGATCTATCTATAACATCTCTAGAAACCTTTATCCTATTTGAGGTAGCTGAGTCGATGTTTATTTCGTTAACTGGTATAGCCTTCCAAATCTTTAAACTTGTTATTCTAATTGCTAGTAAAGCTTCACCTGAAGCTCTCCTAGCAAACTCTATAACTTTACTCAATTGATTTCTATCGATATATATAGAGCTTGGTTTACTTCTTACCTTAACCTCAAATACAAATATCTTTCTATCTTTTATAGCAACAACATCTGGATATATGCTTCGTCTAATCTTAGCACCACTAGCAGGTCCTCTTATCACAGCAAAGCCCATTTTCCATAGCTTTGTCACAAGCTCTCTTTCTGCTCTAAACCCCCTTGCCCTAGCTTTAGGTATATCACTACTAGACATCAACATGCCCTAGAAATACTCATTAAGTCAATCTTATCTCTACATCATATCCCATCTTATCTAGCTTCCTCTTTACCTTTCGAATAAGCTTCATTGTATTTACACTATAGAGTTTCTTAGGAATATCTATAACTATTGTCCCATTATCAATATTTATACTTGCATCTGGAAGAACTTTCTTAACAATGGATGCAACCCTATCCACAACCAACTCTTTCCTAACTCTTTTAACAGGAACAACAACTGTTTGTTCACCAAATACATAAATCTCATATTCAAGTTCATTAGATAGAAAATCTCTAACCTCAACAACAGGTCTAGCAAGATCAGCTTCTCTCAAACCTGTTGGAAGCTTCACTGTTAGGAAAAGCTCATACACCTTAGCAACCCTACCTCTATCAATGAATATAACTGTATCTATAATACTTGGTATCATACCAATATCAACTCTTCTAATAAAACGCTGAATAGCATCTATAGGCGAGGTTGCATGTACAACACCAACCATACCTATACCAGCAAGTCTAAGATCTACATATATCGCAAAATCCTCATCATCTCTCATCTCATCAAATACTGTGTAATCAGGTCTACTCAGCAATAAAATATCATGTAGATCTCTAGAAGATGCATAGTATTTTGAATACTGTGATACAATATTTGGAAGCTTCATATCTCTTGGAGACTCTATAGTTTTAACCACCCTTCCCTTTCTACTATAATACTCAGCAATAGCTTGAGCAAATGTTGTTTTACCCATACCAGGGGCTCCTGCAATCAATATACCCTCAGCCTTCTCATCTAATCTTTTAACAAGTTTCTCAGGTAGATTATAGTCCTCCAATCTCAATCTAACTATAGGCTTTGTTATAGTAAGCTCATAAGCTATGTTTATAGGAGGTGAAACAAAAACAACTCTATACTCACCTAATTGGATAAGCGCTATACCCTGTTTCTCAGTCTCTACAACACCTTCGCCAGACCTCGCACGTCTAACAACCTCTTCAATCAACAATTCAACATCTTCACGTTTCACAGGATTCTCATCAATTACCACCAATCTCCACTCACCAGGTCTACCCTTCTTAGCCATGACAGGTGCCCCCTCTTTTATATGGAGACTAAGTGTTTCATGGTCAAAGTATTTCTCAAACCATAGAGAACCTCTATCACTATATTCAATAAGCATAGCATCTACATTAAGAGCTTTACATGCAGTGTACTGTATTCTGTCATGTGTTAAAACCTTTGCACCAGTCTTTTTTGCAAGATCAACAACAAGTCTATCTAGATCCATTTGAGTAAGATGATGAAAATCTCTATATCCGCTCTCTATGAATTCTATAGATATCCCCATTTCCTCACTAACAATATTTCTAATAGCTGAAAGCTCTTCTAAGCCAAGCAAACCTATAGCACTACCACTCCTAGCCATAGATTCAAAGAAGTATATATATTCCTTTGGAACTAAAATGCGGCCCCTGATAACACCTTTCTCAATAAGTTTTGAAAGAGTACGCTCAATAATCACTGTAGTACCTGGTATATAGATGTCTTCAAATGCTAACTTCATTTAAATTTTACCCTACTCTTAGATAGAGTTATACCTGCTTATAAACTACAGTTATCAATATAAGTAGCTTAAAAGCGAATTATCTAATAGTAAAGGATCCAATAGTAAAGGTATCTCTTGTGGATATCCATAGACCAGAAGATGTTAAAAGGTATTTATCCAAATGGCTTCTAGACTTTGCCATAGGTATATATGTTTATACCTATCCATTTAATGGAGATATAATAGATGTTACAATAAATAGACCCTCGGGCTTTATAGTATCAGAGATAATAAACCGATACAATTTAATAGAAATATATAATGAATTGAAAAATGTAAAAAATAGCAATATTGAGGATAAATGCTATGAAAATGCAACATATATTGTAAAGAAAATAGGTTTAGATAGCATAGAACTATGCAATACCATTAAGAAAACTCTTAACTGTGTCAGCTGTATTGCATTAGGATTAAAAGACTCTAACGCTATAGCATATCAGCTAATTTCATTAAAAAAATGTAGAAAGATAGAAAGATATATTCAAATTAAAGAAAAAAGAAAAAATATTGATGCATATCTATGGTTATGTGGTGAAATAGCTATCATTGATACTAAAAACAGTTTTATAATAGAGATTAAACCAGTATCGCAAGACTCTATAGAGGTAATCAATAAAAGAATATCCATGCTAAGAAACTATAAATATATTATACTCAACTTCTTTGGCTATCAACGATTTGGATCTAGAAGACCTGTTACACATATCCTTGGTAAAAAACTAGTCCATAGAGACTGGGGTGGATTTATAGAAACAATCTGTGGATATCCATTTCCAACAGAGTCTAGAGATAGCATAGCAAGTAGGTTACAATGGTATGAAAGCAGAGACATGCTTTATCCATATAACTCTATAGAGAAGAGTATATGTTTTAAAACCATAGACAGTCCTCTAAAAATCATTAAAACAATTCCAAAGAATACATTACAGCTATATGTAAATGCCTATCAATCATATCTATTTAATGTAGTTTTATCAAAGACATGGCTAGATATTATAGAAAGATATGACCTTGTTAAAGCTTTAGATATAATAAGAAAGGATATGCCATTCCTACCTATTCTAGGTGCTTCTACACAATACCCAACAAAAATCTCTAGAGATATTCTAAATGATGTTCTATATACCGAAGATGTAAAACTTGAGGACTTTTACATAAAAGAACTAGGTCTTTTCATAAATGGCGATTATAGAAAAAGCTATATGACTATTGAAGATTTTCAATACAGTTTATCAGATAACTCAATAAAACTAAAATTCACTCTTGAAAGTGGATGCTATGCAACCATAGCTCTTAGAGAAATCCTATATACAGATCCACTACTATATACATGACTATTTACTTGATGGCCATTCTCTGATATTGGTGATATTCTATGGTGTAAGCCTCTTCTTATCTCTTGGAAATAGCGTTACCTCCTTTACACTACCTCTATTTGTTAGCATCATCATAAGTCTTGAGAATCCTAATCCCCAACCAGCATGTGGAGGCATTCCATAGTCAAACCATTTTATAAAGAATTGAAAGTTTTCTACATTTAGTCCTCTGCTTCTCAATGCCTCAATTAACTGTTCCTTTCTATATATTCTCGAACTACCTGAGGCAAGCTCAAGAAACCTCCATACAAGGTCGAAACTCTCACTTATCTCTGCATCGTCATCCTTTGGCTTTGTATAGAATGCTCTAATCCTTGTTGGAAACTCTGTTATAAAGTATAGCTGTGTATCTAAAACCGAGGCTAAAACTCTTTGCTCAGGTGTGCTAAGGTCGTCACCAAACTTTATATCCATACCCTTTCCCTGCAATATTTTAATAGCATCTACATAGCTTATCCTAGGTATTGGTAGGGATATATCTGGTAGGTCGTAACCCAGGGTTTTAAGATCATCAGCATTCTCTTTCTTAATAGCTTTAACAACCTCATATATAACCTTCTCAAGGATTTTCATAACATCTTCATAATCCATAAAAGCAGCCTCTATATCTACACTTATAAACTCTGCTAAGTGGTAAGGAGTATCGCTTTCTTCAGCTCTCCAAGCAGGAGCTATCTCAAATACTCTTTCAAATGAAGCTGCAAGTAGCTCTTTATATAGCTGGGGGCTTTGTGCTAAAAAAGCCTCTCTACCAAAGTATATAACTGGAAAGAGATTGGCTCCACCTTCAGTAGCTGTAGCTATGATTTTTGGCGTAAAAATTTCTATAAAGCCTTCAGATCTAAGAACCTCTCTAATAACCTCTAAAGCCTTATCACCTATCCTTGCTATACTCATCATCTCAGCTCTTCTAAGATCTAAAACCCTCTCTCTTAACCTAGTATCTATATCAGCACCAACCTTTCCGCTTACATCAAGAGGTAAAGGCTTCTTAGCTAAGTTAAGTATCTTAAACTCTACAGGGGATATCTCAACACCTCTAGGTGCTCTAGGATCCTCTTTAACAATACCCTTAACCTGTACCACAGACTCTAGAGTAACACTTTCAACAGCTTCTAAAACATCTCTAGACGCTTCACTCTTTGAAATTGTTACCTGTATAACGCCACTACCATCTCTAAGAACTATAAACTTCTTTCCACCTAAATCTCTTATCTGATGAACCCATCCAGAAACAGTTACAGTTTTACCTTTTAACAAAGGTGTTACATCCCTACATCTAACACTCTTAAACTTTGTCTCCATAGCCCATCACACCTATTTAACTGTTATAACACCCCAATATACATTGAGCTATCTCAACCAGTTATATATTTATGAAAATAAATTCTATATAGAATACATTAAAAATTTTAGATCTCTATATAAAATCCATAAACAAAACTAATAGAGGCTAAAACTTGTCTTAGCTATGGAATAGATAAAATAGCTTTAGAGAAGCTTTAACAAACCTGTTATACTATCTAGCAACTGAGAAGGTGCCGGCCCTAGCCCTAAACTTGTTACAGTTCCTGGAGAAAGCTGCGTTAACCCAGCATCTGCTATAAGTGCATATGGTATTGAAAGCTCCTCAGCTTTTTTCTTTAATTCAATAAGTTCAGCTAATGAATCTACCTTAACAACAATCTTTTTCTGGCCACTTCTACGCCAAATCTCAAGCCACTCCCTACATACTTTACTTTCCATACATCTAAATACAGCCTCTACAGCAGCATGCGCTACCTGTGCAGCTAGCTTACCTTTACCCATCTTAATATCTGTTCTTACAACTATAACTTGCTTTATATCATTAGAAGACATAACATCCACGCAAAGCTATAGATGAATCTAAACGTTTATTAATTAAATAGACTTTTAAGTTTAAGTCATCCTACACTAAACTTAGAAGGTGATTAAACTGTCTATACAGCTACAGGTATCAGTACATGAAGCAGCCCCACTTAGAACATGCTCTAGCTGTAAAAGACCAATACCACCAACAGAAAAAGCTGTAAGCTTTAAATGCCCAAGCTGTGGAGCTGTTATTATGTGGAGATGCTATAGATGTAGATCAGCTGTAGTTATATATAAGTGTCCAAATTGTGGATTTGAAGGCCCCTAGGTTGATTGCCATGGCTGGAAAAGTTGTAGCTGTAATAAGAGTATATCCAAAAGAGTTAACTGAAAATTTTGAGCCTTTAGTAAATAAGGTAAGAAATGTTATAAAGGATAAGGTATATGAGTTAATGAAATGGGAGGCAACAGATATTGCATTTGGATATAAAGCCCTCGATCTATACTTTCTAATGCCAGAGGATATCGATAGAGGAACTGAGGAGCTTGAAGAGCTTATTAAAAGTATTGAAGATATAGATAACATTGATGTTATATATGTAACAAGAATAGGTGCGTAGAGGAGAACCAAAAGCTATGTTTATACGAAGAAAACTACAGCTGGTAATACTAAACTATATAAAGGGAAAAGGTAAAACAACAGATAAAGAGCTATTTGAAATTATTAGAAAAGAGCATGAGTTATCATATCAACAATTCATCTCGTTGTTAATGGCACTCGAAATAGAAGGTTTTATAGAGCTACATTACTCAAAAGATTCAATAGTAATAGTTCCAAAGACTCAGCACAGATATGCTAGCGAATAGCTATATTGAATTATATAAAGCATGTTAAGCTGGTAAATAAAGTTTAAATAAGATTATAAGTGCTTTTTCTAATTTTACACTTGGAGAATTCTATGGGTGTAAATCTAAAGGATTTAATACCACCTGAATGCAGAACTGAGATAGAGGACTTGAGATATCTTGCTAATAAAGTTTTAGCATTTGATGCATATAATGCTCTGTACCAGTTTCTAGCAGCTATAAGACAACCAGATGGAACACCTCTTATAGATAGTAAAAATAGAATTACAAGCCATCTAAGTGGTTTATTCTATAGAACCGTAAATCTTGTTGAAAATGGTATAAAACCTATCTATGTATTCGATGGCAAACCTCCAGAAATTAAAAGAGCTGAACTTGAAAGAAGACATATTAGAAAAGAGAAAGCTGCTAAATTAGCTGAAAAGGCTTATCGTGAGGGATATGTAGAAGAAGCTGCAAGATATGCTGTACAAGCAATTTATTTAACTGAAGATATGGTTAAAGAATCTATGAGATTGTTAGAAGCTATGGGTATACCATATATACAAGCTCCTAGCGAAGGTGAAGCACAAGCTGCTTATCTATCTAGAAAAGGTATTAGTTGGGCAACTGCAAGCCAAGACTATGACTCTTTGCTATTTTCTGCCCCAAGACTTGTAAGAAATCTAACCATATCTGGGAAGAGGAAGCTTCCTGGAAAAGATATATATGTTGAGATAAAACCTGAGTTAATAGAGTTAGAGAAGCTATTAAAATCTCTTGGTATATCAAGAGAGCAGCTTATAGATATTGCTTTACTTATAGGCACAGATTACAATCCTGATGGTGTAGAGGGTATAGGTCCAAAAACAGCTTATAATATTATTAAAAGCTATGGATCGCTAGAGAAGGCATTGAAGTTTATACCAAAAGCTAAATTTCCTGAAGATCCTCTAAAGATTAAAGAATACTTCCTAAATCCTATTGTGATAGATATAGATAATATTGAATGGAGAAGACCAAGCCATGAAGATGTGATAAAGATGCTAGTTGAGGATTATGAATTCTCTAGAGACAGGGTTGAAAATGCATTAAAAAGACTAGATAAAGCCTTTAGAGAACATATAAAAGGTACAACAACAAGTCTTGATCAATGGTTTAAAAAGCGCTAGATAAAATAATATCTAATGTGAAGAAATATGTATGTAGATAGTTTAAGAGGAAGAGACCTATTATCAATATCTGATCTCTCTACCAATGAACTCTCATCCCTTTTAAGTCTTAGTCTTCAATTCAAAAAAATGTTCTATGAAGGGTATAAAACAATACCTATATTAGTAAATAAAGTACTTGCACTTATATTTGAAAAGCATAGCACAAGAACACGTGTAAGCCTGCAGATGGCTATTCATCAACTTGGTGGATCTTCACTATATCTATCATCACAAGAGCTTCAACTTGCTAGAGGAGAACCTGTAAAAGATACTGCAAGGGTTTTAGATAGATATGTCGATGGTATTGCTGCAAGGGTGTACAGACATGAAAATCTAATAGAACTGGCAGAATATGCAAAGATACCTATAATTAATGCTTTAAGTGACCGTGAACATCCACTACAAGCACTAGCTGATGTAATGACCATTATAGAGATTAAGGGCGATCCAAAGAAGCTTAAAATTGCGTTTCTAGGTGATGGAAGTGACAATGTATTACATAGCCTTTTACTAGCTATAGCTAAACTTGGTGGTACCCTCTATATAGCTACCCCACCTGGATACGATCCCGATAAGTCAATTTTAACCATTGCAGACGAAGACTCACGAAAAAGTGGAGCAGTTATTGCAGTAGTAAGAGATCCTATAGAGGCTGTGAGAAACGCTGATGTTATATATACTGATGTATGGGTTAGCATGGGCCAAGAAAAAGAAAGGGATAAGAGGATTAGGGATTTAAAGCCTTACCAGGTTAATAGAGAGCTTGTTTCATATGCTAAAAAGGATTATATATTTATGCATTGTCTACCTGCACATAGAGAAGAAGAGGTAACAGATGAAGTGATAGAGTCTAGCAATTCTGTTGTTTGGAATCAGTCTGAGAATAGATTACACACATCTAAAGCCGTCTTAGCCTCAATAATGAGATAGCTAGACACTAAGATAATTTTTTAACTATATGTTCCATTCTATCATCAATACACATAGCAACACATAAACTATGACACCCCTCAGTTCTTCTCCCATTATTATCTACGCAATATGAATTGCATTCCCTTTCACAAGATGTAGTATTAAGTTCAATTATAGTATAGCTTTTAATTCTATGAATTTGAAATAAATTAACTATACCTACATTTCTTAGATAATCCAGGACAATGTCTTCGTTAGTATTATCAATTATGATGAATCTAAAATTTTTCAATGCTTTTATAATTGAATTTTTATCAATGCTTTGCATATTCATCAACTTTATAGATGTTATTCAATGCTATTAAAGCATAATCTTTATACTTAACATCTCCTGAGACAACTCTCATTTTATTATTGATATATTTTAATTTTAAAACTTCAACTCCATTTTCAATTAGAACATGTATATACCCCTTATTTTTCCCTCTAAGACCATATGTTATATAGAGATATACAGCTATATTATCTCTAGATAGGCTATATTCACCACAATAGGCAAACCCCATAGTGTATATGCCTTTACATTTTTTAAGGTTTTGAGGACTTGGAAAAATCACACCATTTTTTAAATTGATTATTAATGTTAATGCTATTCTATGATGCTTACCTGATTTGCTATATGTATGTTCAATTCTTATAGGTATTTTAACCAATCTTTAACACCTTTTCAATAAGCTTAACATCTCCATTGAATTCTATGAATATGCATATCATATTCTTTGGAAGTGAAAATGTTGTATAGTCTATTCTTATACTACCTTTAACCTCAATTAGATCTACATCTTTGTATTCATATTCATTAATACTCTTTCCCCTTTCATCAAATATCTCTATCTTAACTAAAGATTCTCTACGACTTAGACAGAGATTTGCAAAAGGCACTTATTACGCACCATCAATATAGATAATGATGTTGTTATTGGTTAAAAACTTACTTTAACATGGTTTAGAATTAAATACGTTCAATTTTATTTTTAATACAAAAATATAAATTTGTACAATAATATTTTAGTAGGGGTTGCAAAAATGACATCTGCCATAAGATTTGATATAGTTGATATACCAATACCACATGGTACTAATGTAATTATTGGCCAAAGCCATTTTATAAAAACAGTTGAAGATCTATATGAAGCTTTAGCAAGCCATGTTCCAGGAATAAAATTTGGTATAGCATTTAACGAAGCTAGTGGAAAGAGGTTGATAAGATATGATGGAAACGATGAAGAATTAGTGAAATATGCTATAGATGCCGCTAAGAGAATTGGTGCTGGACATGTCTTCGTTATATATATAAGAAATGCATGGCCTATAAATATTTTAAACGCTATTAAAAATATTCAAGAAGTTTTAAGAATCTATACAGCTACAGCAAACCCTGTCCAAGTCATAGTTGTAGAGACTAACCAGGGAAGAGGGATTATAGGTGTAGTAGATGGTTATACACCACTAGGTGTTGAAGATGAGGAAAATAAGAAGGAGAGATATGAGTTCTTGAGAAAGATAGGGTATAAGAGATGAGTAATAAGATTTTTATAGAACTATATAAACTATATGAATATAGCTTTCCTGAATTCTCTATATATCTATATAAATTTTTTAAAAATTTTGAACTAGAATACAACGATGTGGATAAGTTAATAGAAGATGATGATCTCTTCCTCTCTTGGGCTATAAGTATATGTTCTTCTAAAGATGCTAATCTTATTAAGGCTGAAATTAAATTGGATAATGTAACATATAACGCTTTGTACTCTAATATAAAGAATGTACAAAACTATGATATCTATCTACCTATACCACAGCTTACAAAGGTAAAAAGAATATATCTACTGCATGGCGATATATCTACATTAGATAAACCTATAATAGATCTAAATACGCAAAATAGTAACGTAACTTTATATGATTTCTCTAATGAGGATCTATATGCATTTTCATCTCCTATAAAGCTAATTAATAAATCATATATAAAGGCTATTATCATAGAATCTCAAAATCACATAACATTTATAACGATTGATGATATTAAAAGAGAAGAAAAAAGTAAAAAGGTTATGAAAAGAAAGAAAAAGAAAACAAGAAAAAGAAAGAAAAAAAGTAAAATTAGATAAAAGTTTTAGTATCTTGTTATGTTTTCATATGTTGAAGAAGCATCTTAAGAAAAGCTTCTCTAAGAACTCTAGATAAATTATAACATCCATAGCCTTGATCAATCAATCCCATATCTATTAGCTTCCTTATTATGGTTCTTGGATCATTAACTCTATAAAAAGCTTTCAACTCTCTTAATGCTACTAAATTGCCAACAGAAATATTCTGAAGAAAATATTCAAGAACCTTCTTTTCTTCTTCACTTAATTTATTTATCTTATCAACAGTCTCTCTATCTAAATAATTAAGAATTTTTAAAAGTGTTTTAAATTCTGAAGACATTTTTCTCAGCTATATTATCTAGTATTGTAGAGATTAATTAATGCATTTATCCTATACTTTATAGGGGGTGCAAAAAATTTCAAATAATCTGTTAACTGGTTTAAATAGGGTTTTTAAGGGTCCTCAATCCAATTATAACCGAAAAGCTTATAAATACACCTGCAGAGCCTATTACGGTGAGTAGCTATGAGGGCTTTTCAAAAAACCATAGTTGTTTTTGGGAAACATGTAATGGGGGATGTATATGGTTGTGAAAAAGCAAAGTTAACCGATGTTCTATATCTTACAAAAGTAGTTAAGGAAGCTGCTAATATAGGTAATATGACATTACTTGAGATAAAGTCGTGGAAGATAGGAGAAGGTATTAGTGTTATTGGGATAGTTTTAGAGAGCCATATATCGATACATACATGGCCTGAATACAATTTTGCAACAGTTGATGTATATAGTTGTGGAAGCCATACAGATCCTGAAAAAGCTTTTGAATATATTGTTAAAGCTCTTGGAGCTTCTCATTACGAGAAGAAGGTTATATTAAGAAACTATGAGATATAGTTTATTCTAAATCAAGATTTAAGTTGCTTGATTGGAAAGTCATATAATTTGATTTAGAGATTGGCTTTATATCTGTGTTGTTCTTTATATTACCTTGATTCTATAAACTTCATTAAATATCATTGTAAGTAGATTCTCAAGCTGACTTATCTTAAATGGAAGAACCCTTGCATCATGCCTAGATATTCTGATTATATGCTGTACATCGCCATCAGGCGTCCATACACTATCTATTCCTTGGATTCTTGCAGGTGCAAATAACTGTGCTAAAAATACTTTTACGTCTTGCGATCTTCTAATAACTCTTATCCTTAGCCCAAGTTTCTCACTAAGTGCTCTTCCAAGCTTTATTAGCATAGACTGTGGAATGCTATCACTTACCTCTATCACCACTATGACTATTGAATCCACATAGTAGCTCTTAAAATATGTTGCTTCACGTAAAAACTTATTGCTAGGATCTTCTTCAAGTTCTAATAGAGCCTTCATAATATCTACTTCATTTTGGCTATAAACCCCACTATCTATAAGCCTTTTACAACGCGGACATAACACGCCACTTTTAACACATATAATGTCCAGTGGTAGCCTCATTGTTTATATCTACCCCGTTTATTAAAGCACATTATACACCCTAATCCTTTCACTGTTATTAGCCGTTCAGCTTATAAATTTAAGACCTCTCCTTATATTTGTAACGCTGTAAAAAGGTGTTTAAGCTTATGCCTATAACAGATCCAGAGCTTATGAAGATAGTAGAGAGTAGGATACTTAATAAAAAGATATGTAGAGTATGTGGTGCTAAAAATCCGCCTACAGCAACCCGATGTAGAAGATGCAAAAGTAAGAATCTAAGACCTAAGAAAAAAGCACTAGCTGCAAAGAAGTAGCTGTGAAGGTGTATGAAAAACGTATACATTGAAGCATATAGCGAAGGCTATCGACACTCTTAAGAAGATAGGTATAGAGGGCATTATAATAGGCAGTACATGTCTGGATTTAACATTAAATAGAAGATCAATCGAAGGCGATATAGATCTTTTTGTAACGTCTGTAAGTCTTATAATAGAAGAGGAAAAAATATATAAGGCTGCAGAAGAGAACTCATGGACTATTGGCACAACATCTCTAGGTACTCCATCAATAACAATGAATATCTATGGAGAGGATATATCTGTAGATCTATATGAAAATGTAATGGATTTCTATATACCGATAGAGGCTATAGAGCTTTGTAAAAGAACAAGCACTATAAACAATGTGGAGGTAGCTTATATGGCATTAGAATGCTGGGTGGTTCTTAAAGCTCGAAGAGGTGCAGATCAAGATATGGCAATGTTATCGATAGTTAAGGATCTATACAATAAAAATGAAATTACATTAGATTTAAATCTAATGAAGAAAATTATAGATATATATGAAGAAGACTCGAAGTATATATATAATAGACTTAAAATGCTGGGGTTTTTCTAAAAGAGATTATAATATTTATATTCTATTTTCTTCATAATATTATACTCTATTTAACTTAACTGATTTCCCCTAGTTATTAAAATAAAATTCTTAGAACAAAACCCTGTAGTTGACACTGTCTTACTTTATTGAAGTAAAATAAATTTAGCTTATTAGTTCCTCTACAGCTTTTCTAATTATTGGATCTGCAATTATGTATTTATTGTTTGTCTTTTCAATAATTGATAGATTTATTAGGTGTTTAAAGTTTGTCGAGTATTCTATCATTTACTGTTCTACATTTGATATCTTCAAGTTTCTTCTTTATTTCACTCCAACTCCTTTCATTTGTCAATATATTCAAGAGAGTGTCGTATCCTTTACTTCTTCTATTCTTTAAAAATTTTCAATTTCTTGTTTAGCAGCATCAATAGCAATTCTAGTAATTTCATTTACATGTTCTACACAGAGATCTGCATTTATGTAGCAGTTTATAGTCAAATAGTGTAAAGCCGCCCTATAACTCCTTCAAAAACTCTAGCAATATTCTCAGTTTTCAAGAAAAATAGATTCCTAAAACTCAAGTCTACTTGCAGATGCAACATGTATATACCTTCCGTAGAGAGAGGAATCACTATTATCAATACCTATAAATTTGAAGAGAACACCTATTCCAGAACCTGTTAAGACCATCCTGATGTTCTCTAAATTGTTGTAGACATAAACAAAGAAATGTGTAAAGCTTACCCAAGTCACTTTTCTAAGCTCTTGTACTTCATTAAAAACAACAATAATTATCTTTCCAAGTTCAGATCCAATTCTATTCAGAGCTGTGAATGGCTATGCAAACTCTAGCTTCTTATCTCCTCTTCAGGTTACATCCACTGAAATTGGTGATATAGAGATGCTGATGCCCCACTAATAATTCGCAAAGCTTCTGCAATTCTCTTAGGCAGAGAAGCATACCCTTTATGAAATCCTTTAGAGATGCTCCAACAATATTCATAAGGTCTCTATATGTAGGATTGACGGATAACCTTGTATCTAAGTATATATAAGGATTGCCCAACATTCAAAGTAACATTGATAAGTTAAGGTAAAAACTTGTAAATATCTAAATATCTTGCTTTTATCAATGATAATATAAATTGGGATGCAACTCTAAAACATATCTAAACAGATAAGATTTCATGGATTATGTTAGGCCTTGATAACCCCATAGCACAGAGGATAAGAATTTAGCTCAATGTAGAAAGCTTTAAAAAGCAAGAATAGCGCTTATAGATACACAAAAGTATTTAAAGATGATTGCTTTAAGAAAACATATAACAAATATCTACATAAATAAACATTATTTAATAAATTATATAACAAACATATTCTCATTAGCAACATAAATTTGTTCTTAATTAATAAAATAGATAAATAGGTAGATAAATGGGCCCGCGGGGATTTGAACCCCGGACCTCCGCCTCGTCAGGGCGGCGTCCTACCAGACTAGACGACGGGCCCTCTAAAACCAGAAAGCTATACGAAACTACCTATTAAGTTTTATTGAAATACTTTTCCATATCTTTTGAATTAGTTTATAAATAAACATTTATTTCACTTTTATAGCTCTTAAGAGCTTCCATATAATCTTTAAATAACTAGCTAATTATACCAGATATATGCCTAAAACAAAGCAATAACTAGCTAAGCATTAACAGAAAGAAGCTTGTTTAATCTCTTTAATTAAAAAAAGAGCCTTTAGTTATAAAATTATTTGTAAATCCATGAAATATGGAGCCGGGGCCGGGATTCGAACCCGGGGAATAACGGGTCTCAACGGGCGGTAGCCGGAAACCACTGCAGCCCGCCGCCTTAGACCACTCGGCCACCCCGGCTTCAGTAATATGATGTTTTGTTTTAGGAGTAATAAGGTTATCGTTGTTTTAGTTTTATAGATGCCGCCGGGGGGATTTGAACCCCCGACCTCCCGGTATCTGCAAATTGCTTCTTCAGCCGGGCGCTCTCCCAAAGCTGAGCTACGGCGGCCTATATTTCCTCATTAGGTTTTTACCTTTATAACTTTTAATTAAAATTGTTTTTGTCTATCCTATAAAATCTTTTGTCTCAATTTTCACTGGTATATATGTATCTGCTAGAAAATAAAGCCCTTTACCTGTTAAAGCTTCTATTTCAAGTTTGCTTTGTTTTTCTAGAAATATATTTATTTCTTTTATCCATCCCTCTGTTTTAAACCATTCATAGTTTAAAAGCTCTTGAGCTCTTTTTAAATCTGTTTTCTTTGCTTTTATAATAAAGTTTCTCCTCTCTCCTTCAGATAAATATGGCTTCTTGCCTCTTTGCCTATCCCCAAAGATATCACTCATACTAACACCTAGAAACTTTGCTTTTGGTGTAGCAAGTCTTTCAGATTCATATGATAGTGTAATAGATCCAATTCTAAATACGCTATATATATACCATCCATATGGATCGGCATCTGTAAGTATATAGACAGGTAAATTTAGCTCCTCGTTCAATCTCCTAACAAATCTTCTAGTAGCTCTATCGGGTTGCCCAGCACTTGTTATCAATATAGCTTTATATTTTCTCCAAAAACCAGCTCTATGTAGTTGTTGAAACACAGCATCTTTCTCTACAATTAAAACAAACTCAGCATTAACATCTATAAACTCTATCAAGTCTGGTGTAGGCTCTATAGAATATGCACCATGACCCATTTTACTGAGGTCTATAACATCATCACCTGATCTAATTCTCATATCACCTACAACCTTGCCCTTCTCCTTACTAAGTATCAACATCTCCTCCCTAAGTAGATTAACATACACCTCAATATCTCTCAAAACAGAATCGCTTTCTTTTTGCTCATCCCACGTATTCTCCTCTCCAACTCTACCCCTATGATCTCTATATCTTATACTATGTTTCCCACGATAAAATAGGTCTCTTATCGTTGGATACTCGTTATTTACAAGAGCCTCGTATATAATTTTAGCCATTAGCATAGTCTGCATAAATTTTCTGGATTCCTTTACATCAATAAAACTTCTTTCAAAAGTTGAAGAACCTAAAAGCAAAAGCCCTTTCTCGACATCATATACAGTATTCGACAATGTTCTTTTAGGTATTATAAGTCTAGGTTCCTCACCATCAAGTATAGCTTTAGCTATCTTCTCAAACGATTCTCTAACCCTCTCAGCAGCCAGCTGTCTAGCCTTAATGTCAACTGATGATGCAAGCCTTCTTCCAGTTTCATCCATATAAACCACCTATATTTACTCAATAGATAAAACTATATCCCTTGGAGAAGATATTTCCTTGATATGATCTCCAAACCTCTTCTTTACAAGGTCAAACAATTTATCCTCTATAACCTTTGGATCTATAGATTCCGGATTTGACTTTAGAAATACTGCTAATGCTGAAGATACCTCAGGTATATATTTGATTACTGTAATAGCTTTTCTCATATATTCCTCCTCCCTCTGTTTTCTAGCTAAATAAAGCTTCAAAGACCTTGCAACACTTCTTACACCCTCTTCAATCTCATGCTCAATTATAGGCACCTCCGCTATACTCTCTTTACCAACACCTTTATATGGTATTTTTGTTCCACAAATATGTATAAGAATAGCTATAGGTGCTGGAAATGTTATTTCATAATAACTCCAATCTATATTCTCCGATATAACCTTCCAAGAAACATCGCTTTTCTCATCATATAGAAGCGGTATCTTGTTAGCAAATCTTAAAAGTTGAGGTTGTCCCAAAGGCTCTATAGAACCACCATATGCTATACCAACTTCAATAATTATTGCATGCCCCTCATAAACCACAGGCTTCATTGTTATAGCATCAACAAACTCAGGCTTTAAAATACTACTAAGACCTATCTTTATTAAATCTGCCCCTATAGGAGATAGATGCTCAGCTCTAGGCTTTCTAAATTCGTTGTACTCCTTTAATGCCTTAGCTAAAAACTCTAACTCATCCTTAGACAACTCTCTAGGGTTCTTCATAGGATCAAAACCATAGCTTTGCAAAAACCTTTCAGAAGTTACCCTCCCAACACCTTGAAACTCATCAGCTATAAAATCCAATAGTGTCTGAGCCTTTGTTTCACTTATCATCGCCTTCAACATCTCTATATCAATGCCATGTGGATGAGGCTTTACCTCTCTAGGTGGTGGAGGTAATTTGTCTACAGCTCTTGAATATGCATATATCTCCCCATCAGGTGTTTTAAGAACTATATTAGCATATGGAGTAATAATAGCTGTTCTCTTAATATAGTCTATTATCTTCTGCTTAGCTCTACCCCAATCACCTTCAACAGCAATCTTTACTATGGTTCCATGCCATCCAGAAATATTGTTCCAGACACTTCTTTGGAGTATTATAGGTTTATTCTCCTTTACATCAATCGATATTCTATAAGAATACACCTTCTTAGAACCAATAGTTGCAGAAACTATTTCAGCAGGTTCACCAACTGTTATTTGTCCATAGAGAACAACCATTTTTGCACCAAGACCAAAAAGCCCACGGGTTTGCCTTAAGACATACTTTGAGCTAAATAGAACCCTTCCAAAAGCTTCAGCTATATATCTTTCTGGTATTCCTATACCATTATCTTTAACAGTTATTCTATAAACCATAGGTTTATAATCATCTCTCTCAATAGATACCTCTATATTTGGTAAGATTCCATGGGCATCTGTAGCATCTAAAGCATTCTCCACTAACTCTCTTACAGACTGATAGAGAGCTCTAACTGGATTGGCAAATCCTGCTAGCTCTTTATTTCTATAGAAAAACTCTGCAGGGCTTATAGCTTTAAACTTCTCTATAGTACTCATTCTTCCTCAGCACTCACTACTAAAAACATATTCTTTGGTGTAACTAATAAGCAATATGCTTAAATATAAATTTTTATAGAATTGACTATGTAAATAGAACACCATATGCTATTATAGGTATAAGAATAGTTGCATCACCATAGACTACAACACACCTTGCACCCTCTTTAACCTTACCCCACGTAATAGCCTCTTTAGGTCTAGCACCACTTAATGAACCATCCCATTCAACAGCTGTTGTCACATAAACTGCATAGTCTAGCCCTCCATGAAACTGTGCCCACCATAATGTATGATGCTTACTTATACCACCACCTATTATCAATGCTCCCATACATTTAGATCTAAAAGCGATATCTGCAAGTTCACTTTCATCTCTAAATACATCTATAGAAATCTTATTAAACTGTGTAAATGTAAACAATGCAGTTCCAAAAGCACCATCAAGAAACCCTGGAACATATATAGGTATGCCATTGCTACTTGCTACCCTAAGTATAGAGTTTTCATCCTCTACCTGCTTTCCTATCTCCCATAAAATATCCCTAATACTATAGGATTTATCGAAGCCATATCTATTAATGAGGTCTTTTAAAACATTATGAACAATCTTTTCAATTATAGGACCATAATCCTTAATAGGTATAAACACATTACCTAATCTATGTATACCTTCTTTATAGAGTTGTACATCATCTGAATCGAAAAATCCTTTTAGATACTTTCCACCAAAACTTCTTGCAATATCATGGTCTATAGTACCACATGTTGTTATAACCACATTGAATATCTTTTCTTTAAGTAGTTGTGATATAATTCCTCTAACCCCTGTTGCAACTATATTGCCTGTAAAAGATATTATCCTGGTATCACAACTGTTTTTAAATTCCTTGATAACTTTTATTGCCTCATAAACATGCGAAGCCATAAACCCATGTATAGAGCCGTAAAGCTCTATTAAATCCTTTACATTCATATCCTTAGACAGCTTTGCATCAATAACAAAATCACTCACATTCCTTCACCAAAAACTCTACAAGTTTGTTAAGAGGTATCTCAAATTGTTTCCAATGTTCCATATCTTTAATTATGGCAGCACCTTTTTCCAGCTCTTTTCTACCAATTATAACTGTGTAGCTAAACCCTTGTTTAGATGCATACTCGAGCCATCTACCTAACTTTTGAGTTGATGATACTATCTCCATTTGGGTAACAATACCATGTCTTCTAATATCTCTCACATTAGAATAAACCTCGCTAAATATTAAGGGGTCTTTTACCAAAAGCAATAATAATACCTTTCTTCTATTAGAAACTATATTCTCACCTCTTTGTGCTGTCAACGCCAACATTGTTCTTTCAACCCCTATTGCAAACCCTGTACTTGAAAGCTCTTCACCACCATATACAGTTGTTAGATTATCGTATCTACCACCCCCAGCTATACTTATATTTAGTGGAGATGCCATTACCTCAAATATTATACCAGTATAGTATGCTATTCCTCTAGCAAAAGCCGGGTTTAAGACAACCTTAGCTCCAATAGACTTTACATAATCTATATAATTAATAAGATTATCAATATGGGTCTTAAACTCTTTGTATATGCCTTCAGATTCTAGAATATTAACCAATGTTTGTATATCATTTAAATCTCTGTTTTTAGCAATCTCCCTTATTATTCTAGCACCTTTTGCCGAACCTCTAGCCTCAAATATCTCAGCTGCTTCATTAAATAGCCCTTTATCTAATAGATGCAAGAGTCTCTCTATATAGTCTTCGCTAAGATTTGAATGCATTGCAAGATCTCTAAATATCGCTACGTTGTTAACCTTATACTTTCTATCCGTTAAACCTATTCTATCATAGAATTCCTCTAGAATCTCTATCAACTCGATATCATAGCTTATATCATCAGCTCCCAAAATCTCTACACCAGCTTGTGTAAATTCTCTATATCTACCTAGCTGAGGTTCATCATATCTAAATACATTTGCTATATAGAAAAGTCTTATAGGTTTTGGCCATGCTTTTAATTCTTTTAAATAGATTCTTATAACACTTGGTGTAACCTCTGGTCTTAAAGCTACCTCTCTCTCCCCTTTATCTTTAAAAACATACATAGATTCTCTAATCTCCTCTCCAGATTTAATTGCAAAAAGCTTAAAGCTTTCAACTGTTGGAGTTCTTATCTCTCTATAGCCAAAGGACTCTACAACCTC
Organism: uncultured Ignisphaera sp.; assembly: GCA_964447975.1. GTDB lineage: Archaea > Thermoproteota > Thermoprotei_A > Sulfolobales > Ignisphaeraceae > Ignisphaera. The sequence goes on along the minus strand of CAYUUS010000003.1, from coordinate 60,310 downwards.
TTTAAATGTTTCGCATATCCATGAGAGAGTCTCGCTTTCAGGTGGTATATAGTCTCTAAATCCTCTTATAGGTTCATAAAGCTCTTTCATTATACATCTCCCTTCTCTCTATTTTTGGAAAAATCATTTTACTAGCCTCATAGTATGTAACATCACCATGCATATCAACCACAGCTATTAAAAATCTATAACCCTGTTTAATAGCTCTATCAACAATGTTATAAAGGTCTATAGCTTTAATCGTTGAATCCTCGTCCATTACATATACAAGAGTGTTTTCACTTGTTATAATAAGCTCATTATCAGTTTCCCCAAAGGCTATCTTCTTACCACGTTTTATAAGATCCTGGACAACAAAGAATAGCGTTGAATATATTGGTTTATCAAAACATTCAATCAATTTAGATATATCAACTATTCTCCCATTGTCATCAACTATATCAGCCATTTTCTTATTTAAAAGATATAGCGCTATAGTTGGGTTTACCTCTCCACCCTCTACAATACCAAATCGCTCTTGCAATTCAACCGAAGCTTTTTCAATATAAATTCTACAGTTAACTATTGTAAGTAAAGCTTTACCTACACTCAAAATACATATACCTGGCTACATTATTATCGTTATTGAGATTTTTAAAGTTTCTAGCTACTTTATTTTATAACCTTCACCATCTTTATCGCTATAGACTACATAAGTTTATATCTATAAAAGGGAATAGCTATGATATGCTGTGGTGTTGCTAATGGATTTTAAATATCCTCTTAAAGTAAAGGCTGTAGAGTGGATTGATGGAAAAGTTAAATGGATTAACACCAATGCTCTACCATATGAAGAACTATATGAGGAAAGCTCAGACTATGAAAGAATAGCTAGAGCTATAGAGTCTATGGAGATTAGAGGTGCTCCAGCTATAGGTGTTGCAGCTGCATTAGCTATAGCAGCAACTATTTTAAATAGCTCTATAAACAGTGTTGAAGGTCTTCAAAATCTAGCTTTAAAAGCTATAGACAGGCTTAGAAAAACAAGACCTACAGCATATAATTTATTCTGGGCTTTAGATAGAATTAAAGAGGTTGTTTTAGGGAAAAGCCATCTAGATGTAGAAAGCTATAGAAAAGCGATTGCTGATGAGGCTTTGAAGATATATTATGAAGACATTGAGACAAATATTAAGATTGGTGAAGTAGGGGAAAAGCTTATAGAAGATGGAGACACCATACTTACCCACTGCAATGCAGGTGCTTTAGCAACAGCTGCATTTGGTACTGCTCTATCAATTATAAGAGTTGCATGGTATAAAGGTAAAAAGATAGATGTCATTGCCACAGAAACTAGACCTATGTTACAAGGTGCTAGGTTAACTGTATGGGAGCTTGTTAAAGAAGGTATACCTGTTAAGCTAATAACGGATAATATGGTTGGATATATTATGTATAAAAAACTTGTTGATAAGGTTATTGTTGGTGCTGATAGGATTCTTGGTGATGGCCATGTAATTAATAAGATAGGTACATATACAATAGCTATTGCAGCTAAAAGACATAATATACCATTCTATGTAGCTGCACCTACCTCTACATTCGATCTTAGATCAAAGATAGAAGACATTGTTATAGAGGAACGTAGTGCTGATGAAGTGAAGCGTATACTTGGTAAAATGTCTATAACTTTAGATAGTGTTGATGTATTTAACCCATCATTCGATATAACACCTCCCGACCTTGTGTCAGGTATTGTTACAGAGAGAGGTGTTATAGAACCTCCATTCGATAAAAATATAAGAGGTATGTTAAAGAACATCTAGAAGCGTTTAACAGTTTTTATAATATTTAAAGCTTTATCAACATTTTCCTCTATAACTGTCCCTGTTACAATAATATCTGCACCTGCTTTTATTGCCTCATAAGCCTTTTCAGAGTCTTTTATACCTCCTCCAACTATTAGTATAGCATCATCTATAGAGTTCTTAACCATCTTAATAAAATGTGGTGGAATAGGCTGCAATGCACCTGAACCTGCTTCAAGATATATAAACTTCATCCCCATATACTTTGCGGCTAAAGCATATGCAACACCTATCTCAGGTTTCATTAAGGGTATGGTTCTAGCTCTCCCCATGATACTTACAGCACTTGGCCAATCACCTACAATTATATAGCCTGTTGGAAGAACCTCTAACCCAAATCTCTTAATCAATGGAGCAGCATATACCTGTGCCCCTACTATGAAATAAGGATCATCTGAATTAAGTAGAGAGATAAACAACACCGCATCTGCATATGGTGAAAGCCCTGCTACACTACCTGGAAATAGTATCGATGGTTTATTAAATTCATCTACTATTTTAACAATATTTGTAACATCATCACTAAACACCTGAAGACTTCCACCAATTAATATAGCATCTGTTCCAGCATCAATAACCATGCCGAGGATCTTTCTAAGCTTTTCAACATCTAAAACCTTCTCAGGGTCAACTAAAGAGAAGTGAAGCTTTGACCCTCTATCAACTTCACCTTTTATATAGCTATATACCTTACCTCTCCATCTCAATATAACATCCCATATTATAGTTTATAGAAAGAGTTTTAGAATTTAACCTTTAAGAATTTTTCTTAATTTAAAAGACATTCCCTGGAAAACAATTTCATAGACTATAGATGTAAACATATTGTTATCAAGCTCTATATAACTTAATTTATTTAGTTTTTCAGCAATAGCAAATCCGATGACATGATAACAAGGATAATCTCTTTTTCTTCCAATGAAATTTATAATAAAATCGCTACATGTGCATATCCTACATGGAGATACAAGGTAGTCTTTATTAATACCTTTAAAGACATATACCTTTAACCCTGTATCTCTATTAATTAAGACTAGAAACCTCTTCATATTAATAGCTTCTAAAAGCTTTTCATAACTTAGAAAATGATTTATCACTTCATCACTGCAAAGCATTGTTGCTTCCATAGTTCCACAAAAACAATATTCTCTATAGTTTATATTTAGAGAATACTTGATGTAAGCTTAATAAACCTATATATTCACTTAATACTATCGAGGTTATAGAGATGTCTTCATCAAGAAGACGTAGACAAGGACCTTCGATAGCAAGTTATGTTGGATTGGTTAGATTCTACGAAGAGTTAGAAGAGGTCATAAAGATCAATCCATATATTATAATAACACTAGCTATAGTTACATCAATAACAATAATTTTACTTAGAATATTTACACCAATACCCTAACCCAAACTTTATAATACAAAGATATATAGCCTGGATAAACCAGTCACTTCTTAGGGATCCGACCCATAGGCTGCTACGGCAAACCATGCTGAGGAAACACCGTCCTCCGTATGGATCTGGAGCCCCGCAAGGGGCTAGGGTAATACCCTAGGCTCTGGCACAGAAACGATATATCCACAAATCAATGAGGATGATGCAGAGAGACTCCTTGGGTAACCGAGGAGTAGAAAACCTGCTGACGAGATTTGTGGGAGTAGTGAAACGGCTAGCCTCCAGGGAGTAAGGATCACCCGATGAAATCTCCATATAATGGGTGGATAACCGCTCTAGCCAAATGCAGCCATATACAGAAGACGGGTTATTATGGGTCGGATCCCTCTATATCTATAGCTATCTTCTAGAAGAACCAGAGGGGTTAGTAATACTCTAGATTAATAATACTATCCAATTACTTTTCTGTTAAATAAGCCCCGAACCCCTTATTTTCACATAGAAATTGAAGTAACTGATATATCTATAATGTTTGTATAAAGATATTTTTATAGGTATTAAGACTGTAAGATCCCTAAGTATATCCTGTATTTAGATATAGAATCTTTAAGTAGATTTTAAGTAGATGATTTGAAAACATGATGCATGTGAAGCTAAGGGGTCGCTAGGTATATTATATAAAATGATTGACAAATAGAAATAAATCTCACTTTAAATTTCTCTATAATATGTGGGATTAAAGTGTTCTCTACAGGAACCAAAGGGGTTCAATAATTCGGCTAACATCATATAACTCTATATACTTAGATGGAGATCTCCATGTTTTTTCCTTGCCATATCTAGACAAAGGTTTGATGAGATGTTTTTGTGTTCTTGGTGGTGGAAGATATAATCTATGTTCAACATTTCTAAAAATAGGTTTACATTCTAACTCAGGGTTGATTATTTTTACATTGCATTCTCTACATCTATAGCCTTTTCCCCAACCTATCTTCTCCATTCTCTTTTTACATATTGGACATTTAGGTGCTCTACATATATACCTAGTTATGGTATTTAAGATCTGCATTTTTTCGACATGGAATACCATATTCTTTCCCCATGGCTTTACATGTCCCTGTACAATCAATTCATCTCCTATATATAGATTTAATGCTATATCTGTTAAGGTAGAAGGTTTAAAGAAGGCAAGATCTATAGAACCTGAAGAGTCATATGCTTTAACAATAACAGCTCCACCTGAAATTGCCTCAGGTTTTGAAGCAATAACTATATGGAGTTTAGCTGTTGTATACATTCTCAAATCCTCTATATTTCTATGGATAGCATGCGAATCTGTTCCCTGGTTACTTCTAAATATAGTCCAAGCTGTAATTGGTTCACATACCCTAATAGTATTTAAGGCCATTTTTACAGATTCAGGAAATTCGCCTCTTACACCATAGAGTATTGGATCCGTTCCATGAGACTCTATTAAAATCCTCCCACTTTCGCTATCTATATTGTTAAAAGTGCTATTCTTCATCTGTTCATCGAATTTTTTAACAGATTCTCTATCTATACATCTCTCTTTTTCATATAGCTCCTTAGATCTATATGTAAGCATCTCATATGTATAGTCATCTTCAGTCAGAAACCATCCAATTGCAGCAGAAGCTCCTACAACTCCACGAGATCTAAATACATTACCTAGAATTATGTTTCTATGTCTTAAAAGCTTCTCTATTACTATAGATGGTAGTAATACATCTGTTAAAGCCTTTATATATATAGATTTCAATATTAAAGGAATAGAATTTAATATAAACACAACTCCAGGTTCAGTATCATGATCTGTTAAAGATCTGCTGAACTTTGCTATTTTGTCTAGATATTCTATAAGAATTTTCTCAGAATATTCAACAATATTATAAATCTTACCACATTCTATAGCAATTCTTAGAGATACTGCACCATTTCCACGGGTTTTCCACGGTATAGAAGGATTTAACCTAACAAGATTTGGATAATCAATTAATTTTATCTTATACATATTATTTAAACTATGTAATAGATATGTTGCTGCATGTGTTGTACATCCATAGTTTTGTGCATCAAAATCATCTATTCCTATATGAACTATACACAAATCATTGTTTAGATTCATCCATATACCTGACAACATAATAGTATATTGATTATTTCTATTACTTGTTATAGTTTATATTACTAGACTTTGTATTTGTAGATACTACAACCATTGTTATAGTTGATCTCACTTTTGGAAGCTTCCTTATTTTTGTAGATATCACATCCTTTAGCTCTTCAACTGTATTTGCTTCAATTCTTGCATATAGATCATATACACCATAGACTATATATGCCTCTCTCACACCTTCAATATTTTTTACCTGATTTAGCACCTCTTCCTCAGCTCCTACATCAGTATTTATAAGGACAAGAGCCTCAGGCATAATAGCTATCACCTCAAAGCATAATGTATGTAAGGTGTATAAAAACTTACTTGATCTATAGCATAGTCCTAGGTATCTTTAAAATACATGTCTTTTAAGCAAACGCTAAATGCCTCAATAAAACAGATGATAGTTGATTTTAGATTTATTACATCTATTCAATTTTAGCTCAGATTATCTGGAAATACTATAATAAAATATACAAACCTATAAACATCTTTATAATTTCCTATCTTATAGAATAATGTTTTTAGTTAAATAAATACAATGTTATTATTCAAATCATCATGATGCCATGCTTTAAATATTTTATGACTTATAATTTTCATCGATTAAATCATAAATTAATGGTTACCTATCTAAGTTACTTCATTTTCTGAATATAAATTAGCCTATCGGCTCTCTATAATCTATAGCTTTAAATAGTATGGTATTGAATTTCTCAAAGATACTAGAAGATAGGTGTGATTTGAAAGAGGTAGTGCTATAGAAGCATTAAGGGGGATCATAAATTTTTAGAGTGAAGATATTGTAGCTAGAAGAGTCAAGCTAATTAAGCAATTAAGCTAGTGAATACTTTACTATACTGAAGTAATAGGAGTTTTATAAAGATGGATATCATGTTAAGATTAATGATTTTAACTAAAAGTGAAGATGATCCAGAACATTGTACAGCTGAGCGCTTAATTAGAAGAGGAAAGGCTAGGAGGATAGGTAGAATAAATGAAATACCTAAATGCAGTATAGTTTTAAATCCATATGCATATAGCTATTTGAAGCAATTTGATAGGATATGGATTGAAAGATGTGGATTAGTAGCAGTTGATGTATCATGGAAAGAAGGTATAAAGTTTTTAAAAAATATTAAAAGAGGTCAGCAGAGGGTTTTGCCGATATTTATAGCTGCAAATCCTATAAACTATGGAAAGCCATTTAAACTAAGCACAGCAGAAGCATTAGCAGCGGCACTTCTAATTACAGGATATACTAATGAGGCAAAAGATATTTTAGAAGAATTCAAATGGGGTTTACAATTCATTGAAATAAATAAAGATAGACTTTACAGGTATATAAATGCTTTAACAGATGAAGATATTGATAAAGTACAGGTTGAGATGTTTAACATAAGAATAGAATATAACAGAAAACTAATAGAAATTCTTCACCAGATAATGCTTAATGAAAAATAATATCCAAGGAATCTCCTCATCAAATATATTAATGATTAACAATAAATTTAACAATGTATACTAGAATAAAGCAGTAAGCTTATAGAAGAAGATTTATTAAACCTTACCACATATAGTTTATATTATAAGCCGTTAAGGGCCCGTCGTCTAGTCTGGTAGGACGCCGCCCTCACAAGGCGGAGGTCCGGGGTTCAAATCCCCGCGGGCCCATTAACAAAGACTATTAGATGATGATCGACGCAGGCCTGTGAAGTAAATATGACGGGATCCCTTTGGCTGATTTTAATCTTATAACATAATTGAAGAATATTTTTAAATCTGTTAAAGCTTATTAACTTTTACCAACATCTATAGATACGTAATTATTGTTTGTGGGCCGGTAGCTCAGCCTGGAAGAGCGCTCGGTTGGCATCCGAGAGGTCCCGGGTTCAAATCCCGGCCGGTCCACCAAATATATTAATCCGATAAATTTCGTATGATAAACATATAGATTATAAATATTTGACTGTTTTAATAATGCAATTATTTCAGTAGGGTCTCTCTTTAAGTTTTATGTTAATATTAAGTATAGATTAAGGTTGCAGAAATGGATATGAACATGTTTAACGCTGTTCAAAATAAAGGTAGGGTTGAGTTATTAGTTGCATACCTTATGAAGGATACAGGTATTATTGAATATATCTCTATAGGGAGTATAGAGTTTAAAATAGCGGTTCAGAAGTTTGTATATCTACTTCAAGTTGTTGGTGGTCTTGATCTAGGGTTTAAATTTGAATGGCTTTCTATGGGTCCTTACTCAAAGGGTTTGCAAAACTATTATCAGAAAATATCGAGGGTCTTAACAAATAACTTGAATAGAGTTGAAGAGTTGAATCATTTTGAACAAAATGCTTTAGAGGCTGTTAAGAAGTTGCTTTTTGGTGTAAAGGATCAAATAGCTAAGTTAGATGTTAAAACACTTGAAATTGTAGCTAGTCTTATAATGTTATGTAGAGATGTTTATCCTAAGCCACTCGATCCTGTTGAAGAGCTTATTAAACGAAAGAAGTTATTTAAAGAGGATGTTTTAAGGATTTGGGAAGTTATAGATAAATTCGGTATTTGTATATAAAGGTATTACCTCGGAAAAACAATTTTTAATTAAGTGCTTTAGTGAGGCTATAAAACAATGCCTAACTCTAAAGAGATCTCAAGGCTTTATAGTGGTGTTAAAAGGATATATGATGAGGTTCATGGATATATAGAGCTTAGTGAGATTGAATTAAAAGTTATTGATTCATCTATTTTTCAAAGATTGAGATTTGTAAAACAACTTGCAGCTGCTTGGTATGTATATCCAGGTGCTACACATACAAGGTTTAGTCATAGTCTTGGTGCAATGCATATAATGGGTTTAATTGCATCGAGACTAGCTAGTCTAGGTTATATATATAGCTATGATGATGTACAGTTGCTTAGATTAGCGGCACTTCTACATGATGTTGGTCATACACCATTTAGCCACGCTATAGAGCCTTTCTATAGATACAAACTATATATTGGCCATGAAGATCTTTCAAAAATTGTGATATTGGAAAATAGTGATATTAAAGAGATACTGAGTAGCTATGGATATGACCCAAAAACTATTGTAGCAATTTTAGAAGGCAGACATAAAGAACCTTTGTATAACCAGCTTCTTTCAAGCGATTTAGATGTAGATAGAATGGATTATTTAATAAGGGATGCATTGCACACTGGTGTAACATATGGTTCTATAGATTTACATAGAATAATAGCAACACTTGTTGTAGATGGTGAAGGTAATCTAGCAATACTTGATAAAGGTATAGATGCCCTTGAGAATTTCTACCTTGCTCGAATGCATATGTATAGAGCTGTTTATTACCATAAAACCTTAGTTGGTTATGAAATGTTACTTAGAAAGATATATGAATACATGAATGAATGTGTTGAAGATACACTTTTACCAAAATCTAAAGAAGATATAGTGAAAATAGCTAGGTCCGGAGAAATAGCTCTATGGCATGATGACTGGTTTATAGGAATGATGATAAATATGTATAGAGAAGGTAAACATAGTGAGTTAAAGGAGCTTATAGAGGCGTTCTTCTTTAGAAAAGGATACAAGGTAGTAATAGATAGATCGAGGTTCGATTTCTATCCTCTTGATCTAGATATGGATAGAGATATAATGGCTTTACAGAAGATTATGAATAAGATAAAAGATAAAGTTAAAACACATCAAATAGCATTCTTTGTTGACGATATAAAGATTCTTGATGAAGATCCGCATATTTCTCCAAGAATTATTATTGATGGAAAAGCATCTATACCAATTACAGATATTGAAAACAGCATTATAAGGAATATTCCTAGAAGATACCATATAAAGAGGTTATATGTCATAAGCAATAAGTGGCAAGAGTTAAAGGAATATCTTACAGCAAAGGGTTTTATGAATGCTTAAATTAATAGGCTTAGGTTTATCAATAGATCTTCTACCAATTGGAAATCTACTGAAGCTTCTAAAGTGTGATAAAATTCTGCTTGATAGATACACAAGTATATGGTTTTCAAATAATTTAGATATTTCTGAAATATTTAAGGTATATGGAATAGAGGTCATATATGCTAGTAGAAAGGATCTCGAAGGAGAAAACATAGATAATATAGTAGAAGAGGCTAAAGATAAAGATCTATGTATAGCTGTTCCAGGGGATCCATTAATAGCTACAACACATTCTGCAATAGCTATAGAAGCTTTAAAGAAAGGGGTTTTAGTGGAAATTTCACCTGCATCATCTATATTAAATGTTGGTATATCAATGTCATGTCTTCAAATTTATAGATTCGGTAAAATAGCTACAGTAGTTAAGCCAAAGAATGGCATAGAATACGAATATCCTCTTCAAATCGTAAAGCTAAATAGATCGCTAGATCTCCATACAATGCTACTTCTAGAAATGGATGTAGAAAAGAATTACTTTATGACACCAAAAGAAGCTGTTGAAACACTTATTAATATACAGAAAAGATGGGGAGAAGAAATAATAACTCCTAATGATATAGTTATAGTGCTACAAGCTATTACAAGTAGTAAAGGTAAAGCATACAAAATAACTGTGAATGATATATTAAAAGAAGTTATAGAATTCAAAGAACCGCCATACACAATAATAATACCAGCAAGAAAACTACACCCAATAGAAAAAGAATGCTTAGACAATATAGAGAAACTAAGCTATACATCCTATATCAAGTATATAGATATTAGTAAGCTATTAGAGAACATTTCTAAATAACTAAAATACTAAACATCAAACTAGAACATAAAATATATTCAAATAATTAACAAATACATCATCGATTTAATAACTTGTGCATCAAAACCACTTATATACCTAAAATGTAAAACAATATTAAGAGCCGCGGTAGCTCAGCCTGGTGGAGCGCCGCCCTGGTAAGGCGGAGGTCCCGGGTTCAAATCCCGGCCGCGGCTCCATATCTAATATAGTCTCTCATTAATACTTTCATATTGAATTAAAAGTTCTTGAAGTAGATATGAGTAACTTAATAGCTTTTATGCCAAGGAGAATTGAAATAGTTAATAAAATTGATGAGAAAATAGATAAAGAGTCTCAAGAAATTTTTAAGGATTATTGTATCGAAGGGCGATGTATCAAGGGAAAGGCAATTAAAGCTCTTATAATGAGACCATAGAGAGGATGATAGATTATGCACAATATTTAGAACAGCATTTATCAGAAGTTCTATAGCTTGTAAAAATATAAAAGAGTAAATCCTTTAAAGAGAGGATTATATTTAAGAGTTTTTAAGATAGTTAAATGAGAATTTGTAAAACAGCTTTAAAGTTGAATAATAATAAATAAGTATATTATTTTTGGAGATTCAGAAATGATATTATGTTTATGATGTGGGTAAAATGGACCCTTGTGATAGATTGGCAAAATATTTAACTACATTTAAAGAGAGTCTAAAGACATTGAAAATCATAGATGCATCATCATCTAAGATTGTAGACATTGCTTTAAGCTATTTTATGGACTCTAGATATTATTTTGAGAAGAGGGACTGTATAACAGGATTAGTAACAATATCATATGCGGAAGGCATGCTAGATGCTCTTAAATCATTAAATATTATTGAATGGAGCTGGCAAAAACCTAAAGAGAGAATAATTTTAGCTGCAGGCTCCTTTGACATTATTCATCCTGGTCATATAGAATTTCTTAAATGGGCCTCTTCATTGGGTGATAAACTATATGTTGTTGTGTCAAGGGATGAAAACTATAGAAGGTTTAAGGAATCCAATCCTGTTTTTAAAGAGGATGAAAGATTATATATAGTAAATTCTATACGTTACATCTATAAAGCTTTTCTAGGTTCTATTGAAGATATCATGGAATCTGTTGAAAGAGTTAAACCTGATGCTATAGCATTGGGATATGATCAACTAAAGAATATCGATTTTAGTAAAGAAATCAATGTAAGAGGATTAAATACCGAGATTATTAGGATGAACAATAGAATCGGTGTGTATTCATCCTCAAATATAAAGAATAGAATTTGTAGTGAATGGTGTAAATAAAGAATCCTACATCTCAACATTGCATTAAACATGATAAAGAAGATCATAGATATATTATCTTAAATATCATTAAAATTCTTTTGCCATTCATATTTAATCACAACAGAGTTGCATTTGTAAAATGATACTCTTAAGTCTTTAAGAACCCTATTCTTTAAGATGAGAGAAGGTTGATAATAAGAGATGGTTTTAAAATCAAAAGCTTTATCTTTAAAAGTATTTGTACCATATCTAAAAATCTGTTATTTAATGCAGAGATTATATATTGTATGCTAAGGTATAGGAATCTAGTAGATTTGGTGTTAATACTTTTATATCTCCCAATCCAAGTCTTCTTTTGCTATTCCTCACTATCTCATTAGCAAAACTCTGTATAGAGTTCTTTTCACCATGTACAAGTACTATTGTTGAAGGTTTTGGCTCTGTGTACTTTAGATATTCTAGCAACTGGTATTTATCTGAATGTCCAGAGAACCCTTCTATTGAATATACCTGCATCTTTATTCTAACTACCTCAACTTTGCCTCTTTCATTAACAAATGCTACTTCTCTAGAACCATCCTTTACCCTTCTACCTAATGTTCCCTCAACTTGATAACTGACAAAGACAAGACTGTTACTAGGATTGGGTGCCATAAGCTTGAAGTATTCAACAGCGGGGCCTCCAGTTAGCATACCTGATGTAGCTATTATTATAGCTGGTTCTTGGCTTTCTACAATTTCTGTTCTTGGCTCTCTACCCTCTAGCCTTATAAAGGTATCGAAATCAAATGGATTTTCATTATTTTTAATTCTTCTTCCTAAATCTCTAGATAGAAGCTCTGGATATGCTGTATGTATGGCTGTAACCTCATGTATCATACCCTCTATGTATACAGGCATCTTTGGAATCTTTCCTAACCTCATTGCATCAGCTAATATCAGCATTACCTCTTGTGCTCTTCCAACACTTAGGCTAGGTATCAACACTTTTCCTTTTCTCTCATATGTATCTAACACAATTTTTAATAGCTCATCTTCAGCTTCTTCACGTTTAGGTTGCTCTGTAGCGCCATAGGTGCTTTCCATAATAATTGTATCTACCCTTGGAAACTCATGATCAGCTCTCTCTAAAAGTTTTGTTCTGCCAAACTTAAAGTCTCCTGTATAGACAATGTTGTGAAAACCGTTGCCTATATGAAGATGAGCTATAGCAGAGCCTAGTATATGTCCAGCATTATATAGCGTTAACCTTATATCAGGTGCAATATCTGTTACAACACCATACTTTAGTGTTATTGTATGGAGAAGCATCTTTTCAACATCTCTTAATGTAAATGGTGGTTCTGACCCTTCTCTTTCACTTATTTCTAGATAATCCTTTAGCAAAAGCACCATAAGATCTCTTGTAGCATCTGTTGTGTAAACTGCGCCTCTAAATCCGTATTTAAATAGATATGGAACTAAACCAGCATGGTCTAAATGAGCATGTGTGACTATTACAGCATCAATATCCTCTGGATCTATATTAAGAAGATCTATTCTTGGGAATGCATTTGTTGATGTCCCTCTTCCTGGATTTAGCCCAAAATCAAGTAGAATCTTACTCTCAGCAGTCTCTAATAATATTGCAGATCTACCAACCTCTTGAGCAGCTCCTAAAAATGTGATCCTAACATAATTACTGCCATTCTTAGCTAATAAAACATCTCTATGTATGGCCTCTCCTAATTCTCTAAGAAATTTCAGTCTATAGCCGCTCTCTGCAAGATATCCCATCATAATCTCTTCATATATTTTGGATCTCATTGGGGGTGAACGGATTATTCTTGGCCTCCAACCCGTTGATACAAGAATCTGGTTAGCTTTATCTTCTATTAACTGAGGGTTCTTAGCCTTTATAACAACCTCTCCTAATACATCATCTATCTCTATGGATTCTATACCTGCTTCAGATGATGCTAAACTTTTAATATATTCCTTAACCTCCTCAACAGGCTTTCTTACAGACGGATCTGTTCTTATAACTATACGCTTCTTTATGGTTTTAGCTATTTGCGATAATATTTCTCCTTGCTGTAAAAGAAACTCTGGGTTTCTTACATATATGGCTATCTCAGGTCCTTCGAATTCTAGTCTAGTTAGTTGTGCTGATGGCGGTATCATTTTAAATATTACAGATCTTATATAAGAGAGATCTATATTGAAACTCATAGTATAGCTCTACCGAGTAATTTCTTAATTTCATCTCCTTGAAATGTATATTCTCTATATAGATCTTTACCTATAACAGCAACATCTATACCTATACCACCGCTAAATATATCTCTTGAAGATGCAGCAGTTATAGCTTTCACTGCAAGTTTTACAGCGTCATCTATAGATATATCAGGACTATACTCAGATTCTATGACACCTATAGCTATTGGCGAGCCTGATCCTGTTGCAGTATATTTTTCCTCAGTTACATCACCATAAGGTTCTATAGCAAATAGTTTTGCACCTTCGTAATAATCATAACCCCCTAGTATAAGCTGTACAATGAATGGAAAATATTTATATTCATTTAATACAAGACTTAGTAGATAGGCAATGCTTCTAAGTCCCATAGGTCTGCCATTTATTAATTGATAATATTGGGCTTCTGCTCTTATGTAATCAGCTAATGACTGTGCATCAGCAACAAGACCAGCTATTGTTAATGCAAATCTATCTGTTATTCTTATAATTTTCTTAACACTTTTATGAGCTACATAAATACCTGCAGTGGCCTTCTTATCAGCTGCTAAAACTATATGCTCTTTTAGTGCTATACCTATCGTTGTTGTACCTTTATATGCTTTCTCTAAAGCTTTCTCAATTATAGCTGCATCACTTTCTATAGTTCTTGCTGTGTTGCTTGTATATAAATGGCTTAGCATAGTTTAAGTTACACCACTTTAGAAATTCTTCTAGATATTACTATTGTGTAAGCTTAATAAACTTCTATGACGTGAATAAAGATATAGGTTTGTTGGAGTGTATACCTATGGATAGCAATGTACATCAGATTGATCTACCTAAACGTGTTATTGTAGGTAGCGATATTTTATCTAAGGTGCCAAGCCATATTACTGAACTTAGCCTTGGCAAGAAGATACTTATTGTTAGTGGATATAGCGCTACAAAAGACTATGCCAATACAGTCAAAGACTATTTGGTTGACGATGGACTTGAATGTTGGATTACACATGTAGATAAAGCATCTATAGATGAAATAGATAGGGTGTCGAGCATAGCTAGAGAAGTAAAGGCTGAAATTCTTATAGGTATTGGTGGTGGCAAGGCTATCGATGTAGCGAAATATACCGCATTAAATAATGGTGTGAAATTTATTAGCATTCCTACAACACCATCGCATGATGGTATAGCATCCCCTTTTGCATCAATAAAAGGTCTAGAGAGACCTATCTCAGTTAAGGCATCCACACCTACACTTGTTATAGCAGATGTTAATATAATTTCTAAGGCTCCAAGAAGAAACATAATTGCTGGATGTGGCGATTTAATAGGAAAATTCTCAGCTGTTCTAGACTGGAGGCTTGCCCATAGACTTAAAGGTGAATATTATGGAGAATATGCAGCTTCACTAGCACTTCTATCAGCTAAACATATTGTTAAATATAGTGAGATGTTTGCAGCTAGAGACATTCCTATAGAGGCTATTAGAGTACTTGTTGAAGCTCTTATAAGTAGCGGAATAGCAATGGCTATAGCAGGATCAACAAGACCTGCAAGCGGTTCTGAGCATTTAATTGCACATGCAATAGATGTTGTAGCAAATTATCCAGCATTACATGGCGAAGAAGTTGGTATAGGGTCTATAATAGCTCTATATCTGCATGGAAGAAACTGGAGAAAGGTAAGAGATATACTTAGTTCAATTGGTGCCCCTACTAAGGCAAGAGATATAGGTATAGGAAGAGAGCAGCTTGTAAAGGCTTTAACAATTGCACATACAATAAGACCAGAGAGGTATACGATACTAGGTGAAAAAGGTATTAGTAGTGAAGCAGCTGAGAAAATTATTCAGATACTTGAATTGTATTAAATATGAATATTATAGTTAAGCAATATAAATGGCCAAAGAAATTATAATGATGTGATATTGAAACATTTACTAAGCAAAACAGTAGAATTTTGAATAGACTTGTATTGGTTTTGTCTATCAATAAGTTTTAACTATTCAACTATCTAATACTTTTTAAAGATATTTTATCCTATGTAGACTAAGAAGCATTTATATACTGATTTACATCTTCATTGCCAGTCCCATATAAAGATTCATTTAATGTATACCTTCTCATTCATAGTTTTATCAAAGTTCTATTTCTCTATTCTAAGAATATAGATTAAAAATTTAGATTTTTGTCAATTAGTATTTAAGTTTATATTTAAAAGCCTTACTTTTTGGAGAGAAGGTTAGATCTATTACTAATAAAAGGTTTAAAAGTGTGTTTATCTCTCTAGGAACTCTAGATTCAAAATATTGTAAACATTAACTAAGTTTAGATAAATAGTGTTAAGGGCTACAGATTATGAAGATCCTAATTAGAGATTCCTCAATATTGACTATGGATAGCAAGAAGCCATTTATAGGTAAAGGCTATATCTATATAGATCAGGGCAAGATAGTAGCTCTAGGTGACGGTGAACCTCAGCCAGAACTTGAATTTGCTGATTATATAATTAATGATAGATTTATAGCGACACTTCCTGGATTCACAGTTGGAATAGGTGATATAATTAAATATTTCTTTAGATTTATCGAAGCTAAGAACATTAAAGAAATTATAGAGATGTTAAGTAAGAGTGATTTATATGCATTGGTTGAAGTTGTACTAACATCACTAACAGCTAATGGTGCAACATCAATTATAACGCTTCTATATAATCCTGATCCAAAGATTCTCTCTGCTATTGTAGCTGCTGCGTCATCTAGTTGGATACGCACACGTATTATGATACTTTTAGATGGGTTTAAAGATTCTAGTAGTATAGAAAATGAAATTCGAAATGCCTTGAAAAGTTCTAAGGATCCTGAAGCGATAACTAAGAATATTGTATCCTTTGGGCTATATGTAATAGATGAAAAGTCAATTAAAAAGATGATAGATATTGTAAATTCTATTGATGTATTTGTATATACCGATGCAACAATTCAGCAAAAATTACATAGGGTTTTCCCCGATATAGAGAATAGAAAATACATTATCATAAACCCTACTAATCCACATACAAGATGTATATTTAGTGATGCAGCATCATGGAGATATAACTGTGGTATTTCACCATATGATTCAATGCTACTTAACCCCAAGAAACTACTACAAGAAACATACCGTGTTATAGACAATGCTGAAGAAAGTGTTTTAATAGTTTCTTCCTATAACTCAATTAACCATATTATAAGTCCGGGTATTATTAAAGAGAATTCTATTGCTGATATAATTATTCTTGACTTTGGAGAACCTCCATATGGACCTATACCTATGACAAGAAATGCTATAATAAGTGAGATAATAGATTCAAACTTTATAGTTAAGACAGCTATTATAGGCGGTGAGATAGTATTAGATAATGGAGTTCTTTTAACAATAAGTAGAGAATCCATTAAAAAAGCTCAGAGCATTGTAGAAGATTTTATAAAACTGTAATTCAATTCATCGTTTTATACTATATATTGAATTATTTTATTGGATTTACACCCTAAGTTTAATTTTTATACCATATTCACAATATGGTGTATCTTTTGATTTACAATGATAATTCTCTTTGTATATATAGAATATGTCTAGATGATGACCAGATATCAAAGCTGTTATCAACCATTTCAATGCTATATAGAGAAAAATTATATGAATACAATAGCGTAATAAAGAAAACAGGTTATTATTTAAAACCTCTTCACATAGTTGTTAAGAAGTATAGCAATAGTATAAAAACATATTATTATTACGGTAAATATTGGTATAGAGTAATTTCTCAAGGCTCTAAAATAAAATGGTATTATATTAGTAATGAGAAGCCTCTTAAAGATCTACCTGATCCACCTATTAATCCCTTAATCCTTATTAAAGTTATAAACAATGATAATAGAAATTGTCTCTGTGTATTAAAGGATTATAGAGAATTCTTAGAAATAGTCTTAGATTATCTAAGAAAGGCATCAGCTTTTCTAGAAAAAAATAGTAAAGTTTTGCCGAACTCTCTTCAAAATTCGCTAGATAAGAAAATACTAAATTATTGAAACGTGATAAACTATGGAATATTTATTAAAGATTCTTCTAGATGGAGATTGCAATGATCTATATTCATTTCTTGTTAATGACAATGTACTAACTAATGTTATTAAAATTTGTAGAAGTATTGATTGCAAAAAAGGATTAGAGTTTTTTCTTCAAATAGGTAGTGATAGAATTGATAATATTAATAAATCATATATAGACCTCTTTCCACTTGCTCTTATTATAGCTATTTCATTAGGTATATCATATATAAATAGAGTTTCGCATAGATTTTCTAAGCATTATATAGAATATTATTTAAATAACATTAGTGAGGTTGAATTTATTGAAAGAATAAGAAACTTAGGTTTAGAGATAGAGAGGTCTGATGAATGCTTTTCAGAGTCAGATCTATATATAGCTAAAAACAATGCAATTGTTAGAATATGTTATAAGTATAGAATACACTTTGTATCCTATCTTAAAGCGGTTCAAAATCTCTCATCAACTGAGATTCTCTGGGGCTTACCTACAGCATATCTATATAGAGGATATGTTCTTATTGAAAATCGTGAAAAGGTTGCAAGAATTTTTATGGAGTATTTACGCAACTCTATAAGCAATAGAATGAAAGCTATATCTATGGCATGCAACGATGCTAGTGACATTCTTTCAAATTTAATTAAAAGAATCAGTTCCATTGATCAAGAGTTAGGTAATGATATAAGTAATTTTATAAAGTCTTTAAACTATAACAATTTAGTGGTTGATAATAAGACCTTAAAGCCTAGTAAAGATGTTCAATATATAGATAATATTAGTGTAATGAATATAGCTGAAGTTTTTAAAGATATAAAAAGCCTTGTATCATTTTCTGAAAAATTCTTTCCACCGTGTATACAAAGTATATTAAAAGCATTGATTACAGGTGAGAATCTTACACATCATCAAAGATTTGCATTAGCTACCTTTTTAATAAATTTAAATATCGACATCGATGAAATATTGAATATTTTTAGACATAGTCCTGATTTCAATGAAAAAATAGCAAGATATCAATTAGAACATTTAGCAGGTTTACGAGGTTCTAAAAGACGCTATTTACCATATAACTGTCAAACTATGAAAACCTTAGGTATGTGTAGTAATGAATGTAATGTAAAGAATCCACTTCATTATACAAATAGAAAGCTACGTTCTTTTAAACAAAGTTAAGATGAAAAGATTCTTTGGATGTTTTTAATAGAGGTTAACTTAGATAAACATAACTAATAGCTTTACATTTTAAAAGATAAAATCTTTATATTAAAGTTAGTGATTGTTTTCTATGTTAGATATTGTTTATGTTTTTGCAGCTAAGAAATATTCTATTTTGCCTCCTGCAAATTCCATTGATATATATAGAGGAGCTTCAGAACCATATTTTAACTCTACTATATTACTAAGCTTTAACAGTTCTATGATTTTTGAAATATATTCAGCGTCGTATGCCATGGTACTTTCCTTCTTAATATTCAAATTAATTATAGTACCTGCTGTTGTTGTAAGTCTATATAGGCTTTTCTTATTGTCATAGTCAAAAAAAGTCATGGTATCTCCTTTAGCTGTAATACCAATAGTACTACAAAGGGAGGTCAATTCACTAAGAGTTGTTTTAAGAGGTGATGAAAGTATAGATGCCTCTACATCATATTGTGGTGTAAGTTCAGGTACTTCTTCGGCTATAACCTCTAGATTCTTAAATTTATATCTTCTTATAGATATGCCTTCAATTAAGATTTCAACAAATTCATTATTAGCAGCTATTACTATTCTATCACTTTTCTTTAGCTGTTTTAATATCTTTGATAAAACAGAAGCTGCCAATCCTATGCTAGTTTCTTCAGCTACATTGAATTCTTGAAAACCTTCAGGAGGTAGAGCTATAGATAATAATGCAATTTTACTTGGATCAAGCGCCTTAACCTTAAAGCCTTGCGGATCAACTTTAATTAGCACCTCATCTACAATTTCACTTACTGCACCAAGTATTTCTACGAAATCTTTTGCGGTAGGATAAGAGATTAAAATCTTTGGCTCTATCGTTATACCTACTACACCACTCACAAACAGTCACCTGAGAATAGTATAGAGAGTTCAAAATTTTTAAATAGTTATAGCCAATAATTTTACCTAGATGATGAAAGGTCTCCCACTGCTAGCATGATGATGTATATGAGTGCTGATGCAAATTTTTTATATTTTTATATTTGTGTATAGTTTCGCCTTGCTCTCACTGAGAGTAGCTACATAGTCTTACATATATCTATATAAATTATGAAATAATGTCTTCTTCTTGTGATTAGACATGGCATGTATTTATTGTGGTTCACAAAACCTAATATATGATTATATTCACGGTTATATAGTGTGTAGTGATTGTGGTACTATTAATGATAATATATTCATAGAGCATTTCATTACAATTGAAGATAATGATATTTTTGAATTCAAAGGTTTTCCAACAGTTCGTGAAGGATTTGAGAAGAAAATAATTAGAAGTAGACTGAGGCAACTGGCTAGAATTAATAATGATTTAAGAATATATGAAAGCTTTGCTAAAAGAACTAGAAAGGATATATATGTTGATTGGAATGCTTTGCAGAAGAAGCTAGAGGGTAATAAGTCTAGTAGAATATATAAACATGTTGCTGAAGAATCTATAGAAAAGATGATGAATTCTGATCAAATAATGAAACTAATAATTGAAAATATCATAGAAGTAGATCCTGTATTATCTTCAAGAACTTTAAGAGGAAAAGCGGCATTGGCTATAATATTAAAGCATCTAATTCTAGAGAATGATATAGATATGAATAGAATAGCTAAAGAAGCATCTTTAAGTAAAATACATATAAAAAGACTTTTAACACTAATTAAAACTAGAATGAAATTTATAGAGAAGAAAATAATAGAGTTAAAAACATGTATTCTAAAACCTATACCAGCTATACAATAGCCATAAGAACCTCTTAATGAAGTTCAACATTATCACTATCCACAAACAATATGTCTAACCATTAAAACAACGTTCATATAGCTAAGTACTATTACATCATTAGTAAATATTTATTTCCAAAATAACTTTTAGGATTATAAAATAAAACCAAAGCTTTAATCTATTCATATTTCAATATAGATTTTAATAACTTAGCATTATATCAAAATGAATATTTAAAATCATTAATGTTAAATATTTAAAACATAAGCTATAAATGTACTTAATATTAGTTTTTTAGATATATGTAAATTACAAATTATAAAGTACCATTATATAAATAATAATGTTCTTAGTGCTACATCTATTATTGATATATTAGAGAATATGATATAAATGATGAAAATGTTTTTAATTTTTAAAATCTTTAAGTTTCATAGATAGTAGTGTTTTGGATTAGATCTATATAGGTAGAAATTGGGATAGTTACATCGAATGACGCAATGGTGTAGTGATAAATGACAACTAGTATAATATTTTATGTTGATGAATGGATTGAGGAAAGCGATTTTAAACTTTTGCTTAAGTTCTCTAAATATCTTGGTAGAGAAGCTGGAAGATCTAAATTCTCAATAGATTTAAATAAGCTTTCTGAAGCCTTAAGAAAATCTGAGTTGAAGCCTGCTGATGTTCTAGATTTATTAATAAGTTATGGTGTAGAATTTGAAAGAGGGTCTATAGAAGACGTTAGAAAACTTTTAGAAAATTATATGCCACACATTGTTGTAGAGTTTTATGGTAGAGATATAGTATTGATACCAAATTTTTTCTTAGGCGATTTTGCCAAGGATTTAAGAGAAGAGGGTAAGTTGGTATATGATAAGAATATAAAGGCATTTAAATTGACTAAGCCAATGCATTTCTTTGATGTTATTAATGTTTTTAAGAAGAGAGGCGTTGAAGTAGTAAATAAAACCGGAATTACTGAAAGATTAGAGCTTCCATTGAAATTGATTTTCAAAGGGGCTCTTAGGGATTATCAAGTTGAGGCTCTAGAGGCTTGGAGAAGAAATGGTTATAAAGGTATAATATCTTTACCCACAGGCACTGGCAAGACCATTGTTGCTATAGCTGCTATGGCTGATGTTAATGTTAAGACGCTTATAGTTACGTATACAAAAGAGCAAATGTTTCAATGGAGGGATAAGATAATAGAGTTTACAGATGCTTCTCCAGCTATTACCGGGTTTTTTTATGGAAGTGAAAAAAGGGTTACTCCAATAACTATAACAACATATCAATCAGCATTTAGATATGTAGCTATGCTTGCATCGAATTTTTCAATGCTTATAGTTGATGAAGTTCATCATTTACCGGCAGACAAATTCAGATTTATTGCTGAAAATATGTATGCCCCTATAAGGCTTGGACTTTCAGCTACTGTTATAAGAGAGGATGGAAGGCACGTAGACCTCTTTCCATTAATGGGTGGGGTAGTATATAGCAAAACTCTGCAGGAACTTACGGAAAGGGGTTATATAGCACCATTTAGAGTAGAAAGGATATATGTTCAGCTTACACCTGAAGAGAAGAAAAAATATAAAGAACTTCTAGATAGATATAAAAAACTTGCAAAGAATAGAACATTTGAACAACTATTAGCTGATAGCAGAAAAGGAGATGTAGGAGCTTTAGAGGCTATAAAAATAAGAAGTGAGCTTAGATCGTTAGTACATAACGCTGAAAAGAAAATCGAAGCTGTTATGAAGATTGTTGATAAAGAACTTAAAAATAATAGTAAGATACTTATATTTACACAATATGTTGAACAAGCTAAAAATATTGCAGAGAAGCTATCCACTTATTATATAATTGGTGATCTTGATGAAGAATCAAGAAAGAAAAGACTAGAGATGTTTAAACAAGGAATTATAAAGATATTGGTTTTAACTACAGTTGGCGATGAAGGTATAGATGTACCAGATGCAAATGTAGGTATAATAGTTGCAGGAACAGGATCTAAGAGACAGTTTATACAAAGACTAGGTAGACTTTTAAGACCATTGCCAGGTAAAGAGGCTAGGCTATATGAGGTTGTGGTTAAGGGAACATTTGAAGAGGCTGAGTCGAGAAAGCGTAGAGAAGCTCTCAGAATATTATTTGAAGGTTTGATGATAGAAGACGAATTATAGTAGAGAAATATTTTAAGGTATATTAATGATAAATTTATATATTAATGGGCTTTATTAATTTCCTGACAGTTAGCTATTTGGTATTTGCATATAATATCTAGGAATTGAAAATATAGACAAGTTTTAAAAATGTAGCATAGTTTATATATGTTTTAGACATATTTTATAGATTTGATATATAGTGTTGATCTATGGATTGCAGCTCTAATGTTGTATTAGGTCGTGTTGGATCTGAATCTACACCTAGTTATATTGAGATTATCTCTAGAATACCTATTCCACTAGGAACATATGTAACAATACCTTTTGAATCCTTTGATATCTCAAGTGGTATTGCAAAGAAACATTGTTTAGTAGGTGTTGTTAGTCGTACCGGGTATAGGAAGATTGTTCCGACAAGTCCCTCTATTACGGTTACATCTATGCAGAGTATTGGTATAGATGATGAACTCCTTAGATATTCGTCATCAATAGCTAGAATAATAGCTGATGTATGTGAAGATAGCATTGAAATTGCTTCTATACCACCACCTCCAGATAACCATGTCTTTCTTGCACCATCAGCTATACTATCTAAAATGTTTAGTAAAAGAGGAAATGGTTCTATAAGAATAGGACATCTCATTGGTAGACCTGATGTAGAGATTTATCTAGATGTTAATGCATTAACTAAACATCTGTTTATAACAGGTACAACTGGTTCAGGAAAAAGCAATACTGTTGCATTGTTAGCTGATAGAATAGCATCTTTAGGAGGAACTGTAGTTATATTTGATGTTCATGGGGAATATGCATCGTTAAAAAGTATGTATAGTGATGTATCTACCCACATAATAGATTATAAATTAAATCCTCTTAAAATAAATTCAAAAACTTTAGCTAAGATGATTATACCTGAGGCGGCGGCGACTATTCAAAGAGCATTAACAACAAGGGCTTTTAATTGTGTAAAACCGATATTCGAATTTGTTGTAAGACAATATGGTGTTACAGATAAAGCGGTTAATGTTTTTAGAAACCCTTCTGAGATTCTAAAGCTATTTTCTAAAGATAGATGTGTTCCTCAGTCATTAGATTCTAAAAGTCTTATGTTAGATGATGAGGAAGGTATAGATGTAAATGATAAGTTAACATGGATTTTAAAAGAATATATGAAGGCTTCTATTAAGAATCTTGGGGGAGGTAACAATGAAGCAGTGTTAAAAGCTTGTAGCAAGGTAGATGAATTTTTTGAATATGCAGCTATAAGCTTTGATACACCACAGCTTGTAGAGATGCTTGAACCTTCATCAATAATTGTAGTTAATGTATCGTTGTTAAATGATGAACAAAGAGATTATAGCCTTAAAATAATACTTGATGAGCTTCTTAGATATGTAAGGGGTAAGATACTTGAAAACTCTCCTACACCTATTCTCATATTTATTGAAGAGGCACATTTGTTTCTATCTATAAATAGAACGACTGTTTCAAAACCCTCAATAGAGAGAATTGCTAGAGAAGGAAGAAAGTTTGGTTTATCGCTTGCTATAGTTTCTCAAAGACCTAGAAATATAGATCCAAACACAATTAGCCAAATCCAGAATTTTGTGTTTATGAAACTTGTTCAGGAGAGTGATCAGTTAGCAGCTATGAATATATCTGATATGCTTACAGAGGACTTAGCACATTCCCTTTCTTCAATGGGTGTTGGAGAAGCATTGATTCTTGGTGAATGGATTGGTAGATTTCCAGCATATGTTAAGATAGAGAGACATTCAGGCAAATCAGTAGGTGCTACACTAGATATAGTATCTGTTTGGAAAGCATTCAAAAATAGAAAAGAAGTAACAGATATTATGATGAAAATAAATACAGATGCATATAGCGAGATAAGAGAGATTTTATGAGGCTATAGCTCTATTAACCTTTAGAGAGAGAAAAAGTATTGAAGGGAAAAACTTTGCTTATACTTCATGTAAGCGATACACATCTAGGAGCAATGCCCTATGGTCTTATCTCAAGGGCTAGAGATATTTATGAAGCGTTTAGAGAAACTATCGATATCGCTCTAAAAGAACGTGTCTCTCTTTATATACATGCCGGAGATTTTTTTGATACCCCAAATCCTCCTCCAGAAGCATATATAATAGCATATAGGGGACTAAAAAAGCTTAAAGAAGCAAATATAAAGGTTGTAGCCGTTGCAGGTCAACATGACATTCCTAAAAGACATGCAATCTCACCTTTGTATCTACTTCAAGACTTAGGATTAATAGACATGCTTGCTATCGACTCTATAGCTAGTAAAGTATTTGAATATGGCTCATTTTCAATTACAGTCTATGGTGTATCCTATGTATTAAAAAAATCAATAAATAAAATCAATGTTTCTAAACAAAACGATAGAAATATACTTATAGCACATCTCCTTTTAAAGGAGCTTGGTATACCAAGTGAAGAGGCAGATGTATCGCTTAATCATATACCCGATGGTTTTACATATATTGCTATGGGAGACTATCACATAAAAACAGAGCTTAGACATCTATGTGGAGCTCCTGCTATATATCCAGGTGCTACTGAGATACATAAAGAGAATGAATGTTGTGATAAGTTTGTAGCACTTGTAGATCTAAGTGCTAAGGAGCCTATAATTAATTTTATTAAGCTTAAAAGTGTTAGACCATGGATAAAAATAAGCTGTGTTGATGCATTTAACTGTGCTAAAGAGCTCTCTGAGAAAATCAGTGGTTTAGATAAAAATGTTAAGAGACCTATAGTATATGTAGAAATATCCAACACAAGAACAGAGAATGTCACAAAGTTGCTTGATGAAATGATTAATAAGAGGCTTGTGGAGTATTATAGGATTAAAGTTATTGAGGAAGGTAATACAATAGAAAAAGGTATAGATAGGGTAGCTGAGATGTATGAATATATAGATTTAGATAAAATTATACAAAATCTAGTTAAGCATGAAGGTTTTGCGCAATTATTATCAAAATATTTAAAAGAACCTACGAGGCAGATGGCAGATGACATTATACAATTTCTAAAGAATAACATAGAATTGGTGAAAGCATTAGAATCTAGGTATGAAGTGATTAGTGTTGGCAGTCTAGATATTGATAAAGAGAAAGAAAGGAATGTTAATGAAGAATACAAAGAGGATTTTAAAAATAGAGGAAAAAGCTCGTTATTAACTTATTTGAGTGGTAATAAATGAGTAATGTAACTATAGTTAAAAAAGTTAAGATAAAGAATATTTTATCCCATGAGAATACAGAAATAACATTTCCACTTGGATTAATAGCTCTTGTAGGGCCCAATGGAGCTGGTAAAAGCTCTATAGTAGACTCCATAGTATATACACTTTTCTATAATCCTCAATCAGCAAAAGGATTCAGAGGTAGTAGTAAAAGAAGCTTGTTAAGGACTGGAACAAGCGATGGATTAATAGAAGTTGAGCTTAGTGTAGGTGGAAGAACATATATCGTACAAAGATTCATAGGTATATCTAGACCTGAAAACGCAGTGCTAATTGAGGTTGAAGATAATAAGAAAAAGATCCTGGCTTCTGGTGTTTCTAAGGTTTTAGGGTTTATTAACGAGATTTTGGGTATACCATCGTCGGAAGCCATAAGATATACAATTGTATCTAGACAGAATGAGCTTACAGCATTCATTGAAGATACTGCTAGTAGTAGAAGAGAGACGATATTAAAGTTGCTTGGTTTAGATGAAATTGAGAAAGCTAAAGATCTGTTAAAAGATCATCTGAAAAAAATTGAGGGTGATATAAAGCTATTTGAAGAGCTTAATAGACAATACGAAGGTATTAAAAAGCAGTTAGAGGAGTTAAATAATATAATTAATGAAAAGCTTAGTAGAAGAGAGAAACTTAGTAAAGAGGTTCAAATGGTATTCGATGAACTTAAATCTATTGAGAGAGTTAAAGACCTGGTGTATAGATATAATGAATTGAAAACATTAAAAGAAATAGTAATTGAGTTAAATAAGTTAAGAAAGTTGCAAGATCTATGCAATGAACTGAATAGGTTAGAGTTAGGAGAAATGATATCTGCACTTGAGATATATGGTAATGCTAAAAAGAGAATTGATGAATTAAATAAACAGCTATATGAAATAGATATTAAAGTTAAGAACACAATTGAGGGGATTAAAAATGTTTCAGATTTTGGGTTTAAAGAGAATAAAATTGATGAAATTGTAGAAGCTATTGAAAGATATCTAGACGAGATTAAAAGAATTAAACATACAAGAGTTGCGGAGGTAAAATTCAATGAGGACTCTATTAATGTATTGAAAAATAGTACGGTATGTCCATTGTGTAAGAGAGAGTTGAATGATTCATTGAAAAATCAATTAATTAATGATATTATTAAACATATAGAGAGTTTAAAGAATTCTATAAATGATATAGATAGGATTGAGAATTATTTAAAAAAGATGTTAGATGATATAAAAAAGTATGATGTAATGAAAGTAGAGATTAAATCGAAAATCTCAGAGTTAGAAAATCAAATGAGCAAAGCTATATCAAGATATAGCAGTATTCAACAAAAAATACAAAATATTGCTATAAATGCTAAGAATGTTGAAGAATTTAGCGAATGTTTTACAAGCTCTGAAAGTACTACATTAAAACTAGCTCAATGTCTCCAGAGAAAAGCTATTGAAATTATAAGGATCTATAATGAGAAAATAAATCTTATTAAAAGGCTTAGATTAGGTAAGGAAATAGATTTTAATAGCCTTGATAAAATTGTTGAAGAATTCAACAATACTGAGAAAGAGTTATCTGCATTAGGTATAGAGCTAGATAAAGTAGATTACAATGATATTGAGTTGAAATATAGAGAACTAAGTATCGTATATAATAATATGTCTCAAGAGCTATCTAGGATAGATGGTGAGATAAAAGCACATATTAAACATAGAGCTGATATGGAGAATAGATTAAGAGATATTGAAGAAAGGCTTAGAGAGCTTAGAAAATCAGTTGAAATTTATAAAGTAGTAGATATGTTAGTAAATAAATTGCTTGGTAAAGATGGTATAATAGCAAAGATCTTAACAGCTGAAGCTAAAAGACTTATTGAGCTTTATACAAATAGAATATTACATGAACTAGGACTAGATTTTAGCATAGATATAGATGAGAATTTCAATATAGAGGTTAAAAGTAGTGGTGGAGAACTTGATATAAGGAGTCTTAGTGGTGGTGAAACAGTTGCCCTTGCAATAGCTTTAAGAATAGCCACAGCCTATACAATATTTGGTAAGCTTCCAGGGTTCTTTATATTAGACGAACCTACACAATTTCTTGATCTAAATCGCAGGAGAACATTATTTGAGATTATAAAAAGATTGTCGGAAAGAATACCACAAGTAATAATAGTTACACATGACGCTGATGTCATAGATCTTGCTGATAAGGTATTCTATGTGAATAAAATAGGTGGGAGGTCAGTTGTAGTTGAAAAAATAATAGAGTTAGAAGCTATGGCTTAAGTAATTACTCAACAACGGGTCCTATAACCTCTTTACCAACAAGTTTATTTATTCTCTCAACTTCTTTATCAACATATTTCTGTATTATCTCTATATCATCGTCAGTTAAATGGTTAAATCTTCCTTGGGCTCTTATGTAATGTTTAACATGTTTTCTCTTTGGAACTGTTACAGTTACTCTGAATTCTCCATGATCAAGCTCCCAATTAATCCACATAGCTGTTTCAGTTGCTAGTCTAGCTAGTTTTATTCCAATCCTTGGATCAAATCTCCATCCAGTGGTACATGGTTGGATGACATGAATAAATGAAGGCCCTTCAACCTCAAGACCTCTTCTGAATTTATTCATCATATCGAGGAAGTGAGCAGGGTTTGCTGTAGCAACATATGGTACTTTATGCGCAGCCACTATTTCTGCGATGGGTTTCTTTATCTGTATTTTACCTTTAAGAACCTTTCCAACAGGTGTTGTGGTTGTCCAAGCAAGTAAAGGTGTTGTACCACTTCTCTGAATACCTGTATTCATGTAAGCTTCATTGTCATATAGTACATACATTACCTTGTGACCTCTTTCAAGCATTCCACTAAGAGCTTGGAATCCTATGTCTGCTGTTCCTCCATCACCACCTATAGCAATAATATTTATTCTCTTATTTGGATCAATAACATTTTTTCTCTGAAGAACCTTAATAGCGGCTTCAATGCCGCTTGCAACTGCCGCAGCGTTTTCAAATGCTACATGAATGTATGGCACTCTCCATGATGTATATGGAAATGTTGTTGTAGAGACTTCTAAACAACCTGTAGGATTAACGATTATAGTATTTGGACCAGCAACCTTTAGTAGTAGCTTAGCTATAGTTCCTGCAGTACATCCTCCGCAAAGTCCATGGCCAGGTGCCAATAGCTCTTCTTTTGATACATCAAATACTGATTTATAATATATTGTTCTACTGCTCATTGTCTCACACCCCAGTAAATCGACTTAGTAACTCTTTTACCTCTCTCAAATAAGCTAATAGCATCTTTAACTATACCTATAATATCCTCTTCAGTTGTTGTTCTTTGACCAACACTTGCAATATAGCTGTATATTGGTATATCGATAGATTCTCTATATGCTAATGCTGAAATCTCCATAGCTATAGGACCCTCTATTGGGGCTCCAAAACTTATAGCTCTATCAATTACAATTAATGTTTTTAAATCCTTTAAAAATTCTTTAATATCATTTGAAGGGAATGGTCTAAATAGCCTTAACCTAATTCCAGTAACCTTTATACCTTCTTTGTTCATATAGTCTATAGCTTCCATAACTGTGCCGAATAACCCTCCATAGGTTAAAACACCTATTTTACTACCATCTAGATTATATGTCTCTATAATTCCATAGCTTCTACCATATCTCTTTCCAAATTCTTTATCAGCATTTTTAATTGCATCATAGGATTTCTCCATTGCTACTACTTGTTGATATTTAAATTCATAATACCAATCAGGATTAGCGACAGCACCCATTGTAATAGGTTTTTCTACGTCTAATACTGTCCAACTTCTTTTCTTTGGTATATAGTCTTTAAATATTTCTGAATTGTTTGCAACATAGACAGGCTCATATGTATGACTCATCATAAATCCATCGTAAGTTACCATAACTGGTAACAAGACATCGGGATCTTCAGCTATTTTATAAGCCTGTATAACACTGTCGTAAACCTCTTGAGCAGATGAAGCTATTAGTATTATCCATGAGGTATCTCTTACATTTATAACATCGCTATAATCTCCCCATATGCTTAGAGGAGCAGATAAAGCTCTACTTGCTATGGTCATAACTATTGGCAATCTTAAACCAGATGCTATATGTAAAAGCTCATGCATAAGCTCTAGTCCTTGAGCAGATGTTGCTGTAAATGTCCTTGCCCCAGCAGAAGCAGCACCTATGCATGCACTCATAGCAGAGTGTTCACTTTCAACATGGATCATCTCAGCATTTAGTTCTCCATTAGCTATAAAATCAGCAATTCTTTCAACAACAGGGGTCTGAGGTGTTATAGGATAAGCTGCAACAACATCAACATCAGAGTCTTTAGCACCATATGCTGCAGCATAATTTGAATTAAGAGGTATTCTTTTCCACATTTCATTTGCATCTCTCAAGTTATCTCACCTCTTCAACAAAATCTATTGCTTTTACAGGACATTCTTCAACACATATACCACAGCCTTTACAGAAATTATAGTCAACTTCAACGCTAAACTTCCATTCTCTTCCCGTAGATGTTCTATATGGTTTATCAATTATATATATTGATGGCTCTGGACAATATACCCAGCATAATAGACAACGTACACACTTATCTTGGTTTATAATAGGTTTAAATACCCTCCAATCTCCAGTAGGTCTCTGAACACTGTTGCCAGGTTCTACTATGCTTCCCCCTAACGGTATAGATTTCCATCCAAGTAAACGTTTATTGTTCATCCAAATTCCACCTCTTGAAAAGCTTTTCTCATGGCTAGTATATTTGCCTCTGCAATTCTAGGTCTAAAACTTTCCTTTATTGCTTCTTCAATATACTTAATATCAACAATAGGCAAAACTCTTGCTACAGCTCCAAGCATAGCCATATTGACAAAGGGTGCTTTAAGAATTTCAAGAGCTATTTTAGTCGCATCTACCCTAGCTACTTTAAAATTCTCTCCAAACTCTTTTTTTATTGCATCTAAACTTCTTCCACTATTAATAATAATAACACCATTACTTTTAAGCCCCTCTATATATAGACTTTTATTAAGGCTAGGATCTAGAACAACCACTGCATCAGGATTGGATATAGGTGCCCTTGAGTATATAGGTTCATCAGAAATTCTTGTATATGCTCTAACGGGAGCACCTCTTCTTTCAGCACCAAATTCAGGATATGCTTGGGCATATTTACCTTGATATATGGCGGCTTCAGCAATTATTATTGATGCTGTTACAGCTCCCTGTCCTCCACGTCCATGCCATCTAATTTCAACACGTTTTAAATCCATGTCATGCTCACCTAAAACTGTATTAACATTCAATATTAATACACTTAAAAAGTATTTTGGTTAAAATATCTAAAGAGCGGTGTTTATATGGATTTTAACACAACACTGAGACTACTATGGCTTATATTACCAGCTTATGTAGCAAATGGAACACCTGTAGTAGCTGCAAAGATAATTACAGCTCTTAATTTAGAGAAACATCCTATTGATTTTAATAAATATTTTTTTGATAGAAAGAGAATCTTTGGCAATAACAAAAGTTGGGAAGGGTTTCTAGCAGGATTAGTATTGGGAATAATAACAGGATTCATACAATATTATATAATAGAAGATGATATATACATATACAGAGGAATCCTACTTAGCTTTGGAGCATTAATAGGTGATCTTATAGGAGCATTTATAAAACGTAGATTAGGTATAAAACCTGGAAAACCCTTACCTGTTCTAGACCAGATACTTTTCATAGTTATAGCTATAACTTTTACACAAGCTCTTAATTACCTAACTATATCACTTATCGAATTTGTATATATAATCATAATAACATTTGTACTTCATATCACAACCAATTTTATTGCATATTTGTTAAAATTAAAAGATGTTCCATGGTAGTATTAACATCTTCGAAAGTTTTACAAATATACTTACAGTTTAACAACACCACTGTATGTTATATTCACCTACTTTTTATGATATTTAATTATATTATCTGTTTTGCTGTAGTAGAAATAGTACATGGTGAGAGCCTAGTGAAATTAAAAGAAGCAACATATATAGTATCAGGTTTCTTAATTTCTTGGGTCACATCAAGTTTTATAGACATTAAAAATGCTATTTACATACTATTCTTATTAATTCCATTAATGGGTATAGCACATGAAATATTCCATTTGATAGCTATAAATATATTGAAAATCAAATATAAATTTACTATAAAGGGTCTTTATATTGGTTTTATTGTTAATGTCGAGAGCAAAAGGAAATACATCTTGGCAGCTTCATTTCCGCAGCTATTCACATTAATGATGATGATATTCTATATATTTACATTGAATGATATTATACTTACATTAATTTTACTTCATATAGCAATATCCATAGAAGATATAGGAAAATGCCTTAAATACATCATTTCTTAATTAATGTTAATTTTACATCATATTTATATTTATTAATTCAAAGAAAATTATTGGTTAAATAACCAATTAAAATTATAGACATATTGATTTAAATAAACTATTAAATGAAAATATTTATATCTATAGATGTTTCCCTTAATTTAGATACTAATTCATCCAATTTTCTTCTTATTCTAAAGGTCAAGACATTTAGACACAACATCACTTTCAAAATAGTAAGGAAGTCTATAAAATGAAAATAATTTTGTATGGTTTTAAGCAATTAAAAACTCTATATGTTATTATAGTGATTCATAGTTTATAGATTATTATAAAGGTGGAGTGTATCTATGGTTAGATCTATGGTAGTGTTTAGTGGTGGCAAGGATAGTGTATATGCACTTCATATAGCATTTCTACAAGGTTTTGACATTGTATCGCTTTTAACCTTTTTAACAACCTCTCCACATCCATGGTATTTACATAAACCATTTACAGAGTATACAAATATTCAAGCCAATTTAATGGGATTTAAACACATGTTTATTGAGTTAAGAGCTAGAGATAGAATAGAGGAAGAAAATGAGATTAAAAATGCTTTGGAAAGAATTACTAATATTTATGATTTTGACTATCTTGTTTTAGGTGTTATTGAAAGCGATGCTCAAAGAATGCTATTTTTAGATATAGCTGACTACTTGGGATTAAAATTATATACCCCCTTATGGAGAAAAGATAGGAAAAAATATCTTATAGAGCTTGTAAAAAACGGTATAGAATTCATAGTGACTTCAATAACTAGCTGGGGCATTCCTATGAATATTCTTGGAAAAATTGTTACAGAACATGATGTTGAGGAAATAGTAAAAAGATCGCTTATCTATGGATTTGACCCAGCTTTTGAAGGAGGTGAAGCTGAGAGTTTTGTTGTATATGCTCCATTGTTTAAGAGAAGAATATGTGTTGAGAGTAAAAGGTACATAGTATCTGAATATGAAGGTTATATAATACCTGAAAGGATACATGAATGTTAAATGATTTGACTATAGGTTTTACATATTGAGATAATATCAACATCTTTTCTACATGCACATAGACATATGATTCTTCCATCTACATCAAATATTATTATCTTACCGCTTCTTATGTAGTCTATATGTTTTATTTTAATAACGTTACCCTTTATAAGGAACTCTATACAATCACTATATATCTCTTTAGCACATTTTTCTTCCTCACATGATAATATTTCATCAACATCACAGTATATATTGTATGTCCTATTATTTATAACTATTGATGTAGCTATGGCTATAGCTTCAGCTTCTGGTAAATTTTTTGCATTCATATTAATTCATACCTTGATATTCTATTGAAGAGTTTATATCATCTATATCTTTACCAAAATCTATAGATAAAGCATATTGGATTACAGTATCAAATATAGATCTAAGAGTAGCTATATGTGGTTTATATAGAGTAAGTTTCTTCATATTTGTAGAGTCTAGTTCTATTCCAAGAATTTTTGCAATAGCTTTAATTGCTATAGAATCCTCAACCATTGCTATACCCTCACCTATATCTGGTTTAATTGTAATTATTATCGGTAATAGTAATTTATCCCAATTATCTGGCTCTATATAGTTGCATAGCATCTCTAATTCAGATTTTCTAAAGAAATGTATTGTTCCATCTCTTAGAATAACATATGGAATCTCCATATTCATTAGCTTATATAGAGAAAGTCTCTCTCTTGGTAAATGTTTATTGACTATTCTTAATTCTTTAACAAGCAGTCCCTTTATAACAGCATCCTCTTGTATACTCATATAGATACGCCTGAATCTATATGTTTTATAAATATTTATTAATTTAAATGAATATGTTATAATTCATGTGTTTTTAGAGCTTTACTAGAGATTTTAGAAACGATAAATTTATTAGCTTCTATATAAACTCTAATATACTTAGTAAGAGTTGAAGGTGTGAAAATGAGCGCAGAAATACTGTTTGAAAAAAGAAGGAGAAGAAAAAGAAAACTAGATATAGTAGGCAATAAAATAGTGTTTAGAAAAAGACTTGAACATAGCTTTGAATTACCACAAGAAATAGCTGAATGGATTAAAAACAATATTGATATATTAGATTGGCTAGTATTTGATAGTGCAATATCATCATCGCTAAGACATCCACATAGTGTTAGAACACTAATATATCTACTCTATGCAAGAGCAAATGGAATACCAATAGCTCAAATGGCTAAGAAGATTGATGTTGCACATGAACAACTCTACAGACTTGAGAGACTTTTAATTAAAGTAGGGTTAAAGGATACTATATACAATACACTTAAATCAAGAACTGCATCGCAGTAAGTTAAATATTTCATATATAAATATATAAGAATTTTTATCTTTACTCTTTACAAACTCTATAAATAAACTGAAAGACATCATTATATTGTAACAGTATTTTTACCATTAATGTTTTCTTTTAATATACTATAAAGCATATAGTGTACAACTATATAGCGAAATTATGTAACTTATAGATAGATAGCTTTAAAAATTAAAAGAAAGATAAAATTAATTAAATAATTATATAATATGGGTATTAATATGTTTAAAGTCTATTATGAAACAATAACGTTAACCACATCTAAGAGATTTCAATTAATAGATATAACTAAAAATGTTGAGGATATTGTTAAAAGAAGTGGTATAAAAAATGGAGTATGTATAATCTTTGCACCTCATGCTACAGGAGCTATAATAGCTAATGAAAATGAAGTAGGATTAATAGAAGATATAATAACATTTTTTAAAGAGTTAACTCAACCTGAAAGAGAATGGAAACACAATAGAATTGACAATAATGCACATGCTCATATAGGCTCGGCTATTACTGGTAGCGAAAGAATTTTTCCAGTTATTAATGGAGAAATAGTGAGAGGTACGTGGCAGAATGTATTCTTTGTAGAAATGGATGGACCAAGAACACTTAGAGAAGTGATCATTATGATTCTCGGAACCAGTTAATAATACCAATGAAACAAGAATCTTTAGCTAGATGAAATTTAGCTTCTATACATTCATATTTGGTTAACATTGTCTCATTTTCTTTTCTCTCAATTGCTTCTTGGATTGTATCGATTTTGAGATGTTTCAGAGTCATCCTAGAGATTCTATACCCTGAGTACTCAAGGGGCTGTTCCTCGAATAAATTTATTGTTACAGCATAAGCAATAACAATCTGTTTAAACAATGAATAAATTCAATAAAGTTGCAACTAAAATTCTCATACTTCAGTATGGGAAAATGTTAAATATCTAAGATAACTAAGTTAAGTGAATCGATGTAGTCAAGTCAATGGCTAAGAGTAATCACAATATATATTGTTATCTTTTTTAGTTTTTAGAATTAATATTTTTAATATCTTTGTATTTTTCAGGGAAGGTGTTCCAGAGAAATTAACAAGGTTTTCACATGTGATAATGTTTGCTTTTGCATGCCATGGAATAGCAACAATACCTCTAGGTACTTCGCTACTTATTTTAGCATGAAATACCTCTTCACCACATTTTGTTACGATTTTTATAGCATCACCATCTTTAATACCAATGGATTTAGCATCTTCTAAATTTATAATAGCATGCATCAAGTCACTACTTATGCTACTGTTTAAACATATTGATGTATTATAACATTCATTTAATCTATATGTTATTAATGTAAGGCTATTGTGTTCGCTTCTAACATCAACTAATTTATTAAATATAGCTTTACCTTTCTTTGTCTCAAATTTATTTTGATATAGAATATCTGTACAGCTTTTATCTCTGCAAGGCCATGTCAAACCATCTTTGCTAGATTTAAGTCTTTCTGGTGTTATTCCTTTATATATTGGCACAGCAACATTTATTTCCTTTAATATTTCCTCTGGTGATAGATATCTTTTCCAGTTTTTTAACCCCATAGTCTCTCCAAGAAGCATTATAATAACCCAATCTGGAACAGCATTACCAGGTGGATCAAAGACTTTATAAGACCACTGAACTTTTCTTTCAGAATTTGTGTAAGAACCTTCTTTTTCTCCACAGGCAGCTGAAGCTAAAACATAATCAGCATACTTTGTTGTTTCATTCCACTTAACATCTTGGACAACAACAATTTCAATATTTTGAAGAGCTTTTTCAACAATCTTACTATTTGGATGACTCACAAGAGGATTTTCACCAACTATAAAAAGAGCCTTTATCTTTCCTTTCAAAGCTTCTTCAAAAACTTCAATACTAGTATATCCAGGGAGCCTAGGAATTTCATCAATACGCCAAATCTTTTCAAATCTTTTTCTAGCATTATCTTCAGTTATACTTTCATATCCTGGAAGATAATTTGGTAAAACACCCATATCACATGCTCCTTGAACATTGCTTTGACCTCTTACAGGATACAATCCACATCCTTTTTTACCAATGTATCCTAGAAGAAGAGCTAAATTAACAATAGCAGCAACAGTATTGTATCCCATTGGATTTTGTGCTACGCCCATACCCCATAATATTGAACCACGTCCAGCAATTGCAAATTCTTTTGATACTTCCTCAATTTGTTTTTTAGAGATATCTAAAATTTTTTCACAAGTTATTGGGTCATACTTCTTTACAGTCTCTAAAAATTCTTCAAATCCCATAGTTTTCTTCTCTAAAAATTCTCTATTATATAAATTGTTAGAGAGTATAATATTTGCCATACAAAGTAAAAGCATATAATCCATTCCAGGTCTCTTTATCTGAATAAAAATATCAGCTATCTTAGCGGTTTCGCTTTTTCTAACATCAATAACCATTATCTTAGCACCTCTCTTTTTAGCCTCTAGAATTATGGATGTTAATGGCGGATGTGTCACAACCGGATTATATCCAAGTATAAGAATAGCTTTTGAATAAATAAGATCTGAAAAAGGGTTTGTCTGAGCTCCAAAACCAAGGCTCCTACTGAGAACATCGATACTAACAGCATGGCAAAGTCTAACACAATTATCTATATTATTACTTCCAATAAACCTTACGAATTTTTGGAAAAGATAATTTTCCTCGTTACTACATTTAGAACCTCCAATAAAGGCTATAGAAGAACCTCCATAAACTTTCACAATTTTCCTAAGTTCTAGTGCTATAGAAGAAATTATATGATTCCATGAAGCTTCAGAAAAACTACCACTAATCTTAACAAGAGGCGTTAGAATCCTATCCTTAGATTTTATAAAGGAATTTATTGAAACACTCTTTATACAGCCAGCTCTATAAATAGAACTATTTTCTTTATTTATGTAAATTTTACAGCCAAATCCACAGAAAGGACATATAAACCCTGGAATACTCATTTTAACAGACCATGATATTTTATAGATTCACTGATATTTAAATTACATATTTATATAGGTTATGTAAATATAATAATTTAGAGAATTTTTACAACTATAAAACATTTAATAAAAATGACTGCTTTTAAAACACTGTATTGAATTTAGAAGAATTTTATTAAACTAAGAACCAGTATTATAATAATAATCAAAATCCAATATCAATTTATCATTTTATTCTTTAGATGAGAAGAATATAGATTTTCTTTATAAGCATTTAATATTTTAACATATTATCTTCTTGCATCTCTTTTGATATAATTTCTGCAAGTTTATTATTTAAATTCATGTTACACCATCACTTGTTTTCTATATTCTCTATGTTTCATAAATACTTTTATAAAAATTTGTTTATAATTATATGATATGGGGTTGTAGCTATGCCTAGAGCTATAGTGCTTATAAATACTGATGTTGGTATGGAGGAGGAAGTGGCAAAGGCATTAATGCAGATACCAGAGGTTAAAGAGGTTCATATAGTCTATGGAATTTATGATGTTGTTGTTGTAGTTGAGGCTGAAACATTTGATGCCCTTAGAAGTGCTGTTATAACAAAAGTTAGGAGGTTTCCACATATAAAAAGTACAACAACACTTATAGTTGTTGAGCATTAAAATGCCTAGTAACGTCTTTTATCTTAATATATAATGGCTTATTTAATTAAAACATTTTTATTTTAGTTAAACAAATATTACTGTATGCTAGTGACTACTAATGAGTAGTATAACTTCATATAATGAGCTTGCAGAAAATTTGCTAAAACTACATAAATGTTATAGAGTACAGATGTTATTACCTAATGATGTTATTAGTAGGGTGGATCTTCTTACAAAGCCATATTCATGTCTCGCTCTTGCGGTAACTATATGGGCTGTTGACATGATGAAGAGAAATGTCCTTGGATATAGCGATATAATATATATACATAGACGTGTAGCACAATTTATACTACAGGCAAATAAATCGGATATCGAATTTTTAAAAAGACTGCTTAATTTAATGCCCTCTAAACTAGGTGAAGATGTCAATGTCGTTGCTAGGAGATGTATGATTGACCATAGAAAGCTAGTGGATATTATAAGGATACTTAACTTTATTAAGGAGGTTATTACGTTGATAGAGAGTGATCAACATATAAATGAACCTATTCGAAGGATTCGAACACTTTGTCTATATGATGTAAATCTTCTTCCACCAATGCACGCAAATAGCAAAATATATATACAATTTGTAATCAATGCACTTAGTAATACACCAGAAATTCAGAAAGAGCCTCTTTTAACACAATCACTAGAGTTAATTGAAACAAAACTTACTCAAGGTGATGTAAATGAATCAGATTTAGCAGCAATAGCACTTGTATCTCTTGCTATTGCAAGACATTTACAACCCACAATAATATGTGTAGAGCCTTGTATAGAGCTTGAAACATTTGTTAAGAAAATCTATACAGATTTAATGGATATAGGTGCAGATCCATCAAAATCTAATATATATCAGATCTATCAAGAGTTATCTACAAAAAGTGTTTTTAGAAAGCTTCACTGATGTGAGAATATGAATTCATGGAGAAATAAATTTCTTTTAATAGCACATAGAGGGGCTTCAGCATATGAACCCGAAAATACTTTAGCAGCATTTAGAAAAGCCATTGA
Source organism: uncultured Ignisphaera sp. (assembly GCA_964447975.1). Lineage (GTDB taxonomy): Archaea > Thermoproteota > Thermoprotei_A > Sulfolobales > Ignisphaeraceae > Ignisphaera. Next base: position 20,642 of record CAYUUS010000003.1, on the reverse strand, counting down.
AATGGGTGCTGATGCCATTGAGTTTGATGTTAGATTTACAAGAGATGGAATACCGATAATTATACATGATGAGGATTTGAAACGAGTTGCAGGTATAGAAGAAAGAGTATGTAATCTTACATTAGATAAACTTAAAAAGATTGTAATAATGGGAAAGGAGCAAGTTCCAACACTTGATGAAGTTTTAAGTGAATTTAGAGGTAAAATAGCTATGTTTATCGAGATTAAAGAACTAATTGACGAAAAATATATAGTTAAGCTATTAAATGATTATGATGTTTTAGATCAGTCCCTAGTTATATCATTTAACTATGAATATTTAAAAAAGATAAAAGAGTTAAACAGCTCTATAGAGATAGGTCTATTGACATATATAAGACCTTTGCCAATAGATCAAGCAGTTAAGTTAAAAGCTTTTGCAATTCTACCCAGATATAATTTAATAACACCAAATATTGTAAAAGAAATCCATAGTAAAAAATTAAAAGTATATACATGGACTGTAAACGATGTTTCAATAGCTTTAAAAATAATTAACTATGGTGTTGATGGTTTTGCTACAGATGATCCAGCAATTAGAGGTAAAATAGAAAAGCAATCTAAATTGTATTAATAAGCTGATGATACTCCACCCCTCTGAAATAATATTAATGATGTAACTCCATTATCTGATTAAATGGCTTATTAGTTAAAGTGTTATTTTTCTTCCATAGCCTTTTCTCTCAGCTTCTTCATAAACATACCATGCAGTTATAATATCTTGAATAGCTAGACCAGTTGAATCAAATATTGTTATTTCATTATCAGATTCTCTCCCGGTTTTTATACCAGCTATAATCTCTCCCAATTCGCCATATATTTCACCTGGTGATAGAATTCCTCTACTTATAGGAACATTAACTTCACCGCTATGAATAGCTTGCTCCATATCATCAACAACGATTTTTGCTCTTTTAAGTATTAATGGATCTAGTTCTTCTTTGCCGGGTGCATCTGCGCCCATGGCATTTATATGGATTCCTTCTCTAATCCATTCATTTTTTACAATAGGCTCTCTTGATGGGGTTAATGTTACAAGTATATCTACATCTTTAACAGCTTCTTTGCATTCATTCACAGCTTTAACACTAATGTTATATTTAAGTTCTGTTTCTCTAGCTAGTTTTTCGGCTCTGCTTTTATTAATATCAAATATTTTTATGGATTCAATCTTTATTATATGGTACAAGGCTTCTATATGGAAAGGAGCCATAGAACCTGCTCCAATAATTCCAATAGTCTTGGAATTTCTTCTAGCAAGATATTTTGTAGCAATAGCTGCTGCAGCACCTGTTCTAATACCCGTAATCCAAGTACCGTCCATTAAACATAACGGCTTACCTGTTCTAGGATCTATAAGAATTATTATAGCCATAACAGTAGGTAAACCATATTTTATGGGATTGCTAGGGTGGGAATTTACAATCTTTACACCAGCTATATCTAGATGCTGAAAATATGCAGGCATTGTACGTAGGTCTCCATTATATTTATCAAAGAATAGATAAACTTTTGCAGGCATCTGAATCCTCTTTAGAGCTTTTTCTTTAAAAGCCTCTTCAACAAGTTTTATAGCATTATCCATTTTTAATAATAGCTTTATATCCGAGGAATCCAATATCATTAGCTCAATCATAATACATTACCATGTAAATAGTATTTAATAACAAGTATAAATTTATTCATCTTAGGTAAAAATTTATATAAGCCTAAAATCAAGAATTCAATATAGCCATAATTCTATAATTTAGGAAACATGTTCTTTAGTTGCTATAGCACCTCAGTATCGTAACCTATAATCATAGGCTTAACATCCTTATTTAATAATTGCTTAATAATCTGAGGAATAATTGTAGCTATTTTGTTATATAAATCAAAACTGTTATTTATTGGAAGCAAGATTCCAGCATCATTACTAGAACCATATATATACCCTTTAGCCTCATTTAGCATTCTTGAGATAATGTTTATTGATAGATCTTTAAATATATTGTCTGTGGGATGGATTATAATAGCTATAGGTACAAGTTCATCTGTTGATGCAATGTATTTAAATGATATTGCTGAATAAGCTATATCTTTACCTAAATCTAAAATATAATTGATTATATTGTGACCTAGAAGTCTAGCTTCTTCAACGCCCATGAATATAATAGTTGGATCTTTAATGAAGCTTTCAAGTATTTTAATTACCTCTTCTATCTTTATTATTTTTCACCAAAGCTTATTGTTTGATAGCAAACTTATATTTTATGTAACAGATAGTTTTTAGATTGTATTGGTGTATATATATTGTCTGAGGATATCATAACATATCTTGAGAAACTAGTGCTGGTAAAGTTTAATGAAGATGAGAAAGAGAGGGTAAGGGTAGAGATAAATAGAATTGTTGATTTATTTAATTTGTTAAAAAATATGAAGGAGTTGGATATATATGAGCCTTTATTTCATGTCCATGAAATTTCATCTCCTTTAAGAGACGATGAAGTTCTAGATAAGTTAGATGAAGAATACAAAATGCTTAAAGAAAATGCTGTATTGGTTCAAGGTTATGTAAAAGCACCAAAGACTATGGTGGAATAATAATGTCGTATAGATATATCTCTATGCCTGTTTATAGGCTTGTAGAAGAGTTTTCTTCTGATGTAAATAAAGTATTTGAATATATAGATGCTATATACGATAGAATAGAGCGTGTAGAGAATAAGGTAAGAGCTTTCATAACGATCATTCCAAGAGAATATATATATAATAATGTAGAAGCTTTGCTGAAGAAGGTAAAATCTAGTGGTTCTGCTGTTCCAAAGCTATTTGGTGTAATGATAGGGGTAAAAGACAATATTACAACTATGGGTATTAGAACAACATGTGGTTCGAAAATACTTGAAAACTATATTCCACCTTATGATGCAACTGTTATTGTAAAGCTTAAGAATGCTGGTGTGTTTATCCATGGCAAAACAAATATGGATGAATTTGCAATGGGTTCTACAACAGAAACTAGTGCTTTTTACCCGACTAGGAATCCATGGGACTTAAACAGATCGCCTGGTGGTTCATCAGGTGGTAGTGGAGCAGCTCTAGCAGCTGGTGAAGCTTCTATAGCTCTTGGTTCAGATACAGGTGGCTCTATAAGAAATCCTGCAGCTTATACAATGATTTATGGGCTTAAACCTACATATGGTCTTGTAAGTAGATTTGGTTTAATAGCATATGCGAGTAGTATGGATCAAATAGGACCTATGGCTAGAAACACTACTGACTTAGCCTTACTGCTCAGCGTTATATCTGGAAATGATTCTAAAGATTCAACTTCTTTACCTATAGAGTCTATAGACTATGTAAAGGCTCTAGATGATTATATGTATAAAGAGCCGAGGCTTAGAATAGGCATTCTTAAAGAGCTTTTTGAAGGTTCTGATGACTGTGTTAAGAAAACTGTTTACAGCTCTGTTGATAAGCTATGTTCTTATCATGATTGTATAGAGATATCTATGCCATATACTAAAGAGGCTGTAGCTGCATATTATATAATAGCTATGGCTGAGGCAAGTTCCAATTTAGCTAGATTTGATGGTATTAGATATGGTCTTAAGACATATATTGATGGTAGAAATTGGGTAGATGTATATACAGAGGTTAGAACTAAGGGATTTGGATATGAAGTTAAAAAAAGAATTGCTTTAGGTGCATATGTTCTTAGTATGGGTTATAGAGATATGTATTATATAAGGGCGTTGAGATTTAGAAGAATGCTTAGAGAGAAACTTGATGATATATTTAACAATGTTGATGCTGTGGCAAGCCCAACCATGCCTATTCTACCACCTAGACTAGGCGAGTTTTTTGAAGATCCATTAAAGATTTATTTAGCAGATATATCAACAGTTATCGCTAACTTATCGGGTTATCCAGCTATAAGCATTCCTGCGGGATTTTGCAATAATTTACCAACGGGACTCCAACTTATGTCAAAACCTCTTTCAGAGTCTATACTTTTATATCTATCTGCTCAATTAGAGGATAGAACAAAGCTTAGAGACATTATTGCAGAGGTGTAGATAAATGAAGATTTTGATAGGGTTAGAGATACATGTACAGTTAACAGCTTTAGCAAGCAAGCTATTTTGTTCAACAGATTCAAATTATAGAGAAAGAAATCCAAATATTTGTGTATGTCCCGTTTGTCTAGGTCTACCAGGTTCTCTGCCTGTTGTAAATAGAAAGGCTATAGAATATGCTATAGCTGTTGCTAAGGCATTGAACTGTGAAATAAGTGATAAGGTGATATTTGTAAGGAAGCATTATTTCTACCCAGATTTACCTAAAAACTATCAGATATCTCAATATGACGGTCCAGGCTTTACACCTATTGCTCGAAATGGCTACATTAAGATATTTGTTGATGGTAAGTCAAAGAATATTAGAATAAGAAGAATTAATGTTGAGGAGGATCCTGGTAAAATATATTATATAGGAGGTATTGAGGAGGCTCAATATAGTTTAATAGATTATAATAGATCAGGTATAGCATTGCTTGAAATTGTTACAGAACCTGATATGAGTAGCCCTAAGGAGGCAAGGATTTTTCTCGATAAACTTATAGCTATTCTTGAATATCTAGGTGTAGTCGATACTAGTTTAGAAGGTTCTTTTAGAGTTGATGCAAATATTTCAATAGAGGGCTATGGAAGAGTTGAGGTAAAGAATATAGGCTCTATAAAAGACGTTGAAAAGGCTTTAACATATGAAATAATAAGACAGAAGAGAATTGTTGAACAAGGCGGTGTAGTATCTAGAGAGACTAGACATTGGGATGAGAGAAAAGGTGTAACAGTGCCACTTAGAGCTAAAGAATTTGAAGAAGACTATAGATATTTTCCAGATCCAGATTTACCACCTATAAAAATATCAAGTGATATGATAAATAAAGTTGTATCAGCTTTGCCTGAGCTGCCTGATCAAAGAATAGAAAGAATTATAAAACAATACAATTTAGATGAATATAGAGCAACAATACTTGTGCTAAATAAATGGCTTGCAGACTTCTTTGAGGAAGGAGCAAAAATCTATAGCAATTATAAAAAGCTTGCAGATATGTTAATAACAGATTTTCTTAGATGGGTTAAAGAATTTTCTATAGATCCAAAGAGACTTAGTGTTAAACCCCATACAATTGTAAAGCTTCTTGAACTTTTAGATAAGGGTGTTTTATCTATAAAGATGGTTAAAGAGCTTATGCCTAAGGTTGTGAAAGGTGATTTGGATATAGATGAATATATTAAATTAAAAGGATATACTAAAATCGATGATGAGTCATATATAGAGAATATAGTTTTAGAGGTTTTTAAAGAGAATCCAAAAGCTGTTGAAGATGCTTTAAAAGATCCAAAAGCAATAAACTTTCTCATTGGAGCAGTAATGAAGAAAACCGAGGGTAAGGCAGATCCTAAGAAGACAAGAGATATCATAGTGAATATGCTTAGAAATATTAAAGATTTAAATAGATGAAATCATTGCGTGGGTTTATCATCATTTTTCAGCTCTTAAAACCTCCATCATTGGCTAATAAATAGTGTTCTAGAAGTTAATAACTTTTCTTTCTCTTTTTCTATTTCTATAGCTAAGTAAAGAGTTATCGAATATATACAAGGTTGAATTTTTAAATAATACAAAAATTAAATGTAAAGACTTAAGATTGAATATTTAAGCTAAACCTTTATAGATGTTTTGGTATAATCTAAGGAATTGGCGCTAAATATCTATTACTTTAGTAGCTATAAAGATTATTACGATTACTATGAAACAGATTAATTATTCTATTCAATATTATCTTATAGAAGATTTAGCAAATATGTAAACATTATTGAAGTCTGCAAAACCTATATAGTTGTAATCTCTATTTAGAAGTTTAATTGTTAAGTAAAGATTAGAGTAATGGATGTAAAGTAAATAATTGAAATAAATATGAGATGGGTCAGATATAATACATATTTAACCAAACTTTTATTTAAGGCCATAAGGATGAAGCTAATATCTAGAAGAATAGCTTTTAGCAATCATTGCTTTAAATTTTAATCTGCATCTTAAAATTGTGATGTAGTAAGAAAGGATTAAAGTATATTAATGGATAACATTAAAAATACATTGTTTATTAGTTCTTTACATTTTATTTTCTTTGTCCAAGGATATTGTCTAACATTAGTAATGCTGGTAGGGATTCTTTAACCATTTTTATTTTTGCTAAAAGTTCTTGAGAGTTCTTCTCCTCTTCAACTTGTTCATCAATAAACCACTTTAGAAATGATTCTGTAGCTTTATCACCAATTTTATTGACTACTTCAACAAGTTCCCAAATCCTTTTACTGTTTGCAACCTCACTATTGTAGAAATCTTCAATTGCTTCTTCAATGCTACTCCAGTTTGATCTAGGTCTAGGAATTTCATAAAGCTCTACCTTACCTCCTCTATCACTGATGTATCTAAATATTTTCATAGCATGTTCAACCTCTTCCTTTGCTTGAACAAGGAAATAGTGTGCAAATCCGTTGAGATTTAAACCTGTGAAATATGAAGCCATCGATAGATATAGATATGCATTTTGAAGCTCTTGATTTAATTGTTTATTTAAGATTTCCTCAACTTTTTTATCTAGCATATTGATTCACAACATTATATATTTCTATATTAAAATATAAAAGTTGCCTATATAACAATATAACTGATTAAAAAGAGGATATGTAGTCTCAACTCTATCCTAATAGAAATTCCTACTCTTTAGAGTGGGGAGGAGGTTAAAATAGAAGAGGTTAAAATACAATCTAGCATCAGAAAATTTATAAGGATTAAAATAGGTTCCTTCACCTTTCTATTGTGTGGCGGGCCCGCGGGGATTTGAACCCCGGACCTCCGGCTCCGCAGGCCGGCGCTCTATCCTGGCTAAGCTACGGGCCCAGAAATTGTAGAGTATTGTGCTAATTTTTAGTTTATTTAATTTTATCTTAAATATTAATGATTTATATAGTTTGTGTTTAGAGATGTATAATGTAATATAAATGTAATAAGGAAAAGCTTTTATTTTCTGTGAATTCAAAGCTTTTAAAGTCTTAGAAACAAAAGTGGTGTTGTAGCTGATGGATATATTGACATCCTCGATATATTTAGGATTGGTAGCAGGTATTGTGACATTACTATATGTCATCTATATAATATTTTCTATAATTAGAAGGCCTATAGCTATGAATAGTAATGAGGAGAGATCTGCTGCTCAAATCCATGGCTATATAAGAAGTGCAGCACTTGCATATATAAAAGCACAATATGGTGTTATACTCTCTATAGTAACACTCATTGCTGTTATATTGATAGTGCTAGGTATTGTGGTTCAAAATACTTTGCTACTTTTATCAGGAGTTTCATATATACTTGGAGGAATATGCTCAGCTATTGTAAGTATTGTTGGAATGCTTATGGGGGTTTTCAGCAATATTCGTGTTTTAAATGTGTTGAGTAGAGAGAATATTAATAAGGCATTGGTTTTAGCCTTTAGAGGAGGTTCGGTAACAGGGTTTTTAGTAGGTGGTGTAGGGCTTACGTTTATCCCTCTACTATTTATAGCTTTCAATGGTCTTGACCCAAATTATACAACACAAGCCACTCAGCTTCTTTTAGCATATGCATTTGGAGCTAGTACAGCAGCGTTATTTGCAAGAGTTGGTGGAGGTATATATACCAAGGCAGCTGACGTTGGTGCAGATCTTGTTGGCAAGGTCGAGGTTGGTATACCAGAGGATGATCCTAGAAATCCTGGTGTTATAGCTGATAATGTAGGTGACAATGTTGGGGATTGTGCTGGTATGGGTGCAGATTTATTTGAATCATATATCGAAGGCATTATAGCACCAATGGCTATAGCAGCGGTTTTAGGTATTTCAAATCTTATAGCATATCCAATACTATTTTCATCAATAGCGCTGCTTGTTAGCTTATTTACTTCACAGTTTATAGCTATTTCACCAGTTAGAGAACCTGGAAAAACATTAACTCTAACCTCTATAATCTCCATAGCCGCTGTCGCTATAATTAATGGTATATTCACCTACTCCCTAGACCACACACTGTTGAGTGCTTGGGTTATAGGATTGCTAGGCCTGGTAGCAGGTGCTATAGTTGGCTTTACATCAGATTACTTCACATCACCTATATATAAACCTGTTAAAATAGTTGCTCAAAACTCTCAGTTTGGCCCTGCTTTAACAATATTAAGTGGAATGACTATGGGATTCTACAGTGTATTTATACCAAGTATTGCAATAGCTATAGCAGCTGTTGCCTCATTCGCTATAGGTTCAGCTTTAGTTGCTACAGAGAAGCTATTGGCAGGTATATACTCTGCAGCATTAGCAGGAACTGGAATGCTATCTGTTGCACCAATAATAGTTGCAGCTGATGCATATGGGCCTATAGTAGATAACTCTGCTGGTTTAGCTGAACAAGCAAACTATAGTGACGAGATAAGAGAGCTTGCTGATAAGCTCGACTCTGCTGGAAACACAATGAAGTCCATATCAAAGGGTTACGCAATAGGTTCAGCAGCTTTGACAGCCCTAGCACTACTCTTTAGCTTTGCAAGCGTTCTAGCAAGTAGAAGCGGTCAAAAAATAGATGTAATTATGCAGATCATATTCAATGCTGGGCATCCATCATATGGAGCATACTTTATAGGTGGAGTAATTATAGGAGCTGTTATAATAGCTTTATTTGTTGCCATGGTTATACAAGCTGTAACAGCAGCCGCTGGAAAGCTTGTAGATGAGATAAGAAGACAGTTTAGAGAAAAGCCAGGTATATTAGAATGGAAAGAAAGACCTGATTATGAAAGAGCTGTACAGATAGTTACATACTATGCATTAAGAAGATTAATTGCACCAGGAATTTTAGCGATACTTGCACCAGTAATAATAGTTGTTATATTTGGTGTTGGGGATCCATGGAGAGGAGCATCTGCATTAGGAGGACTACTAATTGGCTCTGTTGCTTCAGGGCTTCTTTTAGGGCTGTTTCAAGGTAATGTTGGAAATACATGGGATAATGCAAAGAAGTATATAGAAGCAGGAAACTTTGGAGGAAAAGGAACAGATACACATAAAGCAGCAGTAGTTGGAGATACTGTGGGAGATCCATTAAAAGACGCGGCAGGACCCGCAATAAATATAATGATGAAGGTCATGGCAGTCTCATCATCAGTTCTAATACCATTTATAATATTTGGACTATAACAAAATATCTTTTTTAATAAAAATAATATCTCTATTTTCAATTTAAATCCGTGATATACAAAATAGAGATAAAATTGTATTTCACTTCTTTGCATTCTTCAACAACTTTGATATATAATTAGATAATAAATTAAACTTCATATAAGATATAATTGATTATAGCTATAATAGAGATTTATGGTCTTAATGAATAGACATAAATGTTTTTAGTTTATTGGTGATTGAATACAGAGAACAATTCAATATAAAAAGTGGTTATATATAGTGTGTTCGACCCCTTCGGCTCCTCCCTTCATTCTCCTCGGTTTCCGAGGTGTCTGGAAGCCGTGAGATACTAGCTATATCCGAATTTATAAATTTATTTACTAATTCAGCTTAACAATCTACATTATATTTGGTGGACCGGCCGGGATTTGAACCCGGGACCTCTCGGGTGCGAACCGAGCGCTCTTCCAGGCTGAGCTACCGGCCCACAAACAATAATTATATGTTAGGTTTTAAGTGTTTTTCAACTTTTTTATATTATTCACAAATTAAATCATTTTGGTACATATATAGTTTTATAGGGAATAAAAATGCTGATGTATATGGATGAGCTAGAAGAGGTATTTAGCTATGCATTAAAGTCTACAATATTTATTAATAGAGATGTATTAAGACCTGAATACATACCTACAGAGCTACCGCATAGAGAAGAACAAGTATCTAAGTTAGGGGCTATTTTAGCACCTGCACTAAGGAATTCGAAACCTAGTAACATTTTTATATATGGCTTAACAGGTACAGGTAAGACTGCTGTAACAAAATATGTTTTAAAGAGATTATATAATAAGGCTATTGAGATAGGCTCTGACATAGTGGCATGTTATGTAAATACAAGGCAGGAAGATACAACTTATCGTGTTATAGTAAGACTTGGTGAATGTATAGGTTTAAAGTTACCATTTACAGGAATATCAACAGCTGAAGCATATAGAAGGTTTCTTAAAGTTTTAGACTCTAGAAACTCTATAATGATTGTTGTATTAGATGAGATAGATTTTCTCATTAAGAAGCAAGGTGATGAACTTCTATATAGACTTTCTAGAAGTAGTGATGATCTTACAAATTCAAAGATATCGATAATTGGTATAACAAATGATTTGAAACTTGTTGAAGATCTAGATCCAAGGGTTAGAAGCAGCCTTGGTGAAATAGAGATCGTTTTCCCACCCTATAATGCTATTCAACTTGAGGACATACTTAAGAGAAGAGCAAAAATGGCGTTTAATCCAAAAGCAATAGATGATGCTGTTATAAGCTTATGTGCAAGTTTAGCAGCTCGTGAACATGGTGATGCAAGAAGAGCTCTTGATCTTCTAAGAGTTTCTGGAGAAATTGCAGAGAGAGAAGGTGCAGAGACAATATCTATACAACATGTATATATAGCTTTAAAAGAAATAGAAAGAGATAGAGCTAGTGAAGTAATTTCAACAATGCCTCTTCACAGTAAACTAGTACTACTAGCGATATATAATCTCACACGAAGCAATACTAAGACAACAACAGGAGAGGTGTATATCCACTACAAAGCTTTGTGTGCAAAGCTAGGTATTGAAAGCGTTACCCAAAGAAGGGTTAGCGATATAATTAGCGAACTCGATATGATAGGAATAATAACAGCTAGGTTAATAAGCCGTGGAAGATATGGTAAGACAAGAATGATATCTTTAGCAGTTCCTGAAGATGTGGTGCTAAATGCTCTCCGTGGAGATAGCTACATCGAATCCTTGCTATCTAGGGATAGATGATGGATATTTCGATATTAATCTTAAGAAATTGAATAGAAATGCCAAAACAGCTTTAATAGGCATTGTAACATGCAAAGGTAGATTTGTAGATCTATTTATAGATAAGATAACCATTGATGGTTTAGACGGTACTATATCAGCTAGTAGAATAATTTCCAAAGCATTAAAGCTATATCCAATCCATATAGTATTTCTTGACGGTGTGACATATGCAGGGTTCAACATTATAGATCCTAGAAGACTATATAGCATATTTAACACATCTTTTGCTGTAATATTCAGACATCAGTTAGACCTATATAAGATATTTAAAGCGCTTAAAGAACACTTTAAAGACTATATATATAGATATAGCATCATAGAATACATATATAAACAAAGCTTTGAAGTAAAAGTAGATGGCACAAAGATAAGGGTATATGCATTAGGACTTTCATTGGAACTAATTTCAAGACACATAGAAAAAGCTAGGAGAGTATATATAGAGCCATATCCTTTAAGAGTTGCAGATCGTTTAGCATCACTTATTGGTAGAATTTTAATGAATAAAAATATATGAAATTAAAATATTATTTAAAATCTGTTAATTACGAATTAATACATAGTATATTAAAATAGTTGATGGTTCTTATGGCGGGGAGGAGGTCAGAGAGTCCAACTTTCAATGTATTTTTTCTGGCTTTCTGTAAGTTTATCAATTTCTATGCCCATTGCTTTAAGCTTTAGCTCTGCAACATTGATATCTATTTCTTTAGGTACATCGTATACTTTTTTCTCTAAGGTGTTATGTTTTTCAACAATATATTTAATTGATAGTGCTTGGTTTGCAAAACTCATGTCCATAACCTCGCTTGGATGACCCTCAGCACATACTAGGTTAACTAATCTACCTCTTCCAAGAAGATATAACTTTTTATTGTTTGGAAGAGTATATTCGGTTATACAATCCCTTAATTCTTTTTTAGATGATGCTATTTCATCTAAATCTTTTACACTAACTTCAACATCAAAGTGCCCAGCATTTGCTAGGATAGCGCCATCTTTCATTTTTAGATAATGTTCTTTTGTTATAACATCTATATTACCAGTTGCAGTTATAAACACATCACCTATTTCTACAGCATTATTCATTTTCATAACTTCAAAACCATCCATAAGAGCTTCAAGAGCTCTAATCGGATTAACCTCTGTTACTATTACACGTGCACCCATTCCTCTAATTCTCCATGCTATTCCTCTTCCAACCCAGCCATAACCTGCAACAACAACAGTTTTCCCAGCTAATAATATGTTTGTTGCTCGCAGAATGCCATCTACAGCACTTTGGCCAGTTCCATATCTGTTATCAAATAAATATTTTGTTAACGCATTATTCACAGCTATAACAGGGTATCTTAGAACTCCATCTCTCTCCATAGCTTTTAATCTTAGAACTCCTGTTGTTGTCTCTTCGGTTCCTCCATAAACCCTAGAGGCTATATCTGTTTTCTGGGTATTTAAATGGACATGCAGATCTCCACCGTCATCTATCACGATATGAGGCTCACATTCTATGATTTTATCTATAGCCCAAAAATACTCATCTTGTGTTTCCCCTCTCCATGCAAATACATGCACACCATTTAAAACCAGTGCTGCTGCTACATCATCTTGCGTTGACATGGGATTGCTTGCAGCTAACCATATCTCTGCACCACCACGTAGCAATGTCTTTACAAGAACGGCCGTCTCTTTAGTTACATGTAGCACTGCTGCTATTCTTATACCATTAAGAGGTTTCAATTTTTCGAATTCATCACCAATCAAATTAAGTACAGGCATATGTCTACTAGCCCATTCTATTTGAGCTTTTCCTTTATCAGCCAAAGTTATATCCTTAATCTTAAACTCCATATGTTCATCCCTATATTATTAAGTTGTCGAAGAGTAAATAACTATTAATAAATGTTAAAAATCTGCTCAACATTTTATATAGAGGCTATAACAATGCATAGTAAGAAACTAGCTATAGTAGTTGTTGGTATGCCTGGCTCTGGAAAATCAACATTATCTATGGTTGCTAAGGAACTTGGTATACCAGTTATAAATTTAGGTGATGTAGTAAGAGAAGAGGTATCGAGAAGAGGTTTAGAACAAAGTTTAGAGAATTTATTAAAGACAGCTAAACAACTTAGGGAAATATTTGGAAATGATGCAATAATGAAACTTGCAATTCCAAAGATAAAGGAAGCTATAAATAGATACTGCATTATTTTAATAGATGGTGTTAGAAGTTTTGATGAATTAGAATATCTTAGATACAATATAGAGATTGAAACAATGGTATTAGCTATACATGCATCTCCCAAATCAAGATTTCAAAGACTTATTACCAGAGGTAGATCAGGGGACCCGAAAACATGGGAAGAATTTAAGAAAAGAGACCTAGAGGAGCTTTCATGGGGACTAGGAAACATAATAGCATTAGCTGATATGGTTATAATAAATGAAAAATCATATGAGGAGTTTATAAGTAATGTAAGAGAATTATTACTTGGTGTGTATTTAAGTTGGTGTACATAAGAATTGAAGCAGAGGTTAGACCTACTGAAGATTTAGATAAAGTAGTTAGAGCTATAAAAAACATCATAGTTGTAAGAAATTTGAAATTGGAAGATGTAGGTAGAGGTAAAAAAATAATAATATGTGAAGAAAATAGTTTAGAATCTTTAAGAAAATTTTATGAGATATTAAGAAGACAAAGGATTCTCGATACTGCAAGAAGTGCTATGTTAAAGAATTTAAAAGGCAATACAATTGAATTTAAACTAAATAAACAGGCAGCATTTCAAGGTATAGTGAATTTTGTTGAAAATGATAGTGAAAGTCCATTAGGTGCTATAACCATAATGATTACAAGTAATAAGGTAAATAAGATAGTTGATTGGCTAGCACCAAAAACATCTCATGGTAAACCATTATGGGAGATAGAACCTCCAAAAGATATATAGAAGAAAACTAACATTCAATTCTATCTAATGGAAGCATTGTAAGATCCTCAGCTATAAAAATATCACCATTAAATATTCTTCGAGCTCTAGAGATATAATCTCTAATCCACTCAAAACTATAGCGTAAACTTATATGAGTAACAACAAGTATCTTAGCTTTTACAAGCTGAGCTAAAAGTGCTGCATCTCCTATTGTAGCATGGAAAGTTTGATAAGCTTTAGCTTTATCGTCTTTATAATCCATATATGTAGCCTCATGAATAATTACACAAGGATTTTGGTTTTTTACTATTTCATAACATTCATTATTACATACACCATCACCGGAATAGAATATGGTTATAAATCTATCCGATTTTTCATTAACTTTCACTTTAGCAATATAGCCATATGCTTTAACATCTCCATGATTCATATGAATAGATGTGATAAGGATATCACCGTTGATTGTCTGAACATATTTCTTGCTATTAGCTAAGGTTCCAGCGTCAATGCATTCTATCCTAGCTACATCGCTATTATATATCTCATAACTATTTTCTGTTTTATTACTAGATGTAAAAAACTGTTTTAAATATATCGAGCAAAGTTCTTCTGGACCTAATACTGTAATAGTATAGGGCTTTTGTATATTTTGTGTAATAGACCTCATCAACATTGTGTCTATAATTGGCATTAAACCATAGTAGTGATCTCCATGCATATGTGTTATACATATCATGTTTATCTTTAGCAAATTCACACTTATCTTTCCTAAATTTATCTGTGCAGCTTCACCTGCATCTAGAAGTACACATGATTTAATACCACATACCAATATAGCTGGAGAGTATCTTGTATATGTAGGAGTAGAAGCTGATGTACCGATAAAGATTATTTGAGGTTTTCTCATTTGCTACACTCTTATAACATATATCATTCTTGTAAGTGATCCATGGACTCTATTTAAATGTTTCTCTAAAACAATGGTATTCAAATTATTTAAGAGCATATCAATAAAGTTTTCAAAATGTATAGGTATAGCAAATACTATATGACCACCTCTTTTAACAACTTCGTAAGAGTTATAGATAAATCTTTCAATTAAATTCTGTAAGGTTTGTGAACGAGGAACACTTTGAATACCATAGGGAGGATCTGTAACTATAGCATTGAAGAATTTACTTCTGAATATATTGTATAGTGAATCTGATTGAATGAATTCAACTTTATCTTCACAACTATATGCATTACTATTAATTTTAGCGCCATCTATCATTTTCCTATCGATATCTGTACATGTGACTTGAAGACCCATATTGCAAGCCTCCAAGGCTATCCCCCCTACACCACAAAATGGATCTAATATATGCTCTTGTCTTCTACTACTAACCTTAGCAATATTAACTAAAGCTCTTGCTAAAATAGGCTTCATAGTACCTGGTCTATAACATGGTCTATGATGAGGTTCACGATCATAGAATTTAACTTCTTTTCTTCTATATAGAACCTCATAAATTATTGCCAACCCGGCTATTAATACTATTTTTATTCTTTTTTTACATTCTCTCCATCTAATTCCCATAGACGAGAAAAGTTTTTGTATTTGAAACGCATTCTTTTTTCCAAATCCTCTAATAGAATCTACATCTATGCAACTATCCACATCTATATAGTTTTTTATATTGTCATATAAATAATCATCTTCTGTTAATATGTCTATAACTTTACCTAATTCAATTAATAGAGCAGACCGTATAATAAGTAACTTGGTTAGATCTTCACTAGATTCAAAAAATATGAATTCGTCTATTCTTTTATGGATATTACATTCTATATTTTCAGCATTTACTATAGAGAAAAACTCTGAGACTGCTAATGATAATAATTCATTAGATAATCTCGCAATATACATGGTTAATATGTTACCCATTTGGTAATTTCATCGCATATATGCTTACTTATATCTATTACATAGATCCATTTAGGCAGGTCTATAGATACATTAATAGTATTTGCTGTAACGAGTTTATCGATATTTGCTGATGATAGAACCTCTATGGATTTTGAGGATATTAAGGAATGTGTTACTACAGCAATAACACTTTTGGCACCTGATTGATAAAGAGCTTGAGCAGCTTTAGCTATAGTTCCCCCAGTGCTTATAATATCGTCGACGATTGCTATAGTCATTCCATTGACGTTGAGCTCTTTTTGATCTATTTTTATTTCACCTGTTATCCTATCTCTAAATTTATCTATATAGTCATAAGGTATACCAAGATTTTTTGCAACTTCTTGAGCTCTTGGAAGAGCACCTTTATCAGGTGCCAAGACAAGGTCTATTTTTTCATTGATGATATTGAGCATATATGTATGTGGCATAATATTAAATACTTTGAATCCTAGAGATGACAATGATTGTATAGAGTGGATGTCTACAGTAACCATAGTATCTACACCAAGTAACTTTAAATTTAGGTATAGTGCTCTAACACTAATAGGCTCTCCTTTTAAAAATCTCTTATCTTGTCTTGAATAAGCAGCATATGGTAATATTACGAATTTAGTTTTAGCTCCACTACCGTTAATAGCTTCTAATGCTAGATATAACTCAATGATTTTTCTATCTTGATCAGGATACAGTGACTGTATAACAACTACATCCTGTGTTTCTAAATCGGGCAATCTAAGATATTGTTCACCATCAGGAAAAATTCTGGTTATTGGTTTAACTATTTTCCATCTACACTTATCCTCAAATCCTTTAACTAATGAGTTAGGTGTACCTGAAAGACATAAAAATAACATGTTGTATCACTATATAGAGTCTGTATTATACATATTAGTGAGGCTAATTGTAGTATTAAATAATATATGTCTAGGGATTTTAAATGCTTTCATCAATTAGATTAACAAACACTGGAAAAATACCTCTATCACTTTATTGTGTGGGCGGGCTTTCACTAGTGTTAAATTTCATTGAATGTCCTCTTAATTGTGATTCATGTCCATGGGAATCAAATATTAGTAAAAGAAGTGCTAGATTAATAGAATTCAACCCTCAAGTTGTTGTTAAACTAGCTAAGCAATATGATGTAGACATAATTTTTCTTCATGGAGCAGAACCATATAACTATATAAGTTATGATGATGTAAAGAGAATTAAAGATGAGAGTAATGTTGCTATAGGTTTGAAAACTAATCCACTTATTGCTAAAAATAATTCTAGATTTACATCAATTATCAATTTCATTGATGTAGCATTATTTGAAATTGTGCTGAATGACGATATAGAATTGCAAACAACATCTTTAATGAATATAATGCATTCTTCAATTGCTCAATTTAAGCACATAGAAATTGCAGTGGTTGTTATGAATAATAAGAATAATTTGGCTTTGATTAATACACTCAAAAATGTTATTAATATCATTAAAAAGAATGATATTCCAATAAATATAGTCCCCATTAATAATATGTATAAAGTATTTGATATTAATTTAATTAATAGACTAAGAGAAGAACATTCTCTAATACAAATACCTACTGCTGATGTATTTGAAAATGCTTCAACTATATGCCCAAGATGTAAAAACATGGTGATTATTAGAAGAGATGGTATAGTATACAAAGTAAATATTAATGATATAGGAAAATGTATATTTTGCGGATATAAGCTTGTTAACTCAATGTCTAAGAAACTTGTTAAGCTCCCGCTAGATATACCATTAGTATAAGGTGTGTTAAAAGAATGTATTTCATATTTATATTAGGGCCTGCAGGTTCTGGTAAAAGCTATTTAACATATTCATTTACAAACTGGTTAATTGATCATGGAATGGATGTTGCTATTGTAAACCTTGATCCAGCTGTCGAATGGCTTCCATATACACCTGATGTAGATATACGAGACTATATCACAGTTGAAGAAGTAATGAAAAAATATAACCTAGGTCCTAATGGAGCACTAGTAGCTGCTATAGATCTTTCAATAAATTTCGTTGAGAATCTTAGAAGTGAAATTGATGAACTAAAAACAAACTATGTTGTTGTTGATACCCCTGGTCAAATGGAATTATTTGCATTTAGGTCAGCTGGACCTGTGGTAATGAATTCCTTGGCTTTAAATGATAAAACAGTAGCATTGTTTTTAATTGAATCAACAATATTGGTAAAACCTTCAACATTTCTTTCACTTATTATGCTTGCATTAGCTGCATCAATATCACATAAACTTCCACAGATAATTACTATAACAAAAACTGATTTATTGCCTAAGGAAAAATATGAGGATTTAATGCGTTGGATTGAAGATCCTTTAGAGATTTTTAAAGATATGAGAAAAGAGGATGCTATATTTGTAACACAGTATGGCGATATATTAGCAGCATTTGAAGACATCATAGCGAGGTTTAATATTGGAGGCTTTACCTTAGTTTCTTCTTTAACAGGGCAAGGTCTAGATGAACTTTATGCATTAGTGCAGAGGATATTAATAGGTGGTGAAGATTTTTATACTGAGGAACCTAGTGAAGTTCTTTAGAAATTAATAAACAATAAGTAAAGGTTTTCATTATGGATAAGTCTAATGAGAGAAAAGATATAGAAGTTCTTCAAAAGGAATTAGGAAATATTAGGGAGGAGCTTCAGCTTCTTATTGTTGAAAGAGATAACCTTAGAAGAGAACTTGGCAATATTAGGGAGGAGCTGTCTAAGAAACGTAATGAAGTAATGAAACTTAAAGAAGAATTGAATAATGTTAAAAATAAATTAAATGATCTTTACCAGAAGTTAAATGAACTTAAGGAAAAATCAATTAAATTGAAAAATTTATTGAAGAATCAATTATATGAATTGAAGGAAGTTTCAATAGAGCTTAAGAAGCTTCAGCCTATAAAAATACATATGAGTTTAGATGAAATAAAACAACGAATTGAACAATTAGAATGGACCATTATAACAACACCATATCTTGATCCAAAAGATGAAGAGAAAATGGTTAATGAAATTACAAACCTAGAACACATGTTTAAAACAATAGCTACAAACCAAAAACGATACTCTGAACTTATACAAAAGTATGATGAAATAAAGAATGTTGTGAATAATGTAAGAGAGGAATTGAATAAAGTTAATAAAGATTTAAATGATTGCAGAAATAGTATTGCTCTAATGAAAGAAGAAAGAAACAAGATTAAACAAGCTATTACTGAGTTAATTAAGGATATTATAGAGATTAAGAAAAAACGTGACAACATAAAAGAAAGACTCAAGTTCACAATCAGTTCAATAAATGAGAAGAGACAACGTTATATTGAAATACTAAGTGAGATTAAAAGAATTCAAATTGAAAGTAAAAAATCTGTTGAAGAGAAAATAATTAAAGAAAAGAAAAGAAAAGCTCTTGAAAAACTTAACAAAGGTGAAAGAGTTTCATTATATGATTTATATGTAGCATTAGAAGATTCTACCTCCTCCCCATCATAAAATATAAGGATTTCTTTAGGAAATTTATTGGCTTCACATCTATTTTGGTACAACTATCTTTCTTCTGCAAGCAGCTGGGTATTAAAGACTCTTTATCTATTCCATAGCATCGTAGTTTTCTCTTGCATTAGATGCTTAGGGATAGCCACACATCTCTACCCCAGGAGCATCCCAGAGAGAACAAGTTTAAAGTTTTCTCTTATTTCCACTATAATTAGTAAAGCTTTCAATTGTAAGGAGTTAAGGAAATACAATGATATTTATCTTCCAAATCTTCTTTCTCTTCTCTGATAGGATCTGATGGCTCGATATAGGTCTATTTTTCTAAAATCTGGCCAGAATACATCACAGAAATATAGCTCGCTATATGCTATTTGCCATAGAAGAAAATTGCTTATTCTCATTTCTCCAGATGTTCTAATAACTAAATCGGGTTCTGAGAAACTCTTTAAATGTGATGTATCAAGATATTTTCTTACATAATCTTCTGATATATTTTCCAGCTTAATCTTACCATTTAATACATCTAGTGCTATATTTTTTATAGCGTTCACTATTTCTTGTCTTCCACCATAGCATAATGCTATATTTAGGTATCTATCTGAATATTCCTTGGTTTCTTTTTCTAATAGCTTAGCATATTTAATGACATCATCTCTTACAAGCTCTATTTTTCCAAAAACTTTAATTCTAACACGATATTTATGAATTATATTGCTATTTATGAGCTCTTCAAAACCATTTTTAATTATATTAAACAGATTCTCTTTTTCATTTTCTGATCTATAGAGGCAATTTTCATATGACATAGCATATATTGTAACAACTTTTATACCTAGATCATAGATCCATTGTAAAACATCTCGCATTTTTTCATATCCATACCTATGACCTTCAATAGGGTCTAGACCGCGTGTTTGTGCCCATCTTCTATTACCATTAGGTATTATGGCTATATGCATAGGCATATTTTTATTTGCTATTTGTTTTAAAAGATATCTTTCATAGAATAGATAAACCATATCTATTAATGGACTCAATAAATTTTTAATTCTCAACTTAATTAATATTTCTAT
>CAYUUS010000002.1:0-112437 GCA_964447975.1 uncultured Ignisphaera sp. | reverse complement strand
GTACTATATGCCAGAAAAATAGAAGATTCACGAACACCAATAATAATGGGAGGACTGTCTGGTGCGCCTATACCTGAAGAATTTTACTATAACTTAGCACTATCTTATGCAATTGAGTCTTATGTAGATATATTGTCTGTTGGAGGGCTTGCAAAGATAAGAGGAATTGAGGTTAGAACAAGATCCCCTGCTGAAATCTTAGCAACGTTTTTAGAGTTATCTTATCTTAGAATGGCAATTCAAGCTGCTGGTAGACCTGGTATGCCTATTAAAGCTGGAGAAAGTAGTGTTTCAGCACTTGGTGACTTAGCAATACTGGGATTACTCAGAAAGACTGATGCTCATTTGGTAGCAATGTTGAATGATTTAAAGACTGATTATGAAAGATTAGCAAAGGCGTTTGCTTTTAAACAATATGGAGGCATTAATATAGCTTTAATAGATCCTGTTGTTGGTGGGTTTCTAGGAGGACCTGAAGGTGTTGCTATAGGTCTAGTGGCGTCAAATCTTCTTGCTAAAATAATATATATGGCTGATTATATGATAAATCATCCGATACACCCTAAGTATGTAAGTACCTCTACACCTGAAACCATGTGGGTTTTAAGTATAACTGGACAAGCAATGTCAAAAAATACTGATTTTATAATAGTAGGTGATGTTTGGACTAGTAATGGTGCTGGATCATACCCAATATTCCATGAAACAATATCTGTCACACTAACCAATACAGTCTCAGGACTTCATCTATGCGGAGTTGTAGCGACTAATGGTAAGTATCCTCATGCTAGTGGTTTAGAGGCTAGGTTTATGGCTCAGGTTGCATATGCTGCTACAAGGCTTGGTAGAGGTGATGCTAATGATATTGTTAAAGTGTTTCTAAAGAAGTATTATCCGCATCTTATGGAGAAGCCAGATATTGGAAAACCTTTTCCAGAACTCTATAACATGACAACTATAGAGCCAAGAAAATGGTGGCTAGAACTCTACGAAAAAGCAATAAAAGAAATAGAAGACCACGGAATAAAAATAAAATAGGATACAAAAATAAATAATTTTTAATTTAAGTTATATTGTGTTTCTTAATAGTTAATATAAACAAGATATATCTGGCTTTGATTAAATAAAGTATCATTATTTAAAGTTGGTATTGCAACACTTTTTAAGGTTTTAAATTATAGTTTTGTTCCCCATAGATTTATCTTAATTGCTATTCTATTGATCAGCCCAGAAACCGATCATCATCACTCAGTTTATCTAGCTATCATCATAAAAAGCCCATTATAACATATCTTGTACAAAATATAAATAAAAATATAAAGTTTTATCATTGTTTACACCATATAATAAATTATGAAAATAGCCAATAACATTTCTTAATCGATGATCCACACTAATTAATTGTTTTTAAATTTTTATAATGGAAATTATATTGCATGTTTTCTTAAATATTTGTATATATAGAGTTTAAATAGATGATTATTTATAACAATGCTCACGATTATATCTATTGCATTAGATTATATAATACAATCATTATTTAGGGTGATAGATTCATAGACTTACCACTTTGACTATTCAATTGAATTTCTTAAATTATGAATGATTAAATACTTTATATATTTATGATTTATTGCATAGCTATGTTATTATTTTCTATATTTATATTTTTTGCTATGTTTTAGATTTTTACATTAGTTGAAAAGTTTAGAAAAATTTATTAATTTATAAAAGTTTTATATCTCCTTGGGTTTTATATATGTTTAAAGTTGTCGATGCTTTCACACAATTCTCGACTAAGGGTTTTAGAGATCCTGGTATATATGTCCAGGGTAAAGGTGTATTAAATTACATAGGAAAGCTTGTTAAAAGATATAGTAGAAAAGCTACTATTTTATCTAGTGATAGAACTAGGAATGCCATTTGGTAATATTATTGAGTTTTCTCTTAGGGGCTATGGTATTAACTATATATGTTGTTTTTAATATAGAGTGTAGCTGGGAGGAGATAAACAGAGTTTCTAAAACAGCTATATAAAAAATAACTCAGTTAAAAACAGATTATGATATTATATAATTAATTAACCTTAAAAACAAAATGCTGTATATTAGTGGCATCTATATTATATTTCTTTCTTTTAATATTCTTTCTACCTCAGCTACAACCTCTCGAGCTTCACGTCCCGCGTAAACCTCTATCAAAATATTTTTGTTTCTATAGTACTCTATTACTGGTGAAAACGTTTGTCGATATAATTCATATCTCGTTCTAACAACTTCAGGTTCATCATCTTTTCTTCTAATTAATGGTGATCCACATACATCACATATTCCAGGTTTTTTAGGGGGCTTCCATGATATGTTATATATTGCTCCACAATTTGGACATATAAGTCTACCCGAAACCCTCTCTATAATTACTTGAAGAGGTGCTTCAAAAAGTAGTACTAAATCTAAAGCGGTTATTTTATCTAATTCTTCAGCTTGTTTCACTGTTCTTGGAAAACCATCTAATATAAATCCTTTTTTACATTCAGGTTTCTGTAAAACATTCTTCACAACTTCTATAACAATCTCATCTGGTACAAGCAACCCTCTCTCTACATAGTATTTCACTTTCAAACCTAGCTCTGATGATTTAGCCATTTCTTCTCTAAAAATATCTCCTGTAGATATATGTGGTATTCCATACTTTTCTGAAATCATTTTAGCATATGTACCTTTACCTATACCTGGAGGACCTATAAAAACTAGACGCATAAAATATCATCACCAATAATCTAATTCATAGCTATTCTAAAAAACTTTTACGCTTCCGTTTCCTATCCTAAAATGATTTCGGATTAATAATGTTAAAAAGTATGGAAAGCTGTCTAATATAAATGTCTTCCTGTAGAGTACGTTAAAACTAAGAATTCTAATGATTTGTAAATATGTGAACCCTCTTATTTGTGTGGCGGGCCCGCGGGGATTTGAACCCCGGACCACTGGCTTAGAAGGCCAGCGCTCTATCCTGGCTGAGCTACGGGCCCAAAGAGATGTTTATTTCCGCAGGTTTTTAGGCTTGTGTGGCCTGTGTTTTTATATAATCTTGTATTATTTTTTCTATTATTTTTTCTGCCATATTTATATCAGATTCTATAACTCCTGTTATATGATCTTTTTTCCCACCTGCTTTAATGTTTACATATTTTGATATTTCTAAAACTATACTTTTTACATCAATGTTCTTTTGCGCTTCTGATCCAAGGGATATTTCTATATAGGTTTTGTTGTTTTGTGGAACTATTGACAATATGGTTAATTTAGGTTCTTTTGAAGTTGCTTTAACTAATAATTCTCTTAACATTTCCTTATCATCTATATCTAGTCTAAGTAAATAAAGTTTAGCTTTTCCTATATCTATTGCATTATTAACTATCTGTTTAAGAAGCTCGCTTATGTATATGTCTCTATATGTTCTCAACATACTTTTAATATTATTCAAATCTTTAATCAGCGTCTCTACCCTTTTATCAATATCATATATATTACTATTGAGTTTCTTGGCTATACTTTTTAATTTTTCTTCAAAACCTCTAATATATAATGGCAATGCTGTTGATACAGCATACTCAAATCTTATAACACCATCTGCAATCTTTTCAACATTGATTATCTTTATCCCTCCAACTTCGCTAGTATTTTTAACATGGGTACCAAAACATGCTTCTGCATCCCAGTTTGGAATTTCAACAACTCTTATTATTGGTGTCATAGGTACACCACCTTGATATAGTGCAAATCCATATAGTTTCTCAGCATCATTTCTAGGAAGGTAGCTAACTTTGACATCTATAGCATTATCAACTACATCATTAGCTATTCTTTCTATTTCACTAATCTCATCTTCAGAAGGAAACTTATAGTGAGTTACATCTAATCTAGCTTTGAATTCTGTTTTCTCAGCTCCTGCTTGCCAAACATGGTCTCCAAGAACCCTTCTAAGAGCTCCTAACAATATATGTGTAGCTGTGTGATGTCTCATTCTTCTATACCTTATACTCCAATCCACTTCACCGATAATTTCCATATCGCTATGAATATCATTAGCATTCTCCACAATATGTATAATCACATTATCTACTTTTTTCGTATCGATAACTCTATAACTCTTTGATCCTACTATCAAATAGCCTCTGTCCCCTACCTGGCCTCCTCCCTCAGGATAAAATGCTGTTGAATCTAATACTATATACCTATCATCTAAAACTCCTAATACCCTAGCCTTAAAGATCCTCTGATAGGGATCCTCATGAAATATTCTTCTAGTTTCTGGAAACTTCATAGCCCATTCAATCACATATCTTGGTAGTTTTTCTTCTTCATATTCCTTAATTTTTTTAGGCTTGCTGTGTCTAGATGCAACTATAGAATAGAAATTTATTGGGACATCAACCACTATATTGTATTTCTTTTTAAGTTCATCACTAATAATATCTGGTGATATGCCATGTGAATCATATAGCTCAACTAAATCTTCAATCGTAGGACTTTTTTTAACGTATTTGCTGATAACTGTAGAAACCCTTGATAGAGTTTCTCTATATCTCTCCTCCTCCAACTCTATAATCTCTCTTATTTTTTCTCTGTTTTTTACCATGCGTGGATACATATCTCCCCAAAATCTCAACTGTTTATCAACTAAAAATGCTAGCGATACATCGCTATGCAGTTTATTTAACCTTCTTAAAGCTCTTCTAATGACTAGTCTAGCTAAATAACCTTCACCACTATTTGATGGGACAACACCATCTGAAAGCATTAATGATATGGTCTTGGTATGGTCAAGAATAGCATATACATCAAACACAGGTCTTATTTGTTCTTCAACAAATTTCTTTTTAAGACCTGTAGATCTGCTTATCTCTGTAAAAGTCATATCTATAGTCATTGGATCATCAGGCTTTATCCTACCAGCTATCTTAGACAATTCATATAGCAACTCTTTATCAGGTTCTAAAACATTTAAAATCTTATGAAATTCTCCTATAAGATCTTCGTATACAGCATGAAATGCTGTGGGAGTTCTTTGTGTAAACCATGCTATTCTTTCAATTCCATAACCAGTATCAACTATTTTAAGAGGCATCTCTATATAGTTTGATCCATTAACCTTATACATCATAAATACAAGAGTGGCTAGCTCAAGACCACCTATAGCAACCTCAAATGAAGGGCCTGCATTACCTCCACCTTCCCACCAAGACTCCTTAAATACTATCTCTTCCTCAGGAACACCTATCTCTTCAACAAAAAACTGTCGTGCATATTCAACAGTTTCGTTGGTCCAATAAATATATTTATCTATATAATTAAATGCGTGATGTCCACCCATTATAAAGTTTGTTAAATGTCTGCCAATAGTTAACCCAACAGAGTCTATGTCTTCAAGCCTTATACAAGGCTGAGCTATTACTAGTGGATTGGCTGGTGGCTGAACAAGGCCTGAGGTTACAT
This sequence comes from uncultured Ignisphaera sp., assembly GCA_964447975.1. GTDB lineage: Archaea > Thermoproteota > Thermoprotei_A > Sulfolobales > Ignisphaeraceae > Ignisphaera. The sequence goes on along the minus strand of CAYUUS010000002.1, from coordinate 106,939 downwards.
GAGGTTGAAAGACAACAATACTTGCTATTGTAAGATATAAATCCTCTCTCCATCTAGCTACAACAGGTTTTGGTTCTATGACTTCATGTCCATGTTTATTGAAGAACTCTAAAAACAGTTTATTAGCATTTCTATAGCTTAACGCTCTTTTAACTGGTATATCAAAAAATGTATAGTCGCTGCAAGGAGCATCTCCACAATCTTCCCTAGGTTTAATACTCCAAAAATATACTCCACATCTTTTACATCTGTTTCTTAGATACCTTTCGCTAAATAACCTAACTCTATATATCGATTCATCTATAGCTTTACTCATTGTAATACCTTTAGATGTTATGTTCTAGCAATAGTGTTAATATGATTAATTTAAAACGCTGTTATTCATCTTAGCCAAAGAGTGAAGCTAAACCTTCTGCTAGTTGTTCTTCTGAAATTCCTTCTTTCTTCTCTTCCTCTTCTTTTTCCTCTTCCTTTGAAACTTGTTGTGGTTGAGATGGAGTTGCAGAGATGGATGATGTCGTTGATGCTACAGGCATTGCAAATGATGACTTGAGGATGTCATCTATGTTCAATTCCTTTACTGCTGCAACAAGAGCTTTTAATCTAATATCATCTACAGCTATACCTGCTGCTTCAAGTATTTTCTTTATATTACTTTCAGATATGTCTTTTTTCGCTGAATGCAACAATAATACAGCATATATATACTCCATATTCCAACACCTTTTAACTTACACAGAGCTTTAGTGCAAATTATACAATGCAACTCACTCTTATAAGTTTAGCTAAAGCTATACAGTGAGGATAACTATATCTTATGAGTTGATATTTATAATTTAAACAATTTAAGATGAATTGAAATTTTAATTAAATATTCATTATTATATAAAATCTGAGAGGTTATATCAATATTTGAATTCCAAAATATTTTAAATAATATTAAATTAAGGATTTACAATAGCTTCAAGGCCAAGCCTTTCTCTCACTATTGAAGCAAATTTATTAGCATAATTGCTTCTAAAACCATCTACTATAAGAAGCCTTGGTCTAGATTCATCGACATAGTGTATAAGCTCATTGAAATCCGCATGTCCGCTTATTCCAACAATCCATGCATTACCCTCATCTAGTCTAATTATAGTCTTTGCAAATCTGCCTGTAAGAAATATATGAAATAAACCTATTCTTGTTTTAAATGATTTAAATAAAGTAGCGTGATGGAATTCTATAAACCACCCACTTCTTCTAATCTCCTCGCCTTCTCTACTACCATACAAAAAAGTATTGTGGATATTATAGCCATATTTACTTAGAACTTGATTTACTTTCCAATGATGATGAGAAAGTATGAACGGTGCATCAATATCAAACTCTCTAAGCTTGCTCATAACTTCATGTGCTTTTCCATAATATGCATATATAGCTATAGGTGCAATTGAAAGAAGCTTTTTAATTATTCTTATAAACTCGTTCCATATACGATCTTCATCTGCCCTAACATATCTAGGATCTCCATAAGTAGCATCTATAACCAATACATCTACATCTTTAATTATCTTTGTACCGTTGCCAGGACTTTTAAAGTCGCTTGTGTATGCTACAATAAACTCTTCATTATCAAGAACTACTTGAGCTGTGCCAGGTATATGATACGCTTTTTCTAATTTAAGCTTAGCTTCACCAATATATATGGATTCTTCATAGTTTAACAAAATTGTTTTTACTGATGGTATATTGTAGCCTAATATCTTTAGTAACTCTATAGTAATTGGCGTTCCAATTATATATCTACCAAAGGCAATACTTCTATCTAGGTGTAAGGTATGGTCAGCATGAACATGCGTGACAACTCTTGCTAAACAATCATTACTATGACCATCTATGCAGATCCCATATGGAAATTCAATGGCACCGTTATTATCTATCTTCACATGCTTTATCAACAATCATTGCACCTAGCTACTAATCCCATTTATTTTTAATATTTCGGGTTAAAAACAAAAATTAACATGGAATATGGATACATACTACTAGGTTAATCGCTTTTAGAATTGCAAGCATACTATATTTTAGAGTTTTTATATGACTTCATATAAATAATTATACTTATCTTGATATTCATCTACTTTCTCTATATCATACCAGTTAATAGGCGGGTTTCCATATCTTATAACAGGTTTATTAAACCTAGATAAAAGTACTACCCTACTAGGTCTACTTTCTGACACAGCACCATATCCAATTCTCTCAGCAAGTATCTCAGCATATTTTCTAACCTCGTCATGGCTAGGCATATCACTACGCTTTAATCTTGTTATAGATACGCCTATATGCATATATGCCTTAACCTCTATAAATGTTGGCTGTGCTTTTGATAATATTTTAGCCCATTTCTCAATTGCTTCTAGATTCATATTGAAACTTTTAATTAATGTGATTCTAACCACAGTAGGACTTGTAAAACTTGGGAGAATTTCTAATGTTTCAAGTGTTCTTTTCCAAAGCATAAAAGAGATGGGGTTATTAAAATATTTGTAGCTATCTTCATCAAATGCTTCAATAGATACATAAAGCTGTGTAGGTTCAATTCTAAGATTTGAAAGTATATCAGGTCTTATACCTCTTGTAACAAGAAATGTGGTAATACTACGTCTGTGGAATTCCTCAATAAGTTCATCGAGTCTTGGATAAAGTGTAGGTTCACCTGTAAGACTAATAGCAACATGCCTTGGATCCATAGCCTCCTTATACATAGCTAAATCAACATTGGGATATTTTCTATAACCACTAATTGTACGTCTATGTTCATTTATAGCCATCTCAACAAGGGTTCTTGGATCATCAATATTTTCAGGGAATCTGTTCCATACATTTCTATCTTGATCTTCTGATCTATATCTCCAACAGTGTAAGCAATAATTCCAGCACCAGAGAATTGATGGTGAGAACTGTATACATCTATGAGACTCAATACCATAAAACTTAGCTTTATAACAAAAAAGCCTCTCTGTTAAAGCTTTATGAACCCAATAACACTTCTTAACAGCACTATGTGAACCTATTATATGATACTTTTGCTTTCTTAAAACATTAAATGCATATGAAATGCTATCTTTCTGACCCATGCTCTCTATCTGCATTACTTATATTCCCTTCATATTACCATTATTCGTGAACAGATTAATATATATAACGCAGAGGAAAAAGTTCTAGTGGCGAGAATTAATGCAAGGCAAAGCCATTGTTATATTTCATGGCGATTGCGATGGTGCTATTTCAGCAGGACTCTATATCAGACATTTTCTAATGGATTTCTTTCCATCGGATATCATATTAAAATATTCACATCCATGGAGATTAGAACAAGATTTACTTAACGCATTTAAAAAAATAAGTAGAGAAAGCATAGATGCTATAGTTATATTAGACTTAGCTATACGAGATACAGTTATAGATATGTTGCTGAAAAATTTTAAACATACATCTACAAATATAGTTATTATAGATCATCATCTATCATCATTGCATGCTATAGAAACGCTAAAAAATCGTGCAATAAATATAAGAACTTACTGGAATGGTGTACAATCAACTCCCCAAGTAATTGCAAGTCTACTTGTAAAGAACCTAAATACCTATGAAAAATTTTTAGTAAACGTGGCAAATATATGTGAGGGAGGAGACGCTGAAGAAATTAATGTAAAAAATACTGCAGATAAGATAAAGCTAGTATTAGCAATTGAACCATTAAATGAAAAATTAATTCTCTCAACAGTTGAATCTATTGTAAAAGGCGAGGAATTTTGGAATTCAAATGAATTTGAAAACCGTTTTTGGAAAGGTAAGTGGCTTTTACGATTATTGTTAAAAAAGATTGAAGAACGAGTTGAACAGATATGCAAATGGCACCTAGCATCATTTACAGCTACAGAGTCACTTATATTTGCTGGTCTTTTTGGGATTGCATCTTCAGAATATATAAAGAAGTATAAATATCCAATAGTACTTTTAAGAGAAGAAGAAGACAAAGCTGTTGTAACAGTAAGATCAGCTGAGGGAAAAGCTCTTGAGTTCTGTAAAAATTTAGCACAATGGCTATCACAAAAAGTAGAGGGTGTATATGGAGGCCATAAAGAAGCAGCTTCAATTACCATAAGAAACTACGAATCACTAGAAAAGCTTAAGAATATATTGAAAGAGTACATCAAGAATACATTATGTTGATTCATCATGAATATATGCATAGATGTTGACATAGCTAATTGTGAAGAAGCTGTTAAAATACTAAACAAAATAAAGAAAAGTAATACAATAATTATTGTAGGAAAGATTGTTATAGAATACATCGGTAGAGCAGCATCTTATGCACCACAAGGAGATAGAATAATCTTGCTTAAGCCAGATGGTTCTTTATTAATACATGAATCAAGTAAGGTAGAACCCTTAAACTGGCAACCACCAAAGTCTGTAGCACTATTTAATTGTATAGAGGGTAGATTAAGAATAGAGTCACATAGATATAACCCCCATGAGGAGGTAGTAATTGATTTTATTGACATAGAATTTATTAAAGCATGTAATATAACATCATCAAAATTGTTTATTATAGGTAGAGAATCAGATATAGTAAACCTTATAGCATTGAATCCAAGTTCTATAGTAGATGCTTCTACAATTGTTGGAACAGATATCCCAACCCCCTATGGAAAAATAGATTTACTTCTCAAGGATGAGAAAGAGAATTTGATAATAGTTGAAGTTAAAAATGAGAAAGCAGGAATAGCTGCAGTGCTACAATTAAAAAGATATCTTGAGTACTATATCTCAAGAGGATTTAGTGTGAAAGGTGTACTTGTTGCTCCATCAATAACAGACGATGCTATGGCAATGATCATCAAAGAAGGTATAAAATATATAAGTATTAATCAAATAATGAATCATATTAAAAATACTTACAGCTATCTTAAGTTTAAAACCTAGTAGCTATTAATAATTAATGGGTTAGTGAATTTGACAGATATTGATATTGAATTAGAACCTTTTCCAGAACCCTTAAAAGAAATATTAAAGATTAAGGAACATAAAGAGGATAAAAAAAGCAAATGTATATATATAACATTAGAACCCACACCCCTTATGCTAAATAGCCATGGAAATATACATGGTAGTTACATAGCAATGTTAAGTATAACGGCGGCTGAAAATATAGCTAAACTTATTATAAATGAAGAAGAATTTTTGGTGGCTATAAATCATTCAGTAAACTTTCTAAAACAGCCAGAAACATTTGGAGATATAGAGATAGAATCATGTATAACTAACAGATCAGATAGAATTATACATGTTAACACATATCTACGATGCCTAGATACTGATATAGCTAATTCCACCACAATATTTGTTGTCGAGAAATACACAGTATAAAAATAAATGATGGATAACACCATGTTATTGAAGCTAATAGCATTTGAAAGTCTAGGTGTAAGGTCTCAAGCAACATATATACAGACAAACAATGCTCTAATATTTATAGATCCTTCAGCCGCTCTTGCTCCAAGAAGGTATGGCCTTCCTCCTCATAAAATTGAGGCACTAAGATTATTAGAGGTTTTTAGAAATATAAATTCCTTTATTCAGGACAGCGAATATATAATAATAACACATTATCACTATGATCATCACGATCCTGGTGTATTTGTGGATGTGAATCTTTATAAAGACAAAGTATTCTTAGTTAAGGATCCTCAAAACAACATTAATTTTTCACAAAAAATTAGAGCCAATAGATTTCTAAATATCATAAAAGATAAATCTAAGGATATAAAGATTATAGATGGTAAGATAATAAATTTTGGAGAAACACAGTTAGTGTTCTCACAACCGTTACCTCATGGTGAAAGTAATAAGCTAGGTTATGTAATTTCTCTATGTATTAAAGACAAAGACTATGCAGTACTATTTACATCTGATATAGAAGGGGGTCCTTTAAAAGAACATCTACAAATTATTAAGATGTGTTCTCCAAGAATTGCAATCATTGATGGTCCTCCTACTTACCTTTTAGATTATAAATATTCCAGGGAAAGTTTTAAAAGGTCTTTAAATTTTCTTAAATCTTTTTCTGAGATACCTGATTTAGAGATTATAATTCTTGATCATCATATATGTAGAGAATTGAATTATTTAAATAAAATTAATAAAATAATTGAAGAATTTAATGTAATAGGAAAAAGAATACTAAATGCTGCAAACTTTATGGGAGTTGATACCCAATTTTTAGAAGCATTAAGAAAAGAATTATATAATAAAGAACCTGTTAATGGTATCGATATTTTAAAGTCATATAAAAAGATATATATTGAAGGAATGGGTGAGGAATAATGAAACTTTTAGTAGTAAGTGATATACATGGTTATGTAGATAAACTTAAAGATATTTTAATTAAGGAAAATGATGTTGAAATGATAATATTTACAGGTGATATAGCTCCTTATCGCAAACACTTTGAAACTATTAATCTTTTAAATAAGCTCTTAACAATTGCAAGAGAATTCAATACTTACATTATAGCTATACCTGGTAATGTAGATTATATTAATCATTATGAACAATTGGAAAACCCCATATTTATATATCTTCATAAAAGATATAAAAAAGTTAAAGATATAGTGTTTATAGGCTTAGGAGGGTCTACTACAACACCATTTCATACGATGCTTGAATTTTCGGAGGAGGAGATATATAAGGATCTCCAATCAACATATATAAGTTATATTCAAAATGAAAAAACTTTGGATAGAAGAAGCAAGGTTGTATTAGTAACACATTCTCCACCATATAACTCACTATGTGATAAAATCTTTACAGGTGAACATGTAGGTTCAAAAGCTATTAGAGGCTTTATTGAAGAGGTAAAACCTCTACTTGCCTTATGTGGCCATGTTCACGAATCTCGTTGTATTGATAAAATTAGCACAACAACTGTTGTAAATCCAGGCCCATTAGCAAAAGGTTTCTATGGTACTATATATATAAGTTGTGAAGGAATTGATGTTAAGCTTAACAAAATATAGTATTTAGTGTGATTTTGAATTATTTTAGACCCTCATCTTCAAGCCACTTAGTTATAGAAATAGAGCTTTCGTTATCTAATTCTCTTAAAAGTTCTAAGAATTCTTGGATTTTATCTATTGGTATTATTAAAGTTCTATCCTCTGATATTTCTAAAACTACATCATTCAATATATATATTGATGTATATTCATTAGATGTTTTAGATTGTAAATAGATTCTACCTATATTAGGAATTAAGTCTAATACATAGCTTAGTAAACAGGAGCAACAACTATTAAGTGTAACAATGTTGACTGGTGTTGTCATTGGTAGTTCATCTATACATGATTCTGGTGATATACAGCCAGGACATTCCATGTATATATCTGGAGCATTTTTATTTAATTTTTCTACTATTTCACTCCATTTAATCCTATTCATTATAAATAACCCAATTATTTTGTATCCATATACAATTTTATTGAAGTTTTACCTACTATTTCATCTATAGACTTCTCTAATAAGGGATAATATCTGTTTACTAATTTTAATACAATTTTCTTCATATCATCTAATAGCTTTATTTTCCTAGTTTTTAAAATATATGATATTGTATCCCATGAGTGTCCTTGTAATGTCTTTAGTATTGTAAGTATCTCTTCATCCCTATTTAAAATTTTACACTTTTCTCTGTTTCTCCAATAATGTTTAACTAGTATTGTAATGACATCACTGCAAGATTCGTATGTCATATAACCCTCTATGTAGCTTATTATTCTTTCTAATTGAATTGGTGTTAAACTAGGAGCTGTACATTGATTAATATCGCTTTCTTCATATGAACTTAGAAGCATTTGTGCTACATCAGCTTCTAAATCTCTATAGGTATCATGAATGCTTTCAATTATTTTTATTCTAAATTCCCTATTGAGAATTCTAACAATATCTCTCCATAGATCAGTCAACGGCTTAATAACTAGGATTGTGTATTCTGCACTAACAGGGTTCCTATCTGGTGATATATGTAGTGGTGTAAATCCGTTTTTCACCCAGAAGTTCAATAGCTTCTCAGTGACACCAAATCCACTTCCTATCCAATCGTAACCTTTACTCCTAGCCTCTTCTATGAGTTTTGTAAGGAGATATGTACCTATACCTCTACCCTGAATATCTGGATGAACAGCTATTCTAACGATTCTCCACCCTCTTCCATAACCTATTTCTCTAATTCTACCATGTTTTAATAATCTATCAGGTATTATATTACCTGGAATCTTACCTCCCCGAATCAGGGAATCTATATATTCATTAGGAATCGGTCCCTCCTCAGCTAATTGTGCTGCTGCAACTATCTTGCCATTTGGTAATGATAATGCTCTTATACTATGATGAGGAGCATCGGCCATCATTGCAAGATCGTCAGGTTCATTTCTATAATGCGCTAATACATATATTCCGAAAAGCGATCGTAGAATTTTTTCGTTATCTAAGGTAAATAAAGTATAGGGATCGAAAACCATATAATTGAATTCTTGCTTCTCTATATATTTTAAATCCTCTTCAGTTATATTTTCTGGCTCTGCATCAAGTAACAATACTCTAAATTGCCACTTTTCAACAGGGTCTCCTTTTCCATATCTAATTGGCTCCTCCATCTCATATATATATAAATTTGTCTCTTTGTCTTCTTTAATTCTTTTCATAAATCTTATTGAAAATCCTCTTCCAGCTCCTTCGTATCCATGTATAGTAGTTGCAAATATTGTTCTTTTGAAATTTAGCCATATACTATGCAACAATGGCACAGGAATCCCCGCAGCCTCATCTACTACAGCTATATCAACATTTATTTTATTTAATATTGCTGGTTCCCAATACTCTATACTAAACTTATCCCCTTTAATCTCTAAAACCATACCATCCTTTTTAATAATATTATAATTTAAATCAAGCACTTCAAGAGCTTTCATAGCTAATAACATGAGGGATTGAACATTACTAAGTGTTGGTGCTGTAACTCCTATTCTAACTCTATTTTTAACATTTATAAGAGTGTAGATCAACCCTGCCAATCCTATGCCAATGGCACAAGATTTACCTCTTCCTCTATCAGCTATCAATATCACTGATGTTCTAGTCATGGGTTTTCTTGGTGGATTAATTAAATTCTCTAAGAGATTTATGGCTCTAATTTGATCTTGTGTTAAGGCAAGCTCATATAGCTTAACAGGAAAACGTATTTCTTTTGGAATTTCAATGATTTCTTTACGTATATTGTTAGATACAAGACTACTCATTTTAATGATTGTTTCTTCATCTACATCATATATATATACCCCTTCACTTTCTAGGGTTATAGATTGAAACCATTTAACAAAGATTTTTCTTGGCTCTGGATACTGGGGAGTTGTTAGAGAAATCTGGAAAAGATTCTTTCTCTCTGACCATTCACTCCATTTAGGAGTTAAAAGAATTATTATACCACCACCTTCAACAATACCAATAAGTCTACCTATGTCAATGGGTCTTAAACTGTTTATCAAATCCAATACAAGACCTTGATATGTGGTCCCTAAAAACCTTTCTGAATTTTCATACACAGTAATATCTATCTTAGCATTTAATTTTTTAATTTTTAAATATCTACTGGTAATTCTATTAATTATTTTCCTCCTTAGCACAGCATCTGAAAATTCATCGTGATACATATACAAAACTTTAACTGTTTCTTTAAATTTAGAAACCTTGTATAGAAAAGAAATAACTAGATCTGTAGCTAATATTGCAATTTTTCTATTATTGTCACCTGATAACACAATAAGAATTCTATGCTTGTTATTTAACGCCTTTTTTAATTCATTTATTACTTTACTTTTAAATATTTTATAGCTGTCTATCTTTACATAACTTACGATTTCATCTTTAGTTATTTCTGTTGTTTTTCTTTTCATTCATATACCACTTAACCATTAGATGTAATTAGCTTACATATATAACATCTTCCTAGTTAACTCTTCTTGCACTCTTTCATAAGCTTCCAATCTTTCTCTAGTAAGACTTGGTTTCACATATTCCATGGCTTTTTGGAAGTATTTATATGATATAGGCCTTGGTCTCATATCCTCTCTTAATGCAAGCATAACTGCTTCTCTAACAAGTGCTTCTAGATCGGCTCCGCTATACCCTTCTGTAGCTTTAGCTAGTTGAATCAGTTCAACATCTTCAGATAACGGGATTTTTCTAGTATGTATTTTTAATATCTCATAACGAGCTTTTACATCTGGTGGAGGTACAAATATTACCCTATCGAATCTACCAGGTCTAAGAAGAGCAGGATCTAACAAATCAGGCCTGTTAGTAGCACCAACAACGACAACCCCTCTTAATGGTTCTATACCATCCATTTCCGTAAGAAGCTGGTTTACAATTCTATCTGTTACCCCAGATACATCATGACCCCTAACTGGCGCTATTGCATCAACCTCATCAAAGAATATTATAGCCGGTGCTGCTCTTCTAGCACGTCTAAATATTTCACGAACAGCCTTCTCTGATTCTCCAACCCATTTACTAAGTATCTCAGGTCCTTTAACAGCTATGAAATTTGCACTACTTTCTGTTGCTGCCGCTTTAGCTAAAAGTGTTTTACCACAGCCAGGCGGACCATAGAGAAGTATACCCTTTGGTGCTCTTATCCCCATCTGCTCAAACATTCCAGGATATCTAAGTGGCCATTCTACTGCTTCTCTTAGTTGCTGCTTTACATTATCTAAACCACCTATGTCATCCCAATGTACTTCTGGAACCTCTATTAATACTTCTCTCATTAATGAAGGTGCAACATTGCGCATAGCATTTAGGAAGTCGCTCATTGTCACCTTTAATTTCTGTAGTAATTCAGAAGGTATAGGTTTATCTAAATCTATTGCATGTTCTTTTAGAAACCTTCTAAGAGCGTTCATAGCTGCTTCTTTTACTAGTGCTGCTAAATCTGCACCTGTATATCCATATGTCATCTCAGCTAATTTATCTAAATCTATATCTCCTGCCAATGGCACATTTCTTGTATGAACAGACAATATCTCTCTTCTAGCTCTTTTATCAGGTGGTGGAACCTCTATCTCTCTATCGAATCTACCAGGCCTTCTGAGAGCAGGGTCCAGGGCATCAGGCCTGTTAGTAGCACCAATAACAACAACTCTACCTCTCTCCTCAAGGCCATCCATTAACGATAAAAGTTGTGCTACTACTCTCTTCTCTACCTCACCCACAACTTCTTCTCTCTTAGGTGCTATAGCATCTATCTCATCTATAAATATTATAGCGGGTGCATTTTTTCTAGCTTCATCAAATATCTGTCTTAATCTTTGCTCTGATTCTCCATAATATTTAGACATTATTTCAGGTCCGTTAATGGCTATGAAGTAGGCCCCTGTTTCATTGGCAAGTGCCTTGGCTAGAAGTGTTTTACCAACGCCTGGCGGACCATAGAGAAGTATACCCTTTGGAGGCTCTATACCAAGTCTATCAAAAAGCTCAGGATGTTTAAGCGGTAATTCAACAATTTCTCTGATCTTCTCCTTAACCTCTTCAAGATCTCCTATATCCTCCCAGGTCACTCTTGGAACTCCTGCAGGAGCTCCTCTAACAGGCTCGGTCCTTATAACAATATCTGTAAGTTCTGTGACATAAACTATCTGAGAAGGTGCTGTAGATACAACTCTTAATCTAATTGGATTACCAAAATAACCAAAATATGAAACCACAACAATATCTCCTCTTATTAAAGGCTTTTGAATAAGCTCTCTCTTAATATATTGAGCAAGGTTCTTTGCATAATACTCTCTATATCTAGGATCATAATCAGCACTAAATAGATCGCCATCGGCAAAAGCTAAGATGACCCTCTGTGCAGGAACGGCATTTGCCTTCTTAACATAAACAACATCACCAACACCTACATTTAAAACCTCTCTCATAAAACCATCAATTCTTATAATTTCATAACCTTCATCCTCAGGGTATGCAGGCCATGCTTGAGCAACTGTAACCCCTCTTGCACTTTTAATTTCGATATAATCCCCAACCTCTATACTAAGTTCTTTAAATACCTTTCTAGGCACCCTTGCAATTTTCTTACCAACATCTCGTTGTCTTGCAGATTCAACTCTAAGGGTAATCTCCTTATTGTTAGACATGATGCTCACTTAAACCCAATACACTTCTTACTTTACTCTCCTCTAACAGAATATAAGCCTTTGCTAACTAAAATTAAAATCTATTAAAAAAATAAAATAATTTATCTAGATTTATTTTTGAGTGTTGCTTGAGCAGCTGATAACCTTGCAACAGGTACTCTAAATGGAGATGCACTTACATAGTCTAAACCTACTCTATGCAGGAACATTATAGATGCTGGGTCTCCACCGTGTTCTCCACAAATACCTATTTCTATCTTTGGATTGTTTTCTCTAGCCATTTTAACAGCTATTTCAATTAATTTGCCAACGCCTTTAACATCTAATGTTTCAAATGGATTAGCTAACAATATCTTTTCTTGTAGATAGAATGGTAAGAACTTGTTTTCTGCATCATCTCTACTGAAGCTAAATGTTGCTTGAGTTAGGTCATTGGTTCCAAAACTTATGAAGTCTATCTCCTTAGCTATTTCATTCATTGTTAAGCATGCTCTCACAGTTTCAACCATAGTTCCTATCTTTACATCTAACTTAACACCAAATCTCTTCTCCACATCATCTAATACAGGCAATATAGCCTTCTGTTTAACATATTTAATTTCATTTACCTCTGCTACTTGTGGAATCATTATTTCTACAACAGGGTTGTAGCCTTCTCTCTTTAATTCTGCTGCTGCTTCTAGTATTGCTAGTGATAGATAGTAGTAAAATTCTGGATATGTAACACCTACTCTAACACCTCTATGACCTAGCATTGGATTTGCTTCTTGCAATACAGATACTCTTTTATAAAGATGTTCCTTCTCCTTGATAACATCTTCTGAAGCTCCCTTCATTTTAAGTTCGTATATATCCCTTAGTATTTCCTCTGGCTTTGGTAAAAATTCATGAAGTGGTGGATCAATGAGTCTAACTATAACTGGTTTATTATTCATTATTCTAAATATCTCTTTAAAGTCTTGTTTAATCATTTCAGATAATGGTTTTAAATATTTGCTTCTCTCTTCACTACTCTCAGCCAATATCACCTTACGCAGTAATTCAAGTCTTTCTGGCTTTCTAAACATTCTCTCAATACGTAGTAAACCTATACCCTCAGCTCCAAACTTTAGAGCAACCATAGCATCCTCAGGTACATCAGCATTTGCCCTCACACCCAGTTTTCTAATCGAGTCAGCCCAATTAAGTATTTCCTCTAGCTCTGGAATCAGCCCTGCTTCTATTGTTGGAACTACGCCAATATAGACATTGCCTGTATTTCCATCTATTGTTATCCAGTCTCCTTCTTTAACAACGGTATTACCTATCTTAAAGTATTTTTCTTCTTCATGTACCTCTATAGCCTCTGCACCAACAACAGCTGTTTTACCTATTGCTCTTGCAACTACTGCTGCATGGCTAGTCATACCACCTCTGCTTGTTAAAATACCTACTGAGGCATAGAACCCATGAACATCGTCTGGCTTTGTCTCTATTCTTACCAATATAACCTTCTTACCATCCTTAGCCCATCTAACAGCATCATCTGGGTGAAATACTACTTGCCCACTTACAGCACCTGGTGAAGCTGGTAATCCTTTTGCAATTGGCGTAATTTTGCTTTTTGGATCTATTCTTGGATATAGTAACTGTATAACATGCTCTGGACTAATCTTAAGAATTGCCTCCTCCTTAGTTAGAATGCCTTCCTTAGCCATATCAACAGCTGTCTTAACCCTAGCTAGAGGAGTCATTTTTGCGTCTCTGCATTGTAAGAAATAGAGCTTACCTTTCTCAACGGTAAATTCTATGTCCTGCACATCTTTATTAACTTTTTCAAGCAATTTTGATGCTTTTTCAATCTCTTCATAAAGCTTAGGTGAAATCTCTTTCAATGATGAGACCGGTAAGGGCGTTCTTATACCAGCAACAACATCCTCTCCTTGTGCATTAGGAAGGTATTCGCCGTAAAGAACGTTCTCACCGTTAGCAACATCACGGCTAAATACAACTCCAGTACCACTATCCCATCCCATATTTCCAAATACCATAGTAACAATATTTACGGCTGTACAATGTGCTACATCTGGTGTTACTTTATTCATTATTCTGTAATATATTGCTCTGGGATTCATCCAAGATCTAAAAACAGCCTTTATAGCTAATTCAAGTTGTTTCCATGGATCTTGCGGAAACTCCCCCCAATATTTTCTAACAACTTCTTTATATTTATTCACTAGTTCCTTGAGATATTCTGTAGATCTTTGCCATAATTTTGGAGCTATATCTCTTGGTGGTTGAGCATCTAATCTTGGTACATAGACGGGTATTTTCTCTCTTATTTTATTGATCTCATCAGAGAATCTCTCTTCAGCTTCTTTTCTAAACCTTTCATTAAGTTCCTCAAATACTGCATTAAAGTATTTATCTTCTATTCCAAGGACTATTTTACCAAACATATTTATAAATCTTCTATATGCATCATACGCAAACCATTCATTGTCTGATAACCTAGCCAAACCAATAACAACAGTATCGTTTAATCCTAGATTAAGAACAGTATCCATCATACCGGGCATTGAAATTGGTGCTCCACTTCTCACTGAAACTAATAATGGGTTATTCGGATCACCAAATTTCTTTCCTGTTTTTTGCTCAAGCAACTTCATATGAGTAACTACTTCATTCCATAAACTAGGTGGGAATTGCAGCGAATCTATAATGTTCCATATTCTCTCAATAATTTTATCTCTAATTTCTGGTGGTGGATTCTTAGTTAGTTCTGCTTCCAATACATCTATTTCTTCTCTTCTACTTGAATAGAAATCCACACAAGTCTCTGTAGTTATTATAAAGCCTGGTGGTACTGGTAATCCAAGCTTAGACATCTGTATTAAGCTTACTCCTTTACCACCAAATAACTTTTTGTTATGTTCATCTGCCTCCTCAAATTGATATACATATTTTTTAGACATTGCTAGCCACCCTATCATATAACAAGGGAATATTTTTTGTCACTGCTTAAAAACCCACCTTTTTTAACAAGTTTAACTGTATATAATGAATTATAAGGGGTTTTTAAATGTAAGGTTAACGCAACATTAAACCTAGCAATAAAAACCTTAATATTAGCTTTTCCTTGCTAACAGTACTTAATGGTATCTGTAAATATCTGTAATTCCGTTGGCAAAGTTGTGGCTCAGCACATTCACCAATTTCATCTACACCCAGTTAAGCCTGATTCCATTAGCTCCCTCATCTAAGCATACTCTGTCTCACCACATATCAGATCATCCAGATAATAACTATAAATATTCACAGATATCTAAACCTATAGTTAAGACCATTACAGCCTAATATTAGTAAAAATAATAAAAATTTCTATATCTTATGATTAACTTGACGGTGATAGTTAATGCAATCATTTATAAGTAAAAAGTGTAGTATTTATCATAAAACAGTCATAGGCTTAAATGTGAAAATATTTGGCCCAAGTATAATTAGGGCAAACACTTACCTAGATGATTATATTACCATAGGATATCCTGTTAGAATGAAAATCAGAGAAGCAATCAAAAAGAATGCAAATGGATCATTGGATTCGTTATTAGATGAGCTTAGTGATGGAAGTTATATAGGAGAGGGTTGTATTATAAGAAGAAGCTCCATAATATATGAACGTGTTAGCATTGGAAATAATGTTGAACTAGGTCACAATGTAGTAATTAGAGAAAACAGTATGATAAAAGATTCATGTAGGATAGGTACAAATACTATTATAGATGGTGAAGCTTATATAGGATCTAATACCATAGTTCAATCAAATGTTTACATCCCTCCTAAGGTAAGAATTGGTTCTAATGTCTTTATAGCTCCACGAGTTGTATTTACAAATGATAGATATCCACCAAGTAAAAGAATCATTGAAACTATAGTAGAGGATGATGTTGTTATAGGAGCCAACAGCACTATTATTGCTGGGATAGTAATAGGTAAAGGTGCGGTAATAGCAGCTGGTGCTGTTGTTACTAAAAGCATTGAACCTTATACTGTAGTTGCTGGTGTTCCAGCTAAACCTATTATGGATAGAGAAGAATATGAAAAACGTAAACGTTTATATGAATCTATGATGTATTTTCCTTTAAAATAATATTGTGCTATCGTGTGTTATTAAGCGTCTATATTTTTAAGGCTTCCAACTAATAATATTTAGTTAGTGATGCAAAACACTGAAAGCAATAATATAATTATAATTCATAGGTTTTAAAAGTCATGGCAAAGAATAGATCTTTATTAGAATTCACATATAAAGATAAGAAAAAGGAGGAGAAAAATAAACAGGAAATGCCTGTTTTTCCTCATCCTTCTGAAAAACAAAACTATTTCTCTAAAGGTGAAGAAAATCAAATAAGTAAATCTCCTACTAATGCTACGAATAAAAGCTTATCAACAGAGCTGGAAACAAGTTCCGTGGAAAAACCAAATAAAGAAGATGTTTATATAAATAATAAATTCTATGAAACTTCTGAATTGCGAATAGAAATTCCACAAAATATAGATATTGAAAACCCACGTGTCAAAAAGATAGAAATAAATGTAAACACTATAGATAAAATAGATAATGCATATTTACTGCAAGTAGATTATGATGGTGATCTTAAAAAAGCAATTTTAATATTTTATGATACTCAAAACAATGAGCTAGTTTATTGGTATGACAAAACAGGACATAAGCCGTATTTTTTAACAGATATACCACCTGATAAAATAAGTAAGATAAGTGATATAGTTAGACATAGCTCTTTTGAGTCAGTAGAAGTCATAGAAAAGTTTGACCCTCTTAGCAACACAAAGCGTAACCTTACTAAGATTGTAACTAAAGACCCCATTGCAGTTAGAAGTTTAAGAACAAAGGTACCCATTGCTTGGGAAGCTGATATAAGATACCATATAAATTATATCTATGATAGACAACTCATACCTGGGCTTCCCTATAACATATATGGAGATAGAATTTTAGAAGTACATGACATAGATGTTGAAAAGGTTAAAGAGAATATAGTTAAAGCACTTGGCATCGATTCCATGTCATCTGAGATCACTATTCACTTTGCAAAACTCTTTGAAACAAAATGGTTCACACCAAAGAGAATTGCTATAGATATAGAGGTATATACACCATTTGAAGGTAGAATACCTTCTCCAGAGGTTGCTGAGTATCCTATTATGTCTATATCGCTTGCCTCTAATGATAATACAAGAAAAGTTCTTGTTTTGTTTAGAGAGAATCTAAAGATTTTGAAAGAAATAATGTGTGATGCCGATATTGAAATATATGATAATGAATATGGTATGTTAATAGACTTTTTATCTATTATATCTCAATATCCTATAATAATAACATTTAATGGAGATAATTTTGATATACGTTATTTATATGTTAGAATGATTAAACTAGGTATACCAAAAGAGTTTATTGGTATAAAAGTTAAAAAGGTTTTAAAAGGGGGTAAGATAGAATATGAAACTAAATTCTCTAAAGCATTACATATCGATCTATATAAATTCTTTAACAATAAAGCTATACAAATATATGCTTTTGAAGCAAAATATAAAGAGGTAAACCTAGACAGTATTGCTCAAGCTCTTTTAGGAATAGGTAAGGTACCATTAGACGACGAACTCGGAAAAATAGATTTGGCATTGTTAGCCCATTACAATTTTAGAGATGCCGAGATAACTCTTCAACTAACAATGTTTTCAGATGAACTTGTATGGAAGTTAATTCTATTGCTTATGCGTATAAGCAAACTTGGTTTAGAGGATGTGTGTAGATCTACTGTTTCTATATGGATAAAAAATCTATTTTATTGGGAACATAGACGTAGAGGTTATTTAATACCAAGGCGAGAGGATATACGGAGTTTAAAAGGTAAAAAAGTTACAGAGGCGATAATCAAAGGCAAAAAATATGCAGGGGCCATAGTCATAGAGCCTCCTCAAGGATTATTTTTTAATGTAGTAGTATTAGACTTTGCCTCTCTATATCCATCAATAATGAAACAATGGAATTTGAGTTATGAAACTATAGACCCTGATGAAAACCTTTGCATGAAGATAGGTAGCATTATAGATGAAACAAATAATATGCTACATAAAGTATGCCATGATAAACCTGGCATTACTTCTGAAATTGTTGGTATGCTTAGAGATTTTAGAGTTAAAATCTATAAGAAAAAAGCAAAAGATAGAAATATAAGTGAAACATTACGTAATTGGTATGATGTTGTCCAAAGAGCTATGAAAGTTTTTATTAATGCAGCCTATGGCGTATTTGGTGCAGATACTTTTCCACTTTATGCTCCTTCCGTTGCTGAAAGCGTTACAGCACTAGGTAGAAGGATCATTACATCAACAATTAAAAAAGCTGCTGAACTAGATCTAAGAGTTCTATATGGTGATACTGACTCTTTATTTATATGGAATCCTGATCCATTAAAATTAGAGGAGTTAAGAAAATGGGTTGAGGATACTTTTGGACTTGAACTTGAAATGGATAAAAGATATAAATTTGTAGCATTTGCATTAAAGAAAAACTATGTTGGTATTTCGCCAAACAATGAAGTAGATATAAAAGGTATGATGGGGAAAAAGAGAAATACACCAGATTTTATAAAGAATCTCTTCACAGAAATATTAAAGAAGATGTCCTCTATAGAGGAACCTGAAGATGCATTTAAAGTAATTAATAGTATTAGAGAAGACCTAGAGAAATATTACCTTTTGCTTAAATATAAGCTATTAACACTTGATGAAGTAGCATTTCATATGGCTCTTTCAAAGCCTCTTTCTGAATACAAAAAGACAACGCCACAACATGTAAAAGCTGCTCTAATGCTACAGAGATATAATGTTATTGTTTCTTCTGGTGATGTAATAACATTTGTAAAGGTTAAAAGCAAGGATGGTGTGAAACCTATACAGCTAGCCAAAATATCTGAAATAGATACTCAAAAATATTTAGAAGCAATGAAATCAACATTAGAACAGCTTTTCACAGCATTAAACATATCTTGGGAGGATATTACAGGAGGAGGAAAATCCCTCATTAGATAATCAGGCGGGTTCTTTTCATCACATTATATCCTCAGAGCTTTTAACCTTCATCATTTCACATTTCATATTTTTATAATGTCTATAATAAATCTTTTATTTTTACTAAACTACTCTGTATAGAGTGTCATAAGAGTCACTACTTTAATATTTATAATTTTATTAGATAAATCTTGGCTGAGATAAATGGGTTTAGAAGAATTAAATAATGTCTTAGGTCATT
Organism: uncultured Ignisphaera sp.; assembly: GCA_964447975.1. GTDB lineage: Archaea > Thermoproteota > Thermoprotei_A > Sulfolobales > Ignisphaeraceae > Ignisphaera. The sequence goes on along the minus strand of CAYUUS010000002.1, from coordinate 87,373 downwards.
TCACAGTACTATTTAAAAGTAGTTCTAGTGTTGCTAGTATATTTGCTTGGATAGGAATAATACTTATTGTCATAGTACTGATATATTATATCTCAGTAGGCTTTGTAAAGCTTACCAAAGCATTCCTTAGAATGAAAGTTAAGTATCTAGGCCTTGTATTAATGATAGCTGGTATAATATTCATAGCTCTCTCAATCGTAATACCATAAAATCTTTAATTTCAACATTTTATGAAAGTATATAAGTAGCTTATAGTTAAAGCATAGTCGAAAGCATTTGGTGCCTATATTATGAAATTGCTTATAATAAGAGCTGAAAATGGTGAAATAAAAGACAAGCAAATAACTGAAGGAGAATTTAATGCAGTTTTAAAGAATGTAGTGATAAAAGCTCTTGAATTATGGGATCCAGCAAAATCTGATCTAATTACTGTTAAACATAAACAAGAAATAATGGTAAAACTACCTATTAAAAGAGAGCAATATGAAATTTATGCACAATTTAATCTTAGACGTAAAGGTGATTCTGCATTCTTTGAAATACCTGTTTATTTAATTAGTTTTGAAAATCAATGGATTGATGACAATATTATGGATTCAAAGGTGTTTATTGTAAGTCCATATATTGATGAATATGTTAGTGAAAAAATTGTAGAGCTAGCAAAAAACGTTACCTCGCAGGAGGAGGTTGAAGAAGAAGAGGAAGAAGAAAAATAAAATGATATTTTAATGTGCTAGACCTAGTACTTCTTTAACTATCTGCTTGGCTTTTTCTACATCAAATTCTAATGTCTTTTCATTTATTGGAAACCTTGGCAATATGGGTTTTATAGTATTATCTATCACGGCAAACATTTGAGGAAGCCATGCCATGCCAAATTCATCTTTCTCTCCATATGTATTAACAAATACATAATCTTCCTCCAAGATTTCAAGCTCTATATTGAGTTCATTTGAGAGTTCCCTAGCTAGTTTTTCAAAGTATTTATGTTGCGGTAAATGTTTTGCTGTTACTAGGATTATTTTCTTTATATCTAGCACTATTAAACACCAGATATCTCCTTCTAGAGCTTTGTAAAATATAAGCTATAATGAATGATTTTATCATTAAATACTTTAGCATCACTTAACTTTATATCGCTACATTACTTTTTAATATTTATTTCAACAATATCCTTATCTTCCACTATATGATCTAAGCCCACTTTCTGGCCTGGATACTTTGCCGATGGTCCCCATATTCTTGCATAATTGAATTTTTCTACAAGTTCTTTATGAATTGCTTTTGCTACATCAAATACTGTAGCTCCCTTTCTCAATATTAATGGTTTTGTAGATGGCTTACCTGTAGGCGGTTTTGTATAAATTCTTATTATTTTAAGAGTATGAAATAGAGCTTGCCCTATATTATTAAGTCCAACGTTTTTCAGAACAGATGTCGTTATTAAAGGTATTTCAGGGGGCAGCATTGCTTTAAAGCGATCTAATTCTGTTGTAGATAATAAAAGATCGATTTTATTTAGAACGACTATTGCTGGTTTATATATTGTGTTTTCATAGATCGCTCTTTCAACTTCATCTAAGTCTACTTCACCATATATCTTTACAATTGCATTGTATATTCTATAACTATTCAATAACTTAATAACCTCAGACTCAGGATGAAGTAACTTTCCATAGTTTACAATTCTTATTCCACCATCATGCTTACGCTCAATTTCTATATATCCACGTGGTTTAATTATATGAATACCATGATCTCTAAGAAATTCGCTTATCTCCTTGAAATTGTTAATGAAATCTGTAGAAGCATCTAAAACTATGGCTAGACAATCACTATTTCTTGCTAAGCTAATACCTTTGTTGTTCCATACACCTCCTGATGGTATTATCGATGGTGCTTCGACTAATTGGAACTGTATATCTTCATAATTTAACATACCAACTATAGGGGTTTTTGTTGTATATGGTATATCAGAGATGGTGATGTCTGCCCCTGTCAATGCTCTTAGAATAGAGCTTTTACCAGCTTTTGTAAAACCAATCATAACTATTTGTGCTGCTCCTTCTTTCTCAATAAATATTGATGTTCCGCTACCTGATTTCTTTCTCTCTCTTTCTTTTACTTCTTCTCGAAGCTCTGCCATTCTTTTTCTAATCCATCTTACTAAGTTCTCTGTACCTTTATGTTTAGGTACTGCAGAAAGAAACTCCTGCAATGCTTTAAGCTTTTCTTCTGGGGTTTTTGCCTCCATGTACTTAACAAATTTTGTTTTTGCCTCTGCAGGAAGGTTTGTAACCATATTCTATTTCCTGTCTAAATAACTGTTTGTTAATAAGGATTTTTAGGTTTATTGTTAAATTAAAAAAATAATTAGAATGATGTTGCCGAGGCGCTACTGAGTCTAAACTGTGATGTTGAACCCATGACTGATTAGTTACATGTTGTCATGAGATTGAATTGTTCTTAGTAAATATAACTTTCAATTCAAAATCTATATATTTTTCCTGCATATATATAATCTGAAGCTAAATATTTTTCAATTCTAAGCAATTCATTATATTTAGCTGTGCGCTCACCTCTAGCTGGCGCCCCTGTTTTTATAAATGGACCATTTACTGCAACTGCTATATGTGCTATTGAACTATCCTCACTTTCGCCACTTCTATGACTTATTATAGTTACAATTCCATTTAATTTAGCTAGTTCTATGAAGTCTAATGTCTCAGATAGAGTGCCAACTTGATTTGGCTTGACTATAACACCTTTAACTGAATCCATACTTAACGCTTTTTTAAGTATCTCAACATTTGTTACAGTTAAATCATCACCAACAATTATTATTTTATCTTTGACTTCTTTTCTAAGTTCAGCATAAGCCTCAAAATCACCTTCTTGGAATGGATCTTCTATACTTAGCAATGGAAATTCTAAAGCTAAATTCTTCCAATACTCTAACAATTCCTCACGTTTCATTTCTTTACCATCAATTTTATATATATTTTTATCTTCAATATAGAATTGTGTGGCTGCAGCATCTAGTGAAATTCTAATCTGCTTTTCATAATCATATCCACAGTTTTTAATTGCTACTAACAATGCTTCTATAGCCTCTTTTACAAATTTCATTGGGGGTGCAAAACCTCCTTCGTCTCCAACATTTATAGAGTGGGCTCCATATTTTCCTTTTAAAATATTTTTCAATTCCTTATAAACTTCTATAGAAGCTCTTAAAGCCTCTGAAAATGAGTCGAATTCTATAGGTACAATCATAAACTCTTGCACAGCTAGCTCATTACCTGCATGTGCACCACCATTTATTATATTTAACATTGGTATCGGAAGAACCTTAGCTCTTATACCTCCAATATACTGAAATAAGGGTATTTTTGATGTATCTGCAGCTGCCTTGGCCACAGCAAGACTTGAGGCTATAACTGCATTGGCCCCTAGTCTTTCTTTATTTTGAGTCCCATCTATTTGAATCATTATTCTATCTATCTCTCTCTGCCTTCTTGCATCAAGACCTTGAATTGCTGGTGCAATGAAGTTTATTACATTACTTACTGCTTTTTCTACACCTCTACCCTTGTATCTAGATATATCCCCATCTCTAAGCTCTACAGCTTCATATCTACCTCTAGATGCACCCGCTGGCGCAATTGCTCTCCCAATACCGCCTCCAACAGTCTCTATCACAACTTCTACTGTTGGATCTCCTCTAGAATCTATAACTTGTAAAGAGTTTACATACTTAATTATGTACATATTGGACATGTAGATCTCCAGAAATCTAAAAATTCATATCTATAACTTAAAAAGATTTTGATTATATACGTTGAAAACAAATTAAACTTATATATCTTTATATTGCAGTAAAATGATAGTGAGTAGCTATGCCTAAAAAAATCCGGCAACAAAATCCAAATGTATGTCCAAGATGTGGTACTATAGTACCTTCACCTAAAAAAACATGGCAACTAGTTGCACCAATGCCTGATAGCAATGGTCGTATAACAATTACTGTAATGGGAGCTTATGAATGTCCATCATGTAACTATAAATGGCGTGCTGTAATTTCTAAAATGAAGATTGGTGGTGAAAGCATTGAAATTGAAGGTGCTAAAGGTAAGGAATTTAAATTAACAAGCGAGGAAAAAGAGTCTCAGAGACATACCGTTATAGAACTTGATATTAAGGATATCCTAGAGGAAGAATAGCTTGAATGTTTTTAAAAAATCGTTAAAGATTGCCATCAACATTATTTTAATACTTATTATATTATTTCTACTCTATGCAAACATAGTGTATTACTTTTTTGGACAAATAACATTAGCTATTGTAAAAGGTAATAGTATGTACCCACTTCTTAGGGATGGGGACTTAGTTATAGTAGTACCATCAAAAAGCATAGATCTTGGTGATATAATTATATATAGAAATGATAGGGAAGAGTTTGTAATACATAGAGTTATTGCAATATTATATTGTGGAAACAATCCTTTATATATCACTAAAGGAGACAACAACTATTTTATAGATAGCCTAAGTATAGTTTATAGAAAAAGCATAGAGTGTCCCAATGCTGTGAAAACTGTTATTAATGCTACAAACAGCGAATATAGAGATTATATAATTCAATTATTATATAATGTTGAAAGAGGTATAAATAACGACAGAATAGAAGGTAAAGCATTAAGTATTGGTAAGACTGTAATTAAAATAACTGGACTATGGATTCATAGTTAAATATGCCAAGAATCAGTTATTTTAAATTATTCTTCAATAAGTATTCGCATACCTCCTTTACATATGTACCTGTATAACGTAATTTTAAAAGTTTTGATATATAATCATGCCATTCATAGCCTAAGCTTCTCCAATGTGGATAAGATTCATTGAGTTTTTTAAATGCCAAATAATGGAACATACAAAAATTATTATGCATCGCCTTACGTTCACATATTAAACATCTATTAAATTGTTTTTCTTTTCTTTTGTATTTCTGTTCAACATAATTATACATTTCCTCTATAATATCACTTTCAAAAGTTTTGATATTTGATATATATTGCAGTAATATTTCCTTAGCTTCATCAACTATATTCTTACATTTACTCTTTCCAATTCTTATCATCTCCAGATATGATTCAAATTTCTTAGTAAGATCTATGCTTATAAGATCCTTAACAAATTTCTTTAACAGATAAATCACCATAATCCCTATATCAGATACATCTGTGTTTCTTGTCTTCTGCACAAGGTACCCTCTTTTATATAAAAGCTCTATAATCTCTGCACGGGTTGACTCTGTACCAATTCCTACGTCTTCCATCCATTTGAAAAGAGTATATCTATTTAATGTTTTGCTCGAATGCGTATATTTTGTTGCAAGTTTAAATCTCTTAAGAGGTAGAAGTAAACCTTTTTTTAATTCCTCATACGGAATTATTTTTTCTGATACTACATACGGGTAATATTTAAGCCAACCATTGTAAACAATTTTTACACCATTCATTGCATATTTGAGATTGTTAATTTCAAATACTATTTTAATGTATTGTACCCTAGCAGGCAATGAAAAGGTAGCTAAGTATCTTCGCACTATCAACTCATATAATTTTATGTGATCTTCTTTAAGTTTATCGCTGATTCTTTCCCCTGTTGGATATATAGCTGGGTGAGCTGGATCTTCTTTGAATCCATTGTTTGGCTTTAGTATACCCTTTGTTTCACTAAGCAGGTCTTTAACATAACTCCTATATTTAGGATTCTCTGCTAATTTTTTAAGTATTTCTTCATTATTTAATGTTGATGGTAATTTTTGACTGTTAGTTCTAGGATAGCTAATTAATGCTTCTAGGTATAAATCCTCTGCTAGCTTCTGTGTTTTATATGGTGTAAATCTATGTATTCTATATGCCTCGCTTTGAAGATCTGGTAAATTAAATGGATGTGGTGGTTGAAGCTCAACAGTTTTTATCTCTATATCTACTATTTTTGCATATGGATTTTTCTTAACATTTTCAATATAATGCTTTGCTGTCTCTAAAGATGTAAAGAATTCATCAATAAAATTGAGCTTATATTCCTTTCCATTTATACTAATCCATACAAGTGGATATATCAATGGTAATGGGATGTGGAGCTTTCTTTGAAGAGCAACATCAACTGCATATGCTAGTGTGGGTGTTTGAACTCTTCCTGCACTCAATATTCTTCTTGATTGAAAGGCTTTAAAATATAAATCAATTAGTATTCGAGATATGTTTATTCCCCATAGCCAATCAAGAACATGTCTGCAATATCCAGCTTCAATCATTTCAAAATCCATAGGTAATAAACTATTGAATGCTTTCACAATTTCCTGTCTAGTTAAACTTGAGAATTTAGCTCGTTTAGCTTTTTTAATATCGCCTAAATTTTTAATTATCATATAACCTATTAAAGAGCCTTCTATATCATAGTCACATGCATTTATATATTCACTAGCTCTCTTGAATAGAACATCGAGTACTTTAAGAAATTTATAGGTATGTTTTGCATCTTTATCAATGAGATATCTAGGAACCCATTTGTAATTAAAAACAGGGTACCCTTTTTCATCAGTATCTAAGGTATATAAATGACCAGCAGCAGAAGCTACAACATATGTTTTTTCCATATGATGAACAATCCATATAGGAATGTTAAATATTCTTCTTTTAACAGCTTTACCTAATGCATTTGCTATCTTTTCAGCTGCTTTAGGTTTTTCAGCTATAATTAGTATATATCTATGTGGTAAACTATACATCTTGATCTACTGTATTGCTAAAATTAACAAGCATTTAAATAATTCATCAAATTAAATAATATAATACAAAAATTTAATAGATTACTTTTATACTTCCTCGCCAAAAATTCTTACTGTAATTTCTTCAATATTCTTCATCCTTTTTTGTTCAATCTCTGCTAAGATCTTTAATGGTATAAGCTGATATTCGCCATTGGGCTTTTCACGCCTTATCATTATAGGCAGAACACCCATGAGAAGTTCTTGCTCTGCAATAACTATAGGATCCTTAGATTTTAATTTAGATATATCTATAAGTGGAGGGGCACCCATAGCTAGCTGCATCGCCCTTGCTGCAATGATTCTAGCTTTCTCATATTTTGTCAATCTTTTTGGACCTATTTTGATATCATCAATTCTATGTACAACTATTCTTTCACTATCTAACTCTACACCCAAATTTGTCACCACATTAGCCGTATAAATTCAAATGTAGTGTTTGCTTAGAGAACAATAAAAAAGTTTCATGAATTATTAATTAAAAAATTTGTTACTTTAATTATTTTATTTTTAATGTTGTTTCTCTTTTCTTTTCTTTATATATTATTGTGTTTAATACGATGGTAACTTGCTACCCATTTCCTCTTCTTCTCCTCTTTTTTCTTCCTTCTTACCTCTTTCTTCCTTCTTTGGAGATGCTGCTATTACATCATCTATCTTTAAAATTGCTGAAGCAGTTTCTGTAGCGCTTTTTACTATTTGCTTCTTAACGATTACAGGTTCCACAACATTTAACGCACTAATATCATCTACGACTTTTCCATTAATAACATCTATACCAGCAGCTATTTTTCCTTCTGCATGACGTCTTCTCAACTCCATTATAGACTCTAATACATCTATACCAGCAGTCTGTGCTAGTATTGAAGGTATATCTTCTAAAGCATCAGCAAATGCCATAATAGCAAGCTGCTCTCTACCACCAATGCTTTCAGCCCATTTACGTAGTCTCATAGCAACTTCTATCTCTGTAGCACCTCCTCCAAATACAATCTTAGGATCCCTTAATATGTTTCTTATAGTATTTAATCCATCGTTTATACTTCTTTCAACTTCATCAAGAAGCATGTCATTAGCTCCTCTTAGAAGTATTGTAGCAGCTTTTGGATTTCTACATCTCTCTACAAACACCATCTTATCGTTTCCAATCCTTCTCTCCTCGACAACCTCACATAGACCAAGATCCCTCTCAGTTAAATCTCTAACACTAGTTACTATTCTTCCTCCTGTTGCTCTTTCTAGCTTCTCCATATCGCTTCTCTTAACCCTTCTAACAGCCATAACACCTTTCTTAGCTAGATAATGCTGAGCAACATCATCAATACCCTTTTGACAAATAACAACAGAAGCACCAACAGAAGCAAGCTTCTCAACCATATCCCTAAGTATATTCTCTTTTTCTTCTAAGAATTTACGCATCTGCAATGGGTCATTTATTCTAATTTCAGCATCGATTTCAGGTTTTTCTATTTCTAGTGGTGCATCTAGTAATGCTATTTTTGCATTTTCAACTCTTCTAGGCATTGCTGGATGAACAACCTCCTTATCAAGAACAATACCATAGACAAGCTGACTGTCTAGTAAACTTCCTCCTCTCTTCTTCTCTATCTTAACCATATCAAGTTTAACATCATATGTTCCATCACTTCTTTTCTCTGCTACAGTAAATGCTGCTTCAAGAATCATATCCATTAATTTATCTATAACATCTGGTGTTGCTATATATTTACTAGCAAGTGCTGTATGCAATGCCTTCCTTAACTCTTGCTTAGCCTTCTCTCTATCTTCTGCTTTTTCAAGATCCCCAACAGAAACTCTAATGGCTACCTCATCGAGGATTTCTAAAGCTTTATTAAGAGCTTTCTTATAACCTTCTATAATAGTTGTTGGATGTACACCCTGATCTAGAAGTTGTTCAGCTTTCTCTAGTAGAGAGCCCGCTAATACCACAACAGATGTTGTTCCATCTCCAACTTCTGCATCAACTGCTTTAGCTGCCTCTACAAGGAGTTTTGCCGATGGATGCTGAACTTCCATCTCTTTGACAATTGTAGCACCATCGTTCGTGACAGTTATATCTCCAAAGCTATCAACAAGCATTTTATCTAATCCTCTAGGACCTAGACTAGTACGTAGTATTTCTGCAAGTACCCTTGCTGCCATTATATTAGCTCTCAATGCTTCTCTTCCATGGGTTCTAGATGCTCCCTCTTTAAGTATCAATACAGGTACTCCATATAGTGCCATATCTCACACCAATTGGGTTCAACTGCAGAGGTTCTATATAAGCTTTTATGAAACCTTAGAATCATTACTGTTAATTACACACAATTAGATTAGATGTACATATTATGTATATTCTTTGAACTTTCTACAGTACCCGCATATATCATCAATATCATAAGATCCGCAATATCTACACCTTTTAGAGTATCCCATTAAGTAGCTTTGTAATAGTTCAACAGACTTATCACTAGAGTACATCAGTTCAGGGGAGTCCCTAAGAATAGTTTTTATATGTTTAAAAAATCTATATCTTTCTTCAAATTTATATCCATCTAGATCTATTCCACTCATAAACTTACTTGTTAATGTAAGATAAAGCACATCATCTGAGACTACATAGTAAAAAGGTCTCGTTATCTTGATTTCATCTACATTTCTTATGGGTAGTCCTTCACTAAAAATTGTTCTGGATGTAGAGAGCATTCCGAGTAATGATATTATAGCCAGTTCATCTCTGTATAGCGGTACTACGATAAATTCTATTTTAGATTCTTTTGCAATTTTTATAGCTATAAACTCTGCATACTTAAGCCATTCTATAAAATCGTTTGTTATAAAATGAGGTTCGAATTCTATGAATCCATAATGATTAGATTTTATAATGTCTTTAATATTATTACAATTCAGATATCTATTGAAACACAACAAAACCAGATTATCAATACTAAAATCTTTTACTGCTGATTCATATATTGAGAGAGACATTATAGATAGCAATGGTTTATTTACCATAACTAAAAACAAAATGCTGCTATTTTTTCGAATCATTTTATAGTAGTGAACCGCCTTTCTAACTTGTTTAATTACACTATTATATAGACATAGCCTACAAAGTCTCTCTCCAGAGGTTCTTCTTCTGAATGTTGCATATCTTCTTTTACAAGAGCTACACAACGGCAATTTTTCTTTTATATACATTGTTCATCATCATGTTCTAGCAAACCTCAAATTTATAGAGTACTTCTTCAAACTATCTCTTATCCCCCTTCTAAGTATCTCCATATCATTAACTATATTTTCCATGACATCTTCCTGTATAAACACACACATACCATTTAGTAAAACCTTTATAAGTGTTCTTCGTCTAGCTATTTCAATTTCAAAGTCTTGTAATATATCCTTAATCACTTTTATATCTACAATAACAACCTTAATATTATTAGAATCAACTTGTGATTCAAGAGTTTTTAAGAGGGTTTCTAAGTATTTCCATATTTTATTATCCTTATTCGCTATTCCTATAATTATTAATTCACTTTTAGAAATTAGTTCCTTGTATTCATTTTTATCATATAATTCTATAACCATCGATATTATGCACCTTGTTTATATTCTATTAAGGACTTCAAATACTCCTTTTCATTATTAGATAAAACAATTTCTATATCTAGTGGATCTCTATTCTCAGAAGGAGGCTTCACACCTATACTACTTAAATAAACATACCCATAATTTATAGCTTTTTTAACATCCTCAATATTGTTATCCCTAGCAAAGTCCTTTAATAATTCTATGAAATTAATTGATTCTTTTAACCTCTTTTCAGATACAACCGAACCACATACCATACATGTAAGATCGGGCATCAATGAATTAAATTTGCAAATTGGACATAGTACTGGTAATATTGGATGTTTTTTTAGAACCCAATATTTATTCCAATAATCTTTCAATCTATCAATTAAATCGTTACGTCCTCTACTGACAAGATCTTTATATAATCTTGAGGCATATGATAGAACAGCCTCACCAATATTATTAACCACAAATTCTATTTGTTCATCAGTTAGTGAATCTCTTAGCTCAAGAACCATAGAAGCTATAAGAGGATATAAAAACATCAAATTTCTTTTGAACCTTCTAATAATAACATCTAAATCAAGTGACGAAGATTCTCCTCTAATCATATCAACAATATTAACAATAATTTTCATGAATTCATCATCTGTAAGATTAAGAAACTGTAAACCAAAGGCTTCTACGAGTTCCTTTAAATGTTTTTCAACCCAGCTCTCAGTATCTATATATTTTCTTTTTGTTGTAGTTTTCTTATCTTTAATATTTATCTCTTCTTGAGGTTTTGCTTCTTTTAGTTTTTCTGTTGTTATATTCATTTTTTTATCATTTTTATTCTTTCTTGTTCTAGGCAATGATAAAGCCACCTCAAAATTTACAATTTTAAAAGGGTTTGTGAGAGTTATATAGTCACATAATCTATTTTAATCAATTCTTCTATATATTAATAGTTTCACTCTAGTGTATTACTAAGATATTATTATTAAGATATAAATAAAAAATAGTTATTTTGGGGAGTTTAAGTTATTAGCCCCAGAAGTAAAGTAACTTATGTAACAAGTGTTGTAAGGGTTAGAAAAGTATTGGATAAAGAGTTGTTCTCTATGGACATAAGCCTTGCAGAAGACGTTAATCCAACTACCATAATGGTTATTAAACGTAATGGTAATAAAGAACCATTTGATTTAACTAAAATAGCTTTGAGTATACTTAAAGCATGCAATGATTACTGTAACCAAAATGAAATTAATGGAATATTAAATATTCTGATGGAGGAGATAAAAAGTCGTACAGAGATATCAACAAGTGAGCTCGTAGATAGAATAGAAAGAATATTAATTATGAAGGGCATTGAAGATCCAAAATGGTTTGAAGTTGCTAAAATATATGAGCTTGGCAAAATTTATAAAGATGTTTATGGAAAAAGAAAAATAAATATTGATCCTATGGATCTCAAATTAACGTTTTCAGCTATAAAAGTAATAGAGGGTAGGTATCTATTAAAAAACCCTGAGACAGGGCGCTTTATTGAAACGCCACAGGGTATGCTAAGAAGAGTGGCAAAAGCTGTTGCAAGTATAGAATATAGATATTGTTTATCAACACATAAAGATCCTAGTAAATGTAATGATATAGCCAGATATTGGGAGGAGAAATTCTATGAGCTTATGAGTGATCTTAGATTTTTACCAAATTCGCCAACCTTAATGAATGCTGGTACTAAGCTAGGAATACTTTCGGCATGTTTTGTCATACCGGTTAGAGATTCTATGGTTACGCCAGATGGTGAAGGAATTTATGACGCATTAAGAGCACAAGCTATTATATTTCAACATGGTGGTGGAACAGGTTTTGATTTTTCAGAATTAAGACCTGAAGGTGATGCTGTTGCATCAACAGCTGGTGTAGCCAGTGGTCCTTTGTCATTTATGAAGGTATTTGATATAAATACTGAAGTTGTTAAACAAGGTGGAAAAAGAAGGGGGGCTAATATGGGTGTATTACATGTGTGGCACCCTGATATAGAGAAGTTTATTGAGGTCAAAAGTGGTAAATTTAAGGACATTAATTTACAAAACTTTAATATAAGTGTGGGTGTGTATGACTACTTCATGTATGCTGCATTAAATGGTGGATTAGTACCGCTTATCAATCCTAGAAAGACATGCCTACGAATAGATAAAAAGGGTGATTCTAGGTATTATGCAATCATACGAGCAAGGGATTATATAAGTAATGAAATAATCCAAGAAGAAATAATAAAGGAGCTTGAAATAAATGGAGGTAGTGTCTGGCTCGATGAATCAATTATAATCACATTAGATGAGGCTATAGCCATAGCTGAAGACGCTAATGCTATAGTAAGGTTTGTGGATGCTAAGAAGCTATTTGAAAAAATAGTTAAAAATGCTTGGGATTCAGGAGACCCTGGACTTCTATTTATCGATACCATAAATAGAAGACATCCAACATGGTATTTAGGAAAAATAAATTCTACAAATCCCTGTGGAGAACAACCTTTACTTCCATGGGAAAGCTGTAACCTAGGAAGCATAGATATCTCTAAATATGTATATTTAAATGCTGAAGGAAACCCTAGAATAGCTTGGAAATTATTAGCTGAGGACTTAAAAACAATACTTAGATTTATGGATGATGTAATAGATTATGCTAAATGGCCTCTTCCACAACTTGAGATAGCAATTAAAAAGAGTAGAAAAGTAGGTGTTGGAGTAATGGGATGGGCATATACATTAATAAAATTAGGAATACCTTATGATAGCGTTGATGCGATATATTTAGCGTATAGTGTTGCTGAATGGATAGAATATAACCTTGCATTAGCTAGCATAGAACTTGCAAAAGAACGGGGTTCTTTTCCATCGTATGATGCATCTAAATATAAACCTACATGGTTAACAGCTAAACCTATAGATGAGCTACTTAAGGTTGCAAAAATAGATGAGAAACCATCTCAAAAGGTATTATCGATAATATCGGATAGACCCCCAGTTGATTGGAATTTCATTGAAAAGCTACGTATGGAATATGGCATGAGAAATGCTACTCTTACGAGTATAGCGCCAACAGGTACCATAAGTATAATTGCAAATACTAGTTCAGGTATAGAACCCCTATTTGCTGTTGCGTATGAGAGACATATAACTATTGGTACATTTATTGAAATAGACAGATTATTCCTAGAATATTTAAGAAGATATGATTTAGATGATCCACAATTAATAAAGAATATTGCCGAAAAAGGTAGTATTGAGGATTTATTCTATATACCAAAAACCTTAAGGAATCTTTTTAGAACAGCTCATGACATTGCTCCTAAATGGCACCTTCTTCATCAAGCAGCATGGCAACAATGGGTATGCGGCGGCGTATCAAAAACTGTCAACTTAAAATTTGATGTAAGTGTTGATGATGTTCGGGAAATATATACATTAGCTTGGTTATTAGGATGTAAGGGAATTACAATATATAGAGATAAATCAAAAGTACAACAAGTATTATACGTAGGTGTAAAAATGAGTCAATCAACACATAGAGATGAAAAAACTGAAAAACAACCTGAATCAAAACAAAAACTTACAATTTCATTAGGAGAAACGATTGCTGAGGCTATAGAAGTAGCTGCACATCAAGGTTGTGCATCATGTAAATACTAAATGACTCTATTTCTACTAATTAACAATAAGAGTAGGTCTAATCTTTCTAACGCAAAACAAAGGCTTTTAAGTATATTTTCTTTGCTTTGATTTTCAGCTTTGCTATAAATGATTGTTCTAAAGGTTAAGATTTTTTGTAGATGACAGTTTTAATTTAAAAAGTAATCTATCATGATATTCACAAAGTTCTGAAATACTTCTATTCTTTATATTTTTAGTATATTCAATAAGCCATGCAAATCCATTGTACTCTGAAATTGTGTTTATAAAATGGTGAACAATCCAAGCATTTATAATAGCTCTTCCTCGAAATGTAGACAACATTTTGTCTATATTTTCCATATATGGAAACTTAGTAGCTGCAAGAGCCTTAAACAAAGCTTCTCTATCATCATCAGTTAAATCCTTTCTACCAAATGATGCTTTACCATTTCCAACATATCTCTCACCATAACCTGGTATGATTACTTTTCCATAAGCTGCTTTTGTTCTCCACGAACTAGAATCCAATGAATATACATCTAAAATTTTTAATACATTATACATTGTTGAAGTACCTCCTACTCCTAGGGTATGTATCTTCTTTTTAAATGCTTTTGAAACTATAGCAAGTGCAAGTATGGGTGCTATTCTGCATCCTTTTCCATTCTTAGCTAGAGTGGGAGGTACCACGCCACCAAATGCTATTATATCTATGTTATATCTTTTATAAATATCTATCACTTCTAACATATTGGAACAATTGTAGCAATGAACTACAGGAACAATTTTTTTATCTTCTAGTTTTGTATATAGAATTTCAAAATTTTTAATATTTTCCATAAGCTGTTGTTTTTCTATTGAACATAATTGTTTTGGAGGAATATCAAGTGAGATGTATATATCTGCATCAAGAGCTCTGTATTTTATGATAAGATCTCTTAAATCAATTTTTAACCCTTTAATCATTATTTGATATCCTCCTGAATCAACCCAAACCCTTAAAACCTTTGGTTTAGGCCACCTCCATCTTAAGCTATTTATCATAATATCTATATCCGGCATATATTCCCAAAGTTTTATCATTGTATCAGGAACTCCATATACAATTAATGGATTTTGTGATGCGATGTTCTATTCACCATCAATTCTATTTAAGTTTATCTCTACAATCTTAGATTTTTGCAATCGCAATATATTTAAGGGGCTATACATATTGTATTACTGTAAGGTGATTTCTAAGATAATGAAGGACTTTATATTAGAACTAGCAAAATCGATTAAACATCATCCATCTTCTTCACTAACTTTTTATGATGATGCAGGAGATTTTGTTTATAACTCATTAAAACTTCTAGTAAAGGTTGACGGATTTGCTATTTCAAGGGCAAAATATAGTTGGTGTAGCTATAAAGATGTTGGATTTAGAGCTGTAACTGCTGCTGTAAGTGATGTTATAGCTAAAGGTTGTAAACCACTAGCATATGCTCTATCAATAGGCTTAACAGGGCATTCCATTAGTAATCTAAGAGAAATAATTAATGGTGTTACAAATGCTATTTCAATATATGGAGGCTATCTTATAAATATAGATACGAATTCAGGTAATGATGATTGGATAGATATATTTGTTCTTGGTGATTGTGAATTTGCACCTATACCCAGAGCTATTAAACCAGGAAATGTTCTTATACTTCCTCGTAGAATTGGGGATACAACTATAGCATACATAGCACATTATAATAATATCTATAATGTTTCACAGAATGTAATTGAAGTTTCTTGTAGACCATTAGCAGAGTTACGCTTTATAGATATTATTAATAAATATAGAGGCTGTATTGTTGGCTCAATTGATATAAGTGATACATTAGCTGAAACATTCTATGATCTTATGGATGCTTCTGGTTATGGAATTCTATTAAATGCTTCACCATATAGTGTTGCGTCTTATGATCTTATTAATTTTTATTACTCTAATAAAGATAGTTATAGCGATATAAAAAAATTGATATTGATGGCAAATGAAGAGTACATACCAATTTTAATAATTAACAGCTGGTGTGTCGATGAAATAATCAAGTCTCTTTATTCATTAGGATTTGAACCTATTATACTAGGCTATGGAATAATTTCTAAGGAAATCACTTGGATGGGTGAAAAAATCCCGAAGATTTATTGGGATCATATATCCTCAAAAATAATTTATAAATAAAACATCATAGCATTTCACAACCGTTAGTGTTATATATTGCCTCTATTATTATCTCTAATTAGAATACAATTATTTTAATGAGGTGCTATATTTGTCTAATAACCCATCTATTGTAGCATCATTTGATAAATCAAGTAATATTGTAAATGTTGGTAAAAGATTTATTCATGTTGGTGGCCCAATACCTCAATTAAAAAACAATGAAAGACTTGTTAGATATACTTCATCACTTTGCCCCCATTGTTTCAGAGTTTTACCTGCAATAATAATAGAGAAAGAAAACTCTTTATTTATTAAACGTATATGTCCTGAACATGGTGAAATAGAGGAAGTATATTTCGCTGATTCTGAAATGGCTAAAAAATTTGAAAAATTTAGTTATGAGGGAAAAGGCATCAACTATTACTATACAGCTGCTACTGCTCCTTGCCCACTCAACTGTGGTTTATGTCCTTTACATAAAACCCATACTGCATTACTAAACATTGTAGTGACTAATAGGTGTGATCTGAGCTGCTGGTACTGTTTTTACTTTGCAGAAAGAGCTGGCTATGTATATGAGCCAACAATTGATGATATCATTAAAATGATAGAGGCTTTGAAAAAACAAGGAGGTATTGCTGTAGCTGTTCAGCTTACTGGTGGAGAACCAACTCTACGCGAAGATCTTGTTGAAATTGTGAAAAAATTAAAACAATTAGGAGTTACACATATACAGCTTAATACCCATGGAATAAAATTCGCCTCACTTTATCTAAAGGATCCTGAGAAGGCGATAGAATATTCTAAAGAATTGAGAGCTGCTGGCATTAACACTGTTTATCTAAGCTTTGATGGTGTAACCCCTACAACAAATCCCAAGAATCATTGGGAAGTTCCATATATATTAGAGGTGTTTAGACTTAGTGGTATGAGTAGCATAGTTTTTGTACCTACAGTAATAAAATCTGTTAATGATAATGAATTAGGGGATATAATAAGAATTGCAGCCTATAATATGGATGTGGTAAGAGGGGTTAATTTCCAACCTGTAAGCCTTGTTGGTATGATGCGAAAACAAGAAAGAGCTAAATTTAGAATAACTATACCTGAGGTTATTAAACTAATTGAAGAGCAAACAGAAGGTGAAATTTCTCAAAACTCATGGTACCCAGTAGGAGCTGCTGTACCTATTGCTAGGTTTCTTGAGCTCTTAGGTACGTCAAAACGTGCAGAATTTACAACAAGTCCAATATGCGGAGCTGCTACATATGTATATGTAAAGCGAAGACATAATGAAATACATTTTGTCCCGATAACAAATATGGTTGATGTTGATGGTTTATTAGATTATCTTGAAAGAAGATACGAGAATCTGATTAATAAACCCAAAGTACTTGTAAAGATATTAGGATTTACAAGCATAACCACTATTCTGAATAAATACATATTATGGAACCAAGTTCCAGATGAAATTAAATCAGAATTAAGATCTATTCTATTAGATATATTTATACATAGAAACTATGCAGCGTTAGGAAAATTCCACTACAAGTTTTTGTTTCTTGGTATGATGCATTTTATGGATGAATGGAACTATGATGTGGAAAGAGTTATGAGATGTGCAATACATTATGCTCTTCCTGATGGTCGTATAATACCTTTCTGTGCGTTTAATATTATAAATGATATATATAGAGATACCCCTCAGAAAACATATGGAATAGCATTAGAAGAATACATAAGAAAGTATGGTGAAAAGTCTATATATGAGCAAAAATATTTTAGAGCTAAAGAGCTCATAGAAAAAATGTCCCAAGGTGATATATATAAACAATTCTATCAACCAGTAATGTATAAAACTAAAGACATTTAAATATCTTTAAAACCTCTACCTATAACTTCAAGAAATTCCTCTATTATTTCTTTTATACTCATACCATCTATTATTTTAAGATTGAAATCAACCTTTACAGTAGGTTTATCAACTCTAATTACTCTCGTTATATCTGCCGGTGTTCCAATGACAATAACATCACAATCGATGCTGTTTATAGTCTCTTCTAAATCATATAATTGTTGCTTAGTGTAACCTATACTAGGAAGTACCGGACCTATATGACTATACCTTTCATATATTTCTTTAATGAGGCCCTTTGCATGTGGTTTTGGATCAACAATTTCTGCTCCATATTTTAATGCAGCAATATAACCAGCTCCATAGGGCAATCCTCCATGTGTAATGGATGGGGCATCCTCTATTATTAAAGCTCTACGACCCTCTAATAATTTTGGTTTATCTACCTCGATCTCCATATCAGCTTTAACTATATTGGCTCTTCTATTCACACTCTTTATATTTTCTATTATTTTATTTACATACTCATCCCTTGCTTGCGACACCTTGGTAATTATAATTGTATTAGCCAGTCTCACATTAATTTCTCCTGGATATGAATTCAGCTCTATACCAGGTCGTATAGCATCTGTAACTGTTATTTGATACCATGGTCTATAGAATGGTGTGTCGTTATTTCCACCATCCCATAATATTATATCTGCTTCATTTTCAGCCTTATGAAGTATCTTAATATAATCTATCCCTGCTAATACTCTAACACCTATTTTTAAATAATGTTCATATTCTTCTCTCTCTTCAATGGTTAAATCATATCTATCTAGGTCATTAATTGAATTGAATTCTTGTACAACCATTTTCTCAATATCTCCATAAACCATGGGATGTCTAACAACAACAAATTTTAGGTTTCTCCTAATCATTTCATATGCCAATGCCCTTGAAACAGTACTTTTACCTGCACCCGTTTTAGTTGCTGTAACTGCTAATACTGGTTTAATGCTATCTATCATAGTTTCAAAAGGATTTATTAATCTAAATGATGCTGATGCAGATAAAACTAAGGAAATTTTTTTACCAAGTTCTTCATATGTTAGATCACTATAGCTAAATATCACTTCATCAACCTTGAACCTAGCTATAAGACTTGGCAACATCTCTTCAGGGTATATCGGTATACCTTCAGGATATAGAGGACCCGATAGAGAAGGTGGGAATCTTTTATATTCAATTCCAGGTATTTGTGTCGCTGTAAATGCAACTACACGATATTCTGAATTATTTTTAAAGAGAACATTATAATTATGAAAATCTCTTCCACCAGCACCCATGATAATAACTTTTTTTACCATAAATTAACACACCGTATCTGAATCAATAGTTTTGTATTTAATATTATATAATGCAATAGTTTATGTTTATTAAAGATTGGTTCCTACGAGTTTAAAAGCTTCTATATTAATGCTTAATCTAAGCGAGGTGCAGAGCAGTTTGAGTCATCATATTGAACATGCAAGGCTTTATACATTTACAATACCTAAGATGAGCGAATACAAAATAGCTCTTGTTGAGACGTTATCAACAAAACCTAATAATAAAGCATTATCATTATCAATGCTAATAGCTAAATTTTTGAATAGACCGCTTGAAAACAATACCAAACTTGTAATTAAAGGTCATGGAATAAAAAATATAGCCTCTGAAAATCTTTCTTATATAGTTCATATATTATCCTCCACCATAATACCACTTTATCTACAGACATTCGATCCATATTCACAAACATTGATATCATTTGCTGATGTGTTCAAAAATGATGAACTGATGGTTCTAAGTAGTGCTATCGTCACTAAGAAGAATTTCAAAGGAATAAGTAAGAAACCTACAATATTTCTTATAGTAGCAAGAACTTTAGATAAAAATATTGATATTAAAACGATAAAACATCTTTATAAAACCTCCTGGAATCTTTTAACTAATAATCTTAGATCCTATTCCCTAGTAGAAGACTCTTCTTTGCCGCAAAGAACATTTACATTATTAGTAGTACTAAAAGAGAAAAAACATGACAACTTTATAGAGATATCAATTCCCGAATTACATGAAATGATAAGAGTTAAGATTCCAATATTAAAGGCCTCTTGGAGCATTGAGGATGTACCACCAAAACTTAGACAAGAGCTAGAAACTATAATTATAAAGCCTATAGTTCTTCGTGCTGGTTATGCTCCAAAGGGAATATTAATAACAGGGCCACCTGGTGTAGGCAAAAGTGTTACAGCTGAAGCTATCGCTTCGTCACTTAATTTAAAGATTGCTGAACTTAGACCAAGTATGTATAGATCTATGTGGTATGGATTGACTGAAAAAATACTTGAATCAGTGCTCCAAAATCTCAAATCTAAGAAAAAATATATGATTCTTTTAGATGATGCAGATTTTCTAGTTGGGAGGCAGATAGCTATTCATGAAACTCATGTAAGTGAAATAACTATATTCCTAAGATACTTGCAAGAGTCTTTAAGACCTTTAATGGTGATGACCACTAATACCCCTGAGATACTAGACCCTGCATTTATAAGACCTGGAAGAATTGATGCTGTAATTGTTATGGGTTATCCTGATAAAGAATTCAGAAAGTACATAGCTCTTAGAAGTGCTAAGCGATATAACATAAAGCTTGACGAGAAATTAGCTGAGCATATCTCATCAATAACACGTTGGTTTACAAATGCCGAAATAGATGCATTAATTAGATTAGCTGCAAGTAAATCTGGTGGAAATATCGATGATAAGTCTATTTTTTGGGCTAGACAAAGATTTAATATAAATGAATCAATAAGAAAAAGTATACAAGATCAATTGAAGTGGTTTAGCGAACAGTTCCAAGGAATTACTATAAAATATATAGCAAATGAAAATGAGATTCTATAGACAGTTAATCACGGTATTATCTTATTATATCATCGCTTCTGAAGCTTCACTTTCCTTTTTACCACAACTAAATATACATTCGGTAAGCATTATACTTAAATAATCTAAGTCTTGATCATTTAAAGCTGGATGTACAGGGAGACTTAATTCACATTTAGATAACATTGAAGCGTTCTTACAACACTCTTCATATCCAAGAGATTGAAATATAGGTTGCAAATGCAAAGGCAATGGATAATGTACAGCTGTCTCGATACCTTTAGAATCTAGACATTTTTGTATGCAACTCCTATGTTCTGGTTTCTTAAATTTAATTGCATATATATGATATACATGTTTAGCCCATGGAGCTTCATATGGTAGTTCTATATACTCCTTTAAATACTTTAGTTTATCGTTTAGTTTTTGGGCATTGTTACGTCTGATAGTGTTAAGCTTATTTAACTTCTTTAATTGAACTCTACCTAAAGCTGCTTGAATTGATGTCATTCTATAATTTCCACCTAATTCTGCATGTATATATTTAGCTACTTGTCCATGATTTCTCAAAAGTTTTATTTTTTCAATGATTTTTGCATCATTTGATACAACAATGCCTCCTTCACCTGTAGTCATATTCTTTGTTGCATAGAAGCTAAATATTGCAACATCACCAAAACTTCCAACTTTTTGACCCCATGCTTCTGCACCATGTGCCTGTGCCGCATCCTCTATTAATAATAATCTCTTATCTCTAGCTATATCTATTAATGCTTTTACATCCGATGGGTGGCCAAAAAGATGAACAGCTATAATTGCCTTTACTTTGTTTGAGATTTTTTTCTGTAGATCTTCAATATCTATGTTAAAAGTTTCATAATTTACATCAACAAACCTTGGGATAGCTCCAACCATAAGTGCTGCTGTAGCAGTTGCTATAAATGTATAATCAGGAACTAATACTTCGTCTCCTGGACTTATTCCTAAAGCCTTTAATGCAAGTGTGAGTGCTATTGTTCCATTAGATACAGCTACCGAATATGAAACTCCAATATATTCTGCAAATTCTTTTTCAAATAACTCAACTTCAGGACCATGAGCAATCCATCCTGATCTCAGAACCCTAACAACTGCTTCTATATCTTCATCTTCTATAATAGGTTCAAACAATCTAATTTTTCTTTTCATAGAACTCATCTTCTCATAACTCTATTACTCTCTTCAATGAAGTGAGTTTTAGAGGACCTGCAGGAGTTATATATATGTCATCTTCTATTCTAACGCCAAATTTTCTATCTATATATATTCCCGGTTCTATTGTAATAACATCTCCTATCTCAACTTCATGGCTAGTAACCTTTGATATTCTAGGTTCTTCATGAACATCTACACCTATGCCGTGCCCAAGATTGTGTAAAAAGTACCTATGCATATTTTGTTTCATCAAACTATTCCTTGCCACTTCATCAACATAACTATATTTTTCCCCAATCTTTAAACTTTTTATAGAATTGTCCATAGCGTCGATTATAGCCTCTATAAATTTTTTAATTTGTTCATATTCTTTCGATAAATTACATGGCAAAATAACTCTTGTTATATCGGATACATAACCATTATATCTTACACCAAAGTCGATAATTATAGGTTCATTGCCTTTAAATGATGTTGATCCTGGTATATGGTGGGGCTTGGAAGTATTATTACCTATGGCCACAATACTGTTAAAAGCAAATCCATCAGCTCCAAACTCTCTTGCTTTATTTTCAATAAGGCCTGCAATGGTTCTCTCGTTCATTCCATTTTTTAACTCAGGAATTACACTTTCTATAGATTTTTCAGTTATTTCGATAGCTTTTCTTATCATATATACTTCTTCTTCACTTTTATTACGTTTAACCTTTCTAATTACATTTCTTATATCTATACAAATAGTTGAGTTGGTATCGCAAATCTCAAAGGTATCGATAGAGACTTTTCTGGATTCTTTGCAGATTCTCTTTAGAAGTGTCTTTATATCGCTAATATCTATTGTTTTTGTATTAAGTTCTATATTTAAAACAGAAGGAGCTACAGGGTACACCACTAAATTCTTTACCTGCTCATATGTTTCTATAACTCTATAATAGTCTAGTGCTGATACATATACGTTTAGCTCCATGGTATTTGTATCAATGATTAACGCATAAATGCTTAACTCTTCTGGTGGAGGATTATAAAGTTCAGCAAAGACATATCTTAATGTTTGTGTATCTTTAAGCAAAATTTTTTCCGTATCGATATTGTAATCCTTTAACACCTTAAATATCTTATTTAGTCTTAACTCAAACAATTCCATATTTCATCATCTCAAAATATCAAATTAATTTGCTACCTAACTTAGCAACAAATCACTTAATAATTTTATATCTATATAATTTATTACACATCTATTTATTACCTATTACTTACAAAAAGTTTTTGAACTGTAGTTAGCATAATATATAAAATAAGCAGCCCTAAACAGATATACAACAATAAGATAAAGTCTATATTTAACGAGGGATAGAGGTTGCCAAGTAATGCTAAGAGTGAAGCTGTCTCCAATAAATCCTTGTCCGAAATGTGGAAATGAGCTTCAACTCATTATAGAGGCTGAATATAGAAATAAAAAATCGATAATATACTATAGTTATACTTGTGGGATATGTAAATATAAGGAAAAATTTGAACAAATAAAGATAGAATTAAATGGAGATAAACTGCTTATAAGCAAGGTTAAACATATAAAGTAAAATTAATTTTTAAACTTCCATATTTAAAAATTAAATGGGTTTAAATTATGGATAAAGGCAAAATAATAGCATTAGTAACAACAATAATATCGCTAGTATTCTTCGCAATGATATCTACATTCGTACCCCAAGATTTTATATGGATAGTATTTCTTCTATATGCATTAATATTTATGTCTTTATCAATGTCATTGCCGCGTATTTTACAAAGGAAACATGGTGATATAAAGGGGGCCACTTTATTAAAAGCTGATCGCCAAGAAGTTATGAAAATTATGATGAAGGATCAAGAAATAGACAAGGAATTAAAGCCTCAGATAATCGCTTCTCTAGCTCTATTGCCTCTATCAATAGTTATATGGGTTATGGCCTCTTATTTTGTTTTTCCTTACTTAATCCCTTCATTACGAGAAACTTTGACAAAGCTTGAACTCTTTATAAGATTTTTAGCATTTTATGGTATTTTAATTGGATTAACGAGAACAATATCGTATTTTCTTACACCTAAAAAAATGATTATGCCTGTTAATAGCTATGAAATAAGAAGTGGTGGTATAAAAGCTGGTTCAATAGTCATACCATTTCCTATAGATATAAACCGGTATGAGATTTTAGTAAATCGCAAAAGAAGTTTTATTGATATTTATGATAGAAAAACAAAACAAGTGTACAGATTCTACGTTTCTGATATAAGTAAAGCCGAGTCACTCATACAAAAACATGGGCTTCAAAAATGATTTCTTTAATTGAATTACCATGGAAAGTGCCAAATCCTTTATCTCCTGGTCATGGTATAGACCAAGGGTTTTTGTTAAAAATTCTATTTGCACCACTGAATAAAGACTCTATATCGTTATTGCTTATTATAATAGCATCCATTCTTATCTCCATAGGTATAACATTGCTAAAAATAACTTTAAGTAGATCAAGAACATATCTTTAAAACTATAGAGGATTCATTGGTTCTCCAA
This sequence comes from uncultured Ignisphaera sp., assembly GCA_964447975.1. GTDB lineage: Archaea > Thermoproteota > Thermoprotei_A > Sulfolobales > Ignisphaeraceae > Ignisphaera. Next base: position 62,590 of record CAYUUS010000002.1, on the reverse strand, counting down.
TTCTTATATTCTTAAATACAATAGCTTTAGCAACACTTATAGCAGTGAGAACATTCCATCTTCTTATTGGTACTGATCTTATATATACAACCCACTCTGGATTTTCTAAGTCTACTTTACGATTAATACCCTCAGCAATTGTTCTTATAGCTTCAATACTAGGGATCTTTATAAGTCTACCCTTTTCATTAATTACATATACCTTACCATGTAATGTTATCCTAAAAGAGGAATTCTGAGGTATTCTACTAAGAGCATATTTTTGAGCCTCTTGAGCAATTTTATTAATTATAGGCTCCACTACAACGTCTACTGGTATAACTCTATGTATTGGTGTATCTTTTCCATAAAGACATGTCTTTAATTTATACCATGTAGAATAAGGATCAGGTATATTTAATAGAATAAGCGAAGATCGAATTTTTACCACAATATATGAGGTTCCAATACAGCTATTTATTTGCGAAAAAGCCCAATCGATATTTTCTCTACCTGATTCACAAGTTATAATGATGTTAAAATCCAATGTTATCTCCTCAATATCTTTATATATAGGATATTTCTTCTGGGAACTATAACAGCCTTATTACTTTGTGCTAAACCTACTTCATCTCTTGTTACCTTTACTAGGCGCCCTTCAATTTCATCTCCATTAACAAGCTTTGTAATGACATCTGAGCCTATAAACTCATCATCTAATACATATTCCTTTTCACAACATTCACTTAATCCATGTATGTCACTTAGACCTGTAACAACGTATGATATAGATTTTCTAGGAACTATTGTCGGTATATTCTCTATAGACATTCCTAGTTCATATAATGCTACTTCATCAACTATACCCATAAGCTTTTCTCCATTAATTATATGTACTTCTAAGCTTCTACCTTCAAATTTTTCATTAACTATAGCTATTCCACGTCTTTTTGTTGAAAAATATTGCCCCACTAAAATTTCACCTCACTACAAATTTTGTATTCTTCAAAAATTTAATAAACTAATTACATAAATGCTCTTGATGCTATTTTTAAAATTTATAAAAGTTTATTAGAAGTTATTAGCATAAAGTTTTAATTTTGATATATTTGTGAGATATATCGTGGTGATAAACCTTTGTGTCACTAAAACTATATAACACGTTATCTCGCAAAGAGGAGATATTCGAACCGATTTCACCGCCAATTGTAAAAGTGTATTTCTGTGGGCCTACAGTATATGACTACACGCATCTAGGTCATGTAAGAGCTTATTTGGCTTTTGACTTTATAAAAAGATATTTATTGTTAAATGGATACGATGTAATACATGTCCAGAATATTACTGATATAGATGACAAGATAATAAGGAAAGCTATTGATGAAGGTGTTACATGGAAGGATATTTCAGATACATTTACAAAAGATTATTTAAATGTATTGCAAAGTCTCAACATTAAAGTAGATATGCATCCCCGTGTCTCTGAACATATAAAGGAAATTATAGAATTCATCCAAGTCTTAATTGATAAAGGATATGCATATGTAGCTCAAAGTGGTTCTGTTTACTTTGATATATCTATGGTAAATGATTATGGGAAATTGTCTAAGAGGTTTAAATCAGAAGAATGGCGTCAAGAGGAGGAGTTCCTTATTGAGAAAAGAAATCCCTATGACTTCGCGTTGTGGAAAGCCTCAAAACCTGGTGAACCATGGTGGGATTCGCCATGGGGACATGGTAGACCTGGATGGCATACTGAATGTGTTGTAATGAGTACAAAATATCTTGGGATGCAATTTGATATACATGGGGGTGGACAAGATCTTGTCTTTCCACATCATGAGAATGAAATAGCTATGGCTGAAAGCGCATTTGGTGTAAAACCTTGGGTAAAGTATTGGATTCATATAGGTTATTTGACAATTAGGGGTGAGAAAATGAGTAAAAGCTTAGGAAATATAATTTTAGCTAGAGAAGCTATTAAAAGCTGGGGTCCTGAAGTTCTTCGTTTATGGGTTTTTTCAGCTCATTATAGAAAACAACTAGAATTCAATGAAGAAGCTATGGAAAACTTTAAAAATCTCTACGAAAGACTTATTCTTGCCATGGAAACTTTGAAAAGAATTATAAAATCCTCTCAAATAACATTTGGTCTCAAGGATTCTGATTTACATATATTGAGAAATCTTGAGGATATAAATACATCATTTTATAATGCAATGAATGATGACTTTAATACTTCAAAAGCTCTTGAATCTATACATAAACTTACATCACTTATATTTAAGGATATTGAACAAAGAGAAAATTATGAACTTGCTTTAAGAGCATATAATATTCTTCTAAACTTTAATAGAGTTTTGGGGGTGCTTGATAAACATATTGAAGAGAGTTCTTTAATAGGTTCTGAGATAGTTGAAAAATTAATAGAACTGATAGTGAATATTAGAACTGAACTAAGAAAAAGAAAAGAATATGAACTCAGTGATAAAATAAGACAAGAGCTTTTGAATATGGGAATAAAAATATTAGACTATAAGAATGGAAGTAAATGGGTATGGCAGCATTGACCTGCATATTAATTTCAGAGAAAATAGTTGTAGAAACCTTATCAAAGATGTTAAACTATGTAGTATCTGAAGTGAGAAAAAGAAGGGAAAACAATGTTAACATAATATTCTTTAGTAATAATATAAAGAATATATTTAGATATAAAGATATCTTTACTACATACATAGATATTGGAATACGTATATATGCTGAGAATAAAGTTGACAAACTAAAGAATATCTTGGCTTCATGTAACGTAGTATATGTATCGCAAGAAGACCAAGAGATTATAGAATTCATTAGAAGAACAAATATAGCTGTTAAAACAATTTAACGGTCCCCGTCGCTCCACCTGACATCACTACTCAGAGGTGCTCCTAAGGTCATCCCAGAGAAATTTTTATCTAAAAGGTATTAAATATGTATACTAAAGTTTGTGAAGTATGTGGTGAATCATTATCAGTAGTTAGATGTCCAATATGTAATAGATATGTTTGTGAAAAACATTTCAATGCTTATAATAAGCGTTGCGCTGTATGTGAAGAAAGTATATGTGATATTTGTAATGATGCATTATCGATATCTAGATGTAATATATGTGGACGAAAAGTATGTCATAAATGCTCTATTGAAATAGATGAAGTTCGTAGAATATGTTTTTACTGCATCATTTCTTTAAGATATAAAAGTAATTATAGGTTTTACCATGTGAAATAAACATGATTAAATACTAAATTTGATATGTAGTAATTATATTATAAATATAGTCAACATAATTATTATGAAAATTAATAAGCTTATACATAGCATTATCTGTAGGTGTGAGAATGAACATAACAAATAGCATACTACGATATGTTAATAACTTACATGAACAATTTAGCGAAAAACTTGATAGAGCTGTTAGAGAGGATACTAGTAAAGAATACATTCAAATTTTATCTGAGTTGATATCATTTATTGTAATATTACGAAAATTTTTAAACAATGCATCTATGCTTGATAACTTATATACCGATGTAAAAAGTGGTAGAGTATGTTTTCAATGGCTCTATACAGAAGATAATGACTTTGTATCGTTAGTAAGGTTTGATCCTAGAATAAATATATCTTATAATAACAATAGAATATATATAGGCTTTAACAATAAAGGTATAAATATCTATGCTAATGTTATAGAATATTATATAAATTCATTAAAAGAGGCTATAGATTTAAACGATATTAATAGTCTTATATCTAGAAAGAGCCTAATATTTAATATTTTAGGTACATTAAAAGCAGAATTACAACATTTCGAAGAAGATTTTATTAAATGTGCGAAAATGGTTAAGGTAAGGTAATAAGTTAATATAAAGTATTCAGGTGGGGATTCTAACATCATTGCATTATCTAACTCAGAAAGGGCTGGGCTTTCATCACATTATTTTCAATTCTATGATATTAAAGCCTGCCATTTTCTAGATATATTATCATATACTATTAGTGCTGATTCTTTTAGCTTATAAAATAATCTATTCTCTATTGTATCTAAAACTTTTCTAATATCATCATCATTATTTGTAGTTATAGCTGCTATCTTCTTTACGAAATTTTCCCAGAAATTTGGATCAACAGCTATTCTTTCATCTTTTGCTTCAATAACTTTTGCATTACTTCGCTCAAGTCTCGCAAAGAAGCTATCTCTATCCTTAATCCTGCTTGCTATATCCCTTTCAAATATAACTTTTTGTTCTTTTAGTATATCAATAGCTGTTTTTTTAGGAACTTTATGCTCGGATCTTATCTGTGTTTCAGCTTCTCTCTTTGTTTTTAATTTCTCTTCTAATTCCATAATTTTTTGTTCTATTGATTCAACTCTTTCAATAACTTCAGCTAATTTCCTATTCAATTCATCAATTTTAGACGTGAAAGGATTTATTCTATCCTGTAATCTCCTTTCTAATAGCAGGGTGATTTTATCTAATGTAATTTGAGCTTTTTTTGTTGCTTCTTCAACACTCTCCTTTTCTTGTTTACCTAAATCTCTCAATACTAAAACTTTTACATACTCAGAAACCGTTAGAAGACCCTCTATTTTTACCTTCTTCTCGAGTTCTTCATATAACTTGTCATCAACTTTTATAGTTATGACTTTCATTAAATTTACCTTTATATAAAATTAAGTACTTATACAAATTAAAAACTAATCTACCTATGCCTCATTCTACATAAGCAAGTTGATCAAGAACATATTTTCGTATTTCATGAGGTGATGGAAGGTCATTAATTAATTGTCCCTTATCTAAATACTTAATGAGCATAGGCTTTGCATTGGATCCATCACTACATTTTATCTCCTTACCTGGAACATCTATATAGTCTTCATATATAGGTTTGCATCTATACAACTGCTTCATACCAGGTAATTTACCTCGTTTTGCAAATGGTATCCATAGATCTTTATTCTCTTCATAAATTTCAACTATATCCATACTTAAATCAATAGATGGAGGAAAAGCTATGGATGTTCCTACACCAAAACCATCTACAACATCTTTTAATTTTAAAATATTCTCCTCATCTATACCCCCACTAACAACAATTCTCACATTATCAAAACCATGTAATTTAAGTGTCCATTTAACTTCCTGTGCTATCATATAAATGTCTCCTCTTCTACTCCTCGGCGTATCTAAACGTACACCCCATAATTTTTTACCGAGAACTTGAGCGGCCAATAAGCTTTCATATCGTTCATCATAGAATGTATCAACTAGTGCTATTCTTGGTATATTTTCAGGGAAAGTTTCGTCAAAAGCTTTCCAAGCTTTAACTGGGTCCCCAAAAACTATTATTAATGCATGGGGCATTGTTCCTTTAGGTTCTATACCTATAAACTCTTTGCTAAAGGCTCCTGAGACTGCATCACAACCTCCTATATATGCTGCTCTATCTAATGCAGGAGCAATTGCTGGATGCTGAACCCTTACCCCAAAGAATAAAACTTGTTTATCCCCTGCTAATTTTTTAATTCTTGCTGCTTTTGTTGATACACTAGAATAGAATCTTAAAATACCAAGTAGCGCTGTTTCAAGATGTATGATGTCACATATTCTACCTTCTACTATAGCTACTGGTTGTATATCTTTAAATATTGTGCCTTCAGGAAGAGAATATAACGTTATATTTCTATTCATTAAAAGAGCTATAGCTTCCTCAAGTCCTGTAAAAACAGCCCATTTATAATTCCTTGGTAAACTATATGCATGAATTTCATATCTAACAATTTTATCGCACAGACCATGCTTCTCTAAGATTTCTTTGCTTCTAAGAAAATATATATCTGTAGCTTCACCCATCTTAATCCTGTTAACATCTAGTGTATAAAATTGTGGATATCTCCCCTCCATAATCCTCACCTATTCTCTTGCAGATTAAATAATTAATTAAAGTTTTCATTGTGTTATAATATTATGTATTAGGGGTGTGCTCCAATGGAATTGCTTAACTTATCTCTGTTTACTATCTATTCTACCTTTATACCTTTTTCTTCAGCTAATTTCCGTGGCATTATTGTTATAATTCCCTGTTCTTCGTCTCTTATAACAACAAAGTCTGTTCCAAACTTCTCAATTATATTTCTTGGTATGTAAAGATTTAATGATAGTGTAAAATATTCGTAACTATATATCTTATCTTTTACATTTTTACGTCCTATTATTTTTCTTACTTCAGCTTTTCTAATCTTAAGTTTTGAAGGCTCTGTTGAACTCACCGTGCTTCACCTAGCTTTCTCTTTAATATGAGAATTAAATAAGCTTTTTTATAATTATTCAACATATATACCTGGTCTTAAAGGTAAAGCTACTTTCTTTTTACCACCAAAATCCGGTATCGAATCATCTTCAGCAGAGTATATCTCTATCCTAGCCTTTATCTTTTTAGCTATGTATTCTTGTGTCATCATAAGTAATTTCAGCTCATCTACATCTTCGCATTTTAAATAAAACTCTTTAATATCATCATGGATTGTTGTAGCTATCTCATATAATTGTTTTAACATAGAACTAATACTCTTTTTATCTATCTTGAACTCCTTAGCTAATTTATCTATGATTTCTGATAATTTTACATTAGCAATGGTTTCTTTTAGCACTCTTCTCATAATTTTTTGTTTATCGATCGACGAAACATATATTATAGCCTTATTTATTTGCTGTTTTTTGGTTGCTTTAATTATATTGTTTATAGCTTCTATAACCATATCAGCATATCTAAAAGCTAGCAGTATATTCATATCGACTTCTTTTGGTAATTCTATTACTTTATTCGCAAGTATACCATCAGCAAATGTTTCACTCCAAATCTCCTCCGCTATAAATGGTGTATAAATATTTATAAGACCTAGCCATATCTTAATGGCTTCTAAGATTTTTTTGCTAGGAACCGTTACAAGCCCTATATATGACTTTATTAAATCTCTAATGTCATAATATATGGATATGCCAGCTTCTCTAATTTTAATCTCTTCAAGAGATTTAAGAATTTTTTGAACCTTATATATAAATTCATTCCAGAACCATCTATCAATGATATTTATATCATCACGTAGTAAATCTCTTCTATGAAAGATATCAATTATTTCATCTGATAAGGACTTGAGAAGCTGTGGGTACTCTCCTCTACATAATTTTTCAAGCATATCAAAATCAATATTTTCATCTTGATGTACCTCAGCATTTAATGCTAATAGTAATCTAATTATATCAGATCCATAGACATTTATAAGTTTTTTTAATGGAATTATATTTCTTGCAGATTTACTCATTTTTTGCTGTTTTATAAGGACCCAGCCATTAGCTACAATACCTTTAGGATACAATTCTCTTGGAAATAATGCAACATGATTAAATATAAAGAATGTTAGATGATTTGGTATAAGATCTTTGCCACTAACTCTTAAATCTAGTGGATACCAATATTCAAACTCACTATGTATATTCTCTATATTTTCTACTGGTATACCTAAATTACGTGAAAGCGTTATTGCATCACCTTGTTTCAGCAATACATAATCCCAAAATTCCTTAGTTAATTTACTGCTATCAATTCCATATTCTCGTATTTTATGTATAACAGTATAGAAAGCCATGTAGATTGTGGAATCACTTAAACTTTCTATGATCCATTTATTGTCCCATGGAAGTGATACTCCTAAGCCTCTAGTTCTTGCACAAGCTCTTCTTTTTAACCAATCAATAGTAGCTTCAAATTGTGCTACAGATTCTTGTGGCACAATTCTCATATTCTTCAACCACTCCTTTACCTTAATTTTCCATTCATTGTCGCCATAATTTATAAACCATTGATCTTGCAAAATCTTGACAACAACCTCAGCACCACATCTACAATACACAGGCTTATTAATAAGTTCATAAATAAGAATTCCAAGTTTATTATTAATAATATAATTTCTTATATTCTCTCTAGCTTCCTTAACACTTCTACCTGATATATTTAATTTAATAAAATCTCTTAAAGACTCTGAGAAACATGGAATAACCTCATGAAGATCTTGTATCATATAGCCTACTTGCATTTCAGACAAATATACCACTTTTGTAGCTTCATCTAGTTTATCTCTCTCATCTTGAGACTTTATATTCATAGATTTTAACACTTCATAAGCAGTAGCCACTTTTCTACCGCCAACCTCTATGATGACCCTTGGCTTGATATAGGATATTTTATTTGAAAACATTGAATTATCTCTTAAATTTTCAAGAGCTATTGCATCATAAGGTGCATGAGCAGGTACACTCATTACAACTCCAGTCGCAAAAGAGCTATCTACAAATGTTGCAGGCAAGATTGGTATATCTTCACCTGTTATTGGATTATAGACCTTTACTCCTATTAATTCATCTCCTTTAATTACTTCAACTATATTAAAATCAAATTGATGTTTTAATCTCTCTGCTGCCTCTTTTCCTACAATCCATATTGAGTCATCATTTGTTTTTATTCTAACATAAGTTGCATTAGGATTTACCCATAAATTTGTTACACCAAATATTGTCTCAGGTCTTAATGTCGCAGTAGGATATATTATACCATTTTCATCTCTAAAAAATATAGCTACAAATTCTTCTATCTCAGGTTCAGCATCACCCTTAGTGTCATGCATGCCAACAGGCATTTCATGTCTTGGACACCAACCAACTGGATGGGTTCCTTTTTCAATGTATTTCTTCTCATATAGTTTCATGAATTGCCAATGTATAAATGATTTAAATTCAGGATCCACTGTTGTGAACTCTCTTCTCCAATCTATAGATAGCCCAAATAGATTCATAACATCCTTTGATACACTGTGAAAGTATCTTGCAAGATATAATGGATCTTTCATATTCTTTATTTCATCCTCAGGAACCTCATAAATTTCTTTAAAGAGTTCTATAAGATCTCTATCTCCATTACTAATAGATTCTGCCATAGATATTATTGGGGTACCTGTATAATGAAACCCCATAGGAAATAATGTATTGTATCCTTGAAGTCTTTTGAAACGAGCAATTATATCTGCTATAAGATATGTTCTACCATGACCTATATGTATAGGACCATTAGGATACATAAACGCTGCTGTAATGAAGAACTTTCTTGTATTTTCATTAGGGTTAACTTCAAATACTCTTTCCTTTAACCATCTCTTGCTCCATTTCATTGATAATTCGACAAAATATTTATTTATGTCTTCATACATTTTAATGCCTACCTATTAATCAAACTTACTAATATAGCTTTATAGTAGCATTTACATTTTTATGCATATATGCTGAATTAATATTCAGCACATTTAAGGGTGAAGATTTATAAAATGTTCATCACACAGCAATATTATTAAAACCATATTTTTATTGTATGGATTTATATTATTAGGTTATATCGTAATAATTATCCCATTTTATATTGTTTACATAATTAATACTTTTATTTTTATTTATTGGCTTCAATTACTTAACTTCGTAATTCTAATTATATTTTTATCTTCATTGTTGTTTTTATGGTATCATGTAACAATAAAAATAATGTACTCATTAATAAGGTCACATAAATATATAAACACCTAAATGTAAAGAATACAAGGAGTTAATCAAGTAACCAAATGATGTACTTGGCCGTTACGGATATATTTAATGAGGAATATGGTAGCCTCTGATGGGATGAGGAAACTTGCCCCCAACAGAGTTGATGAAGATATTATCGCGAGCTGACCATATTAAAAAAGAATTCATAGAGTTTCTTCATAATAATACTATTTTAGAATACAATAAAAAATATGAGTATCTTAATCCTCTTCCTTATTCATTAAATGATGTAATAATAAAGCAAAGTCTTCTTAAATGCTTTGGTATGAGTTTTTGTAGAGAAAATACTTCAAAGGGAATATATAGAAAACAAATTAATCGTTATACTATAGAAAACATTCACCTGTACTCCAATGATGATTTCTATATCTATAGTCCTTCTCCAAATAAGATGGGTATTATATCTATATTAAAGAATGAAAAGTTAATAATATTATTCCCTAAAGAAATATCAATGCTACAGATATATAAAGATCATGATGAAAATATAAGTTTCTATACAATTGATAGATTTTGGCACCATTTAGAATTCAAAAATGTAAGAGCATTATCAATAGCTAGTAATCGCATAGCTATCACTATAGCATCCACTGACCTAGTAGATGTGGAGTGTCCAAATAGAAGGGTTTGTATGTTTTACAGCCCTAGTAAAAACCTCATCTTATTCTCAACAAATGAAACAATTATAAATTTGATAAGAAGATATCACTTAACTCAATTTATAATAGAGTCGGATTTAAACTTAAATATCGATACACCATTGATAGAAATTTTAGACTATTCAACTTTTGTTTTACCTATAGCTTTTAATAATAGTTGTATTCAATTTATTATATTTAATCCGTTATATAGATCAACCACTAGTATTATTAAGAGCTACAAATATGTAACTAAAATAATTATTGACGATATAACTGAATATGATTATAAACATAATATAGTCCGAATCGGATTGGCTCCATACTCTAATGCATCATTTAAAATATGCTTACAGTTATAATTAATAACAATTTATGCGTTTTATAAAATATGTAAATGTATAGAAGTTCAAGAATATGTATTCTATGACAGAAATGTATATGTATATAATTTAATATTAATCGATCTACAATATTTTTAAATCTCATTTAATTATAATATTCGACCATGTTTTAATTATTATATTATTTAATGAGCATCTAAATGTTTAAAAATATGATGATGCTAATCTTTTTACAATACCTAAAAGCTGTGCTTCATATGGTAGTCCAACAAATACAACCTTACCATTGATTGCAATAGTGGGTACTGTAGTTACAGTATATTTATCAGCTATGTCAGGATTTTCATAAGCTTCAATAATAAATGATTTTATATTTCCATCTCCATATATTTTACTTACATATGCAAACATATTGGATAGTAATGCTGCATAAGGACAATATGGACATGGAGGTGTTACAATCACCTCGATTCTTACTTGACCATTGAGTTTTAAAAGTTCTTTTACTGTTGACTCTGAAAGCCCGTGATCATTATTACTGATCCTAATCAGAGTTTCAATGAAGCCTTTTATTTCTTCACCGGCTGGCATACCAAGATATGTTATAGTATTATTAAGTAACATAATTGTTGGTACTCTTTCAATGGTATACTTATCAAACATCTCCTTATCTTTTGTCATTTCATATATTTCTAAATCTATAGCTCTTTTATCCCCTATTAATGGACTAGAATCTCTTATTATACTCAATAATCTTTCTGTTTCATTACATGAAAAACATTTAATCTTATCATCTAATGTAAATAATTTAACATTTACAATGTTTCTCATATCTTTTAAAGCTTCTTTTAACATCTTTATATCATCTTCAGTCAAATCAACTTTAAACATCTCTTCTATATATGGAGGAAGTGTATATTCAATTGTTTCAGATATTTCTATCACCATTATTTACTATTTTTCATACTATTTTATTGTTTATATCCTCCTTAAAAACATTACTTATTTGAATCATTCAAACATAGTATTCTTTATTTATAAATCTTAGCGCAATTCTTTTAACCATCTCCACATCTTTTTTAATTTCTTCATAATCCAGCTCCTTTATTCTTCTTTCATTGGATTCTAACACAAATTCAAAAAGTTTAGAAGGATATACTTTATTGAGTATCCTAGTATTTGGTATTAAACAGTGACCACCAATATAATCGGGATAATATATAGGTCTATCCTTTAGAACTTCGTGAACCTCGCCTACAAATTCTGCTATAGTTTCTATCTCAGCTTTATAGATTTTGGCTATTCTATGTATTTCATGCCATGAAGCTATCATTATAGCTCTATATACTGTTTCCCATAGCTTTGCTAGTTCTATACTCTCTGGAGAACCTCTATATATCTTGACTTTGAACCCTACACCGCTTAAATGTTGTGCAACTTCTTCAACTTTTTCAATAGGTAATGATACAATCCATTTAGACCAAAAGTATAGATGCTTGATAAGATTTGGATGCTTACCTCTTATAGGCGAAAATGCTGTTACAATATTTGTCTTATGAAATATCTCTCTGGTAGTTCCAGGTGCAACTGTAGAATGTATTATTATCATTTTAGGTTTAAAATGGTTTGCATATTCGTGAACTGTATCTATAAATCTATTACTGTAAGGAAACGTTATATGAAGGAAATCCACTGGATATGGTATTTCTTCATAATTGTCTATTGTTTTATTAGGATTAATATCATAACCATATACTTTATATTTATTACTGTTCTTAAATATGTGATATATACCACTACCTACCTCACCTAACCCAATAATAACTACTTTATCCATATATCAGCACCTAATAACATAAAACACTTAATGCTTAATAAAAATATAGATGTTAGTTATGTTATGATGCCTGACACCCACCCTTTATAATGGAAAGCATTGAACTGGTTGCTTTCTTCATTATGTTTAATGCTTCATTAAGATCCGTGTGCAGTTTGTGCCCCAAGTGTACAGACGATGCTTCTAGTTATCCTCTTAGGTTTCTACTCAATGCTCTGCACCGGACCTAGATATATTATACTCTACGACTTCGTAGATCTAGGTATTGTATTCTTGAACCTTTAGTTCAATTGCTTCTAATAGCTTGCGATGACGCCAGAGATTAACCATGAACTTTTGGTGTTATCTTGTGTATGTTATATGGATAGCTGAGATAAATTGCTGAGACTCCTTGCTTCCCATAGTTTTCTAATAAGGTGGCTAGCTAAATTTCTACAAGGTACAATAAATGTCTCGGAGCTTCCCATAAAGTTTCTTAACCTCTTTCTTAAGCTCTAGGTACGCCTCATATCCGTTAACATTTCTAGTTCTATCTGCTAGTGACCGCATTCCAGAAATTCCCCCGTGATGTCGCATAAAAATCTCTATAACCAAGATTTAACCTTGAAATTGGAAAGTGTTCTTTAGATTATAAGCCAGAGCAAGCATAACATTTATAGTTGAAAACATTGTTTTTAGGATGTGAAATAATATTGCTTTAAAATGTGGGAAATTGTCTACCTATATCTATCTACGAGAGTATTAATTATGATATTTCCGCAATTGTTAAATATTTAAAAACTTTAATAAATGATTATTTCCAAAAAATATTAAATCTATTCAGAGTAGCTCAGCTACATCATTTTTATATTCAGTGCCTTTAGGTCATCACTCTTTTACTTAATTTTTTATAGCTTTGAAGCTACTTCTATCTGCATAGTTAACTGTGTAATATTTTGGTTTAAGTACATTAATTATATATTCAAAGGCTTTCCATGGATCGCTTTTTTCGCCACATGTATATACATCCACAGTAGCGTATTTGTAGCTGAGCCATGTGTGTATAGCTATGTGACTTTCTAGAACTAGTGCTATTACAGATACCCCTCCTTTTTTGCCACCAAAGCTCCAGCTTTTGATTTCTACAAGAGTCATATTAGCTAGTTTTACAGCCTCTACCACCGCATCTCTCAGCCTCTCTTCATTGCTTGCCACATCTGTATCTATATCATATAGATTTCCATATACATGTCTTCCTATGACTCTGTCCTCAGATGCTGTTTGATTAGTTTCCTCTGGATTCATTTCAGACAGACGCCTATTATTCAGCTCTATCATCACTACCAGCTTTATAAACTCACCGCTACTTACACACTATGTGAAAACATTTTATTTTGGTAATATCAACTAAATTCTCATGTAGCATCAGAATTCTATATTATTGCAATATATTTTTAGTTGACAATAATATATTTCACTATGTACTTTAACATACATTTTTATATAATTGATTTGAATATTATATTTATAATTGATCTAACTCTTTTAAAGTAAATAAAGTAAAAAGAAGGTTAGATGCTTTGTATCAATTGACTGACTAAGTTACAGTTTAAGTTATATTAACAGATTAATTAAGACTGAAGTGGTGTCTTTTTCGATGGACAAAGTATTGCATAAATACAGTATTTGCATTCCCATGGATATCTCGGCGCTGGTTGACCTGTGATAACACTTCGCACTAAATCCATAAGCTCTCCATCGCTTATAGCCCCCTTTATGTAATACTCTGTTATCCTATTAGGTGTAATATATACTAATAAGGCCTTATCTAGATTTGCAAGCCATAGATATATTCTTGTTTGAAGTATATGGTGTGCTTGAGGTAGATTTTTGTCTGAGCTACTAGATTTGATTTCAATGATATAATCATTGACAAGAACATCTATACGTCCTTTAATAACATAGGTATTATTATCTATAAGAATATTCTTTTCATATTCAACCTCGATGTTAGCATCACTTATACTAAAAAGAGTTGAAAGAATTTTCTCCAACCCTTGATGAACAAATTCGCCATATAATGTAATTAGATTAAATGCTGATCCTATTGCCAACTCTTTATATACTTTTTGATATCTATATTTTAATGGACAATAAATGAGATCAGTAACGAAGATCTCATTATCAAGCTTTTCCTCTAATTTTTTCTTAGCTTCACCTACTTTCCATGAATATAATAAATCAACTATGCTAAACTCCTTTATCATTTAATCTCACCACTCCAAGTTAATATCTAAGATATAAAGGTTTATTAACTAGTTTCTTTTAAATCTAAATTTAAAATAATAGTATTGAATGTGATGAGAGGACCACGGACTGATCAATAATGATGAATAGCATTGGCTGAGAACATGACTGAAATATGTCTAAATATATCTAATGCTAGAAGAGCTTTATTTCTTGCCATAGGTGGTGGAGGAGATATCATATTAACAACAATGCTTGCTTTATCTTATGAGAGATGTGGCGGTATAGCATTTATTGGAGGTATCGTATGGGAAAGGTACGTTGTTGATCCATTTCCAGGCCCCATACGTTTATCTGAATTTAAAAATGTTGATAGAGAAGGTTTTGGTTATATAATAGTGAATTCTAAAAGTTATGCCGTTAGAAATGATAGTATCATCATACCTCAAATTGTTAAGATAGCTAAAATTATTAATAGACCTATGTATGTATTCGATATATATGAAGGCCCTAGAAAACTAGCAAATATTCTTATTGATTTTATTAAATCAAAAGATTTAGATGTCATTATAGGTGTTGATGTAGGAGGAGATTCTATTGCTACAGGATTTGAAGAGTCTTTATGGAGCCCCTTAGCAGACTCTATAAATGTTGCGGCACTAGCCCATATAGATAATGCATACTTGGCTCTAGCAAGTCCAGGTGCTGATGGAGAACTTAGTACAGACTATATTCTTACTCGAATATCAAGAATTGCAAAACTTAATGGATTAATAGGAGGATATATTATAGGACAAAAAGACATTGAGGTGCTTAAGATGTTGACTAAAGAGGCTGTTTCCGAGGCAAGCATGGCTGCTTTAAAGGCATTTGAAGGAGAGCTTGGTAAAATATACATACGTTCAGGGAGTCGTAAGGTAATCTTATCTCCATTGTTGCTTACTATCTTCATATTAAAGGCTTCTATAGTTGCAAGAGATAGCGTTGCTAAGTTTATATATGATGCTGATAGTCTTGAAGAAGCCAGAGCGATTTTGAATTCATTGGATATATATACAGAACTGGATCTTGAAGAGGACATATACAAAGAAATTTCTATGGGAAAGAAAATAGATGAAATAAATTTATGTGATATTAAAGAAAAAGGAAAACGAAAACTTATGTGGAAACATATAATGAGAATTCCCAGAAAATGAGGCATAGTTAAGCCAAATAGCTAAATATAATTTTATAATCGTAACTGTGTTTCTATAACTAGTTTATGATATTGAATAAAGAATGGGCTTATCATACTCAGTAACACGGGTTTTCATCATATTCAGTTACAGCCGTGATCATCACTCCATATGTAATATGTTTACCAAGTCTAAAAATTTTCTACCTCCTTATCCTTTTATATAACCTAACTAAAATCTGTCCTGCCAATGTAAGTTTATACCTGCCTCTCTTAGTTCTTCTTAAAAGACCTTCTTTTCTTAGCTTTCTTATAATGGCTCTAGTTTTATCTATATCTGTACCCCAAATTTTAGATAGGTCATTAATTGTAAATGAAGCCATTGGTGTTAAATCCAGAACCTCTGCATATATCATAAGTGTTTCGAGTTTTGAAAGATATGAACTATCTGATGACGTAGCATAACACCTATGATAAAAATCATTTAATTAATTTTCCTTCCCATTTTTTTGCAAACTCAACACTTTGTGTAACGTCTATAAATAACTTTGCAGCTTCCTCAACATCCTCAGCTTTAACTTCATCTCTTTCTTTTCTTTCGGCAATAACTTTAGCAGGATGCATAAGCTGTATAGAGTACCTTAAGCTTCTTTCACTTGCTATTTTAACTAATAAATCAATGGCATCTTTTGAAAGTCTTACACCTTCTTCATCTGCTCTTATCATTATTATCTCCCTCATCTCATCAGGAGTATATGGTCTTACAGGTATAATAAGAAGTCTATCTAGTAGGTCTAGTGGTATTCCATGTGGTGACTCTATATCCGTTCCCCTGACCCTAGTTATTCCTCTATTAGTAGCCATAATTATTATTGGTGAAAACTCGCTTTCCATAACCCTAGTCAAAAAGCTAAATGCCTCTATATCAAGCATATGTACATCATCTATAAATAGAACGCCTGGCACTAATACTACTTTACCTTCACCTAAAATTTTTCTAACCTGTTCATCTACAGCTCTTCTTATTTCAGGATCTATTTCTCTTTCTTCACCACCTATACCTATGAGAGAAGCTATCACAGCCTTTCTCTGTGTTGTATAAGCCTCATCGAGATCGTGTAATGTTACAGTTCTTATAATTTCTTTCTCCTTAAATATTTTGCCTTTTGGCATTTCTTCAAGAACTTTATAGGTCTCTACATCATAGTATTTAGCCTTCTCAATACCTTTAACTCTTCCCAATTTAAAAACTTCTCCACTATCAGCATCAATACTTATCAAGTCACCTCTTCTTATATTAAACTGCATTAATTGCATAGCTATTGATTGGTCTACATCTAAAGTTTTTTCATCGTCCTTAGTTGAAAGAGTGATTCTCGCAGATCTTGGGATTTTTGTATAAGGATTAAACGGATGAGGCGCTAATGCGAATTTTATCTCTTTTACAACACCTTCATATACTCTCCTAATTTCTCTAAATCTTATACCAATAGCTCTTCTTACAGCTCTCATCAATATTTCAGTTTTCTTCACCTCAGTTGAATATAGTTCTGCACCATTTAACATTACAAATGGTGTATCTTCACCTAGTTCTCTAGCAATAGCTATAGCCAATGCTGTTTTACCTGAGCCTGGAGGACCTATGAAAAGTATAGCTCTACCGGCTAGTCTACCCTCTTTAATCATCTTAACAACTATACCTGCAGATCTTCTAGCCTCAACTTGTCCTACAAATCCATCAGCTACTTGAATTGGTTCACCTTTATCATCTAGACCCAATCCTCTTATATGACTGTGTGCGCTAATTCTCTTAAGTATCTCCTTTTTACTTTCATCCTTAACCTCTCTAATCATACTCATTTAATATCACCCCACGCTATGAACTATTTAACAACATAAATATGTTACTATAATCTAACCTAAATATTTTATTGAGAAATGCTTTATAATCTTCATTCAATTCATAATATCTATAGAGTAATGCTTAATTAATGAGCACAATTCATTAAACTGACAAAGAATGTGACGAAATTTTATTATCTACAATAAGAAGAAATTCTGTAATGCTAACATATCAGTAAAAGAAATGAATACAAAAAATAAATAAACATAAAAATTAAAACAGCTTTATCTCAATGGAGGAATACATATAAGAAATTAATATGGTTTATATCTGAATTACTAATCGTTGATATTCTAGATACTAAATGATAAATTAAAACATATTTTTGTAACCTTATTAATTCAAAAATAATAACTTATATTCCTAGTATTTTATTGATATATTAATGGTGTATATCATGAGATTAAATGAGAAGGTATTTTCATACATTCTATTCATCTTAATAATAGTGGTCAATATATGGCTTTCAGTTTCGAATGCTCTTTTTTTAGAGCATGAAGAGGTTAATCGATTTCCTCATGCAAAAGGCTACGTCTCTGATGAAGTATGGTATGTTAATGCTGCAAGAAACATTCTACGAAACATATTTAATTCTATACCTAATATAGATAAGCCAAAAGCTACTTTAATCTATACTTCAAATGAGGATCTTCAGAGAGCTAAATCTTTGGCTTCTTTATATAATATTAATATTATATATGAATCCTTTACAAAGATAAATGCAATATATGTAGAAAGTAAGGATTATAATAACATAAAAGTTTTTGCTAATAAAACTAATGCTATTGATGTTATATATGGTTGGATATTAGCAGATAGTGGAGATATCAATAAATATATGAATTTTGAACATCCGCCAACAGCTAAATATTTAATTGCTTTGATGATGCTATTTGAAGATAGACCTTTTTTCTGGAGAGTGCCATCAATAATTATGGGAGTCGTAGTTACTTTAATGACATATTTCATAACATATACCATATCAAAGTCTAGAGAAATAAGTTTAATAGCTTCAGCATTTGTAGCTGTAGATCCAATGACAAGATTCTTATCGTCAATAGCCATTTTAGATATATATGTTGCAGCTTTTACTTTAATAGCTATATATCTAGCTTTAAAGGATAGATTAAAAGAAGCAACGCTTGTATTAGGTATTGCATCAACATTTAAGTTTACAGCTCTTATAGCATTTGTTCCACTTCTATTCTTATACATTAAATATGTTATGAAGCGAACAACTCGATTCTTAGATGTATTATCTGCTTCTATAGAGTATCTATTTCTTGTTATTTTATCTTTTGTATTCTTTCAGATATTATTTTCACTACCAATTATTATTAGAATAGGGCTTGGTAACTGGTTTACTGAAAGTATTTTAAAGGCTTTATCATGGCATTTAACAATTAAATGTGTTGGCGCTGATTGTCCGGTGGCTTCAACACCTTGGGATTGGTTTTTTGGCTTAAATTCCTTTCCTCTATATGTAGATAGCCATGGAAAAGTTATGTATGCTACAGGATTTATTCCTGCATACGCAGTAAGTTTTGTACTAATGTTTTTAACACTACCATATAGAAAATATAATACAATTTCTAGAGATGCGTGGTATATACCCTTTGGTTTATTCCTGGGTTACTGTATTCTTTGGTTGGCTGGGTCAAGAACTCAGTATAGCTTCTATGCAATTCAATTAACGGCTCCCATATACATTTTTCTGGTTATACAGTTGTATGAATATCTTAGTAGAGATAAAATAACTTTAACTTTAAATGCTTGGAAAGCAATACTTACGTACCTTTGGAATGCTTTAACGGCTATATTTAGGTGAGTGGCCTGTCTTTAATATCTCAAATAAGAACGCTATTAAATAGGCTGGCTGATGCTATAAGTAATTTGGATGTTGATGTAAAAGGTTTTAAAAATGCTATTGAAAATTTAAAACTTGTAGAGGATATACATATATATACAAAAGCTATAGTACAATGCTTTATAGAGTTGAACGAAAACCTAAAATATATAGATCAAGCATTAGACAGCGGTGAAAAAGAACCTATAGTTAAAGGTATTAAGGAGCTTGAAAACAGGATATATTATTCTATGACAAATATAACTAAAAATACCATAAAAACAAAAATTTTAGTGAGTCTAACGGTATTTTTCTTAATCATAGCCAATATCATTACATCTTATTATAGTATTATATATTACCAAGAAGAGTATAATATAGTATTCTTGATATTATCTATGAGTATAGGATTCATTGTATTAGTTGGGTTCTCTTTAAAGTTACTAACTACAATGTTTCTAATACCATTACTTCCTTCAATTTCAATTATTCAGCTAATTATAATCTTAACTAAGGGCTATATAGATAGCTATATATTAATATTGATATGTTTCATTGGCGGTTCTCTTCTTATATCAGTTGATC
Organism: uncultured Ignisphaera sp.; assembly: GCA_964447975.1. GTDB lineage: Archaea > Thermoproteota > Thermoprotei_A > Sulfolobales > Ignisphaeraceae > Ignisphaera. Next base: position 42,375 of record CAYUUS010000002.1, on the reverse strand, counting down.
TAATGTTATATATACTTAAAATGTATAAAAATGCTATATTTACGTTTATTAGCTTTAGCCAGAACATAGAAAGTATATTATCTAAAATATCTAGAGTTGAATTAAAGAAATTGGGTAGTGATTTACAAAACTTAATAAAAGATTTTGAAAAAGTATACAGTAATGAAGCTTATGAGCTTATTAAATATATAGAAGAAGTATCTAAGATGAAAAGTTGAAAACCTAAGTCATGGTGTATGTTAAAATGCCAGATAAAACCCAATCTCAACAACAAAAAACCAAAGAATTAAAAACATTTTCCACACAAGTTATAACATTAGATCAAATTAGAAACGATAAACGAAAACTTACATTAGTTTATATAATAAAGGCATTAGGAGAAGTTAGTGAAAAGGGATTATCATATTTAATAAACTATTTAAAGGAAGAGAAAAAAATTAGTTTGGGATACAATATAGTTAAAATAGGAGATAAGATTATAGTAAGAGAATTAACTGAAGACATTAAATCACTTCTATATGTAGGGATTATTGAAGTAGATCCTAAATCTAAGAAACTAAAACTTACAAGCAATGGACAAGAGTTCTTAGAGAACATTAAAGTAGTTGATAAGGATATAGAACAATTATATCAAATTGCTGAGGAGTATCGAAACAAAATAACAGCTATAGACGAAGAGATTTCATTGATATCTACATCAACTATAAGAAAGAGATAAAAACTGCTATAATATTCTATTACATTATTATTAGTTAGAAAGAAGCTTGTTAATGATGATCTGTATTGGTTAGTATTCCTTTGTTTATTATCTTCTCAATATAAGCCATACTGTACTTGGTTTCGAAATCTGGAACTATTATATTAAGTTTCTTTATGAGACTCAAAACAAATCTTTTGAAGTATATTTATATAGATAGTGTTATCCCTTCTCTTTCCCTTTCCCCTCTTCTTCTTCTAGCACCTTCGCTAAAGACCTCAACTAAAATAGGGTTCAATTTTCCTTCTTTTTCAAGTGATAATATATGGTCTCTAAAACCTTCAGTATGTCTAACATCAAGCTCTAAAAGTTGTTTTAACAATGCAAATACAGTTTTCCATACATCTTCTAATTGTTCTTTAGGCATATTACTTATTATGAAAGGATCTTGTAGCCAGTTATCAAATGCTTTTAAGGTTCTCATTATATGCTGAAATGCCATTCTTGTGTATAGTATTAATTCGAGTCTATCGCCTTTATTGACATTCTCATATATGCTATCAAACCACTCTTTTATTTTTTTCTGCATTTCAATCCATTGTGTTAAACTATCGTAAAGTGACGACATTTTTTACACCACATATATTATGTGGTTAAGAGATTTTTAAGTTAAAGGTTTTTCTTTAGAATTTTCAATTAAATTGTGTGGTTTACCATATACCTTTATGTTTTCAGGTATCTTGTCTTGATATAATTTAAGAAATTGTGTATCTTCATCTTTCTTCCTATAGTTATCTGGAAGAATTCTAGGTATTTCATCTATTATAGGATACCATCTATTACAGTTACTACAATATATAATTCCATTCTTTACCTCATTTTTTATACATTCATTACATGGTGCATTATCTAAATCCTTTATGTAACTATTTCTATAAGCACAATAAAGATCACACAATGGTTTTGATACATTAGGGGGTAAATTTCTATTTTCATATTTATTAAGTTCAAAGACTATTAGATGTAATGGAAAGCCTTTATCTTTACAATAGGGACAGGCTAAATAGTTAAGTAATCTATATTTCATTTTAATTATCACCTAAGCTGTATCATACTGGTAATTTCATCTAATACTCTTTTAGCGATTTCTTTATCCCATGATTCGACTGTTATCCTAATTAAAGGTTCTGTTCCACTAGGTCTCACAAGAAATGAGTAATCATTAGCCAAGACTCTAATACCATCTATATCAATTATTTTGCATCCTTTATAATAATCTCTTAATGTATTTACAATTCTATAACCTTCTTCTCTATCCTTTACAGGTATCTTTACTCTAATAACTGTAGGTTTCTCCATTGCATTTACAATATCTGCTAAACTAATGTTTTCCTCAGCAAGCATTTCAGCCATTAAAACTGCTGACATTGTACCATCTCTTACTGGTTGGTGTGGTACATAAGCAAATCCACCGTTATCTTCAAACCCTGAAAGTGCTCCACCTAATTCAACAATCTTTCTAGCTATGTTTAGAAATCCTACACGTGTCCATACAACATCTATGCCTTTGCTTATAAGGTGTTGATCAACCAAAAAGTGGCTTGTAGATATAGCCGTAACAACCCTCTTAGGAAGATCAGGCCTTTTTTTAGCAACATAATTTGAAAGAAGTATTGCAGATATATCACCCGCTATGAATTGCCCTTTATTGTCTATAAATACTGCTCTATCTCCATCACCGTCATGAGCTACACCAAAATCTGCATGAACACTGGTTACTATTGACATCAGATCTACTAAGGTTTCAGGTGTAGGTTCATATGGTCTATATGGCTTATCTATATCAGCATTTATAGATATTACTTTGAGACCAAGTTCTTTTAAAACTTTTGGTGTTGTTAAAGCAGAAACACTATTTGCACAATCAACTACTATTTTTAGTTCCTTTCTTTTTAATTTCTCTAAATCAGTATTTCTCTTAACACTATTTATATAATGTTCTATAGCTATATCAAATTTGTCTATTGATTTTATGTTATTCCAAGAAGCTCTTCTAAACCTTGAATTAAATAATAATTCTTCTATTTCTATATCTATATGAGGTGGTGCCTCTATACCATCACTTAAAACAACCTTTATTCCAACCCATTCAGGTGGATTATGACTAGCTGTAACAACAACTCCATAATCGAAACCAAATTCCTTAACACATAACTGCAGAGCTGGTGTAGGTATGAAGCCGGCGTCATAGACCTTTGACCCTGCTGATGCCAATCCACTCAATATTGTACCATATATAGCTGAGTTACCTATTCTCCCATCTCTACCAACAAGTACTCTAGAGTCGCTAGGAAAATAACTAGCTATAGCTAAAGCTAATCTCAATACAAAATCCGGCGACTCTTTATCTACAATCCATCTTACTCCATCAGTTCCAAACAATTTTCTTTCTGTATTGTTAATCATTAAAATCAAACCTAGGTTTAGCTTTGTATTAATATAAATTAAGTAAAAAAGTAAAATTTTTTAGCGTCTATGAAATAACACATTTAGGTTATTAATTTGATTGCAAAACTATGGCTGGATGTATTAACCCCTAAACAAGCTATGTTATTTGGATCAATATATAAGGAACTAGTGTCACAAGGATATAATGTTTTATTAACTGCAAGGGATTATGATTATACCATTGCAACACTTAAACAACTTAACATAGATTTTATAGTTGCTGGTAGATATAGTTATGATTTGAAAAGTAAATTAATTGAAGAATCTAAGAGAATAATTTTTCTTCTTGATATTATAGAATCTTTTGATGTCTTAATTGCATATCCAAATCCTACTGCTGCTAGGATAGCATTTGGTCTTCAAAAACCCTATATAGCTTTAACTGATAGCCCACATAGCATAGCTCCATCTAAGTTATCATTACCCTTAGCATCAGCTGTCGTTATATCATCATGTATTCCTAAAAAATCTATAGAAAGATACATAGATAAGGATGAGACATATATAATTCAATTCAATGGCGTTGATGAGGTTCAATGGCTTAAAGATTTTAAACCTAGTCAAGATTATCTAAAATTATTAGGGTTAGAAGAGTATGGTTATATTGTCGTAAGACCTCCTGAGATTAGAGCATCATATTATAAAGATAAAGCCAGTGCTATTGAATTAATTAAAAAGCTTATTAATTATTTCCTTAGTCAAGGATTCTCTATAGTCTATATGCCTCGATATAATGATGATGAGATAGCCACTGAATTTCATAATGTAAGGAACTTCATTATACCACCAAGAGATGTAGGTGTAAAAGGTTCTCAATTACTATATTATGCTGCTGTAGTAGTAACAGGTGGAGGTACAATGGCTAGAGAAGCTGCATTGGTTGGTACTCTTGGTATTTCGTTATTTCCACAAGAACTTTATGTTGATACATGTCTTCAAAATATGGGTTTTCCGATAATTCATAGCACCTCATTTAGTGAGATTATAGAAAAAATAAAGGATGTAATAAAAGATGTGGATAAGTATAAGAAAAGTTCTTTAACAATTTTAAAGTCCCTTGAGAAACCAGTAACTGGAATTGTGAAAGCACTTAAAATTTTAAATGTGATCTAGGTTTCTGAAATGAATATTATTGCTGGAATTGATGAGGCTGGTAGAGGACCATTAATAGGAGATATGTTTATGGCTATGATAGTTATTGAGAAAGATAAAATTTCTCTATTAAGAGATCTAGGCATTAGAGATAGTAAAAAGATGAGTAAAAACCAAAGAGAAAAATTATTTCCATATATAGTTCTGAATTCTCTTGTTATATCAGTTACTAGAGCAACACCTCATCAGATAGACCATGAAAATCTTAATTCTATTGAATTGAAAATGATTTGTAGATTGATTAAAAATACATCTAGGTTTTACAAAATTAACGCTATTTACATAGATGCTTTTAGTGACCCTGAAAAATTAAAAAATGACATTAATAATATATGTAGCATACCAAAAAATAATTTAATTATTAAATACAAAGCTGATAGCGAATTCCTAGTAGTTAGTGCTGCAAGCATTATTGCTAAAGTTCTTAGAGATAATCATATAGCTTTACTAAAGAGAGTATATGGAGATTTCGGAAGTGGTTATCCAAGTGATTATAGAACAATTTCATGGCTTATACAATACCTTAGAAAACATAATGAGATTCCGCCAATAGTTAGAAAATCATGGCAAACAATAAATAAGATAAAGTCTCTTTGCGACATTTACAATAAATCATAGTTTTAGTTTCTTTCTTTTGGGGTAAGGTAAAAATTTTTAAGTTTTGTATCGCTATACAGTCTTAAAATAATAATGGCTACAATATAGTTAAACCTAGTATTTGTATCCATAAAAAGATTGTGATCGAGGATTGCAATGAAGAATAATAGTTTATTACGGTGTGATAAATGTCGTCAAATCTTAGATTTATAGCTGATTCAATGTTAGGCCATGTAGCGAGATGGCTAAGATTATTAGGATACGATACATTGTACTATAGGTTATCAAATGACTGGAAATTGCTGAAAATAGCAAAAGAGGAGGATAGGATACTTTTAACAAGGGATCTAGGGCTTTTTAGAAAAGCTCGGAAACTTGGTATAAGGGCCTTATTTATTGACGATCCATCTATAGAAAAAGTTCTAGCATTTATCTCGGTAAAATACAATATTACATTAGAATTTGACAAGAATAATACTTTGTGTCCAGAATGCAACACCCGATTAAGGTATACAACTTCAATTGCAGAGATTTCTTCAAAGGTAAACAAAGACATAGTGTTAAAGTATAAAGAATTCTGGGTTTGTTCCTCTTGTTCAAAGATTTACTGGCAAGGTAAACACTGGAATACAATTTTAAAAATATTAGAAAGTGCTCGCCAAGAAAAACTAAAAATTCTTTCTAAAATTAAACCTTTAGAAAGAGCTGTCTCCGGTAAAGAGGCGTAAATAATGAATATCCAGCGACATTTTAAGGATGCTCTACATCCTTCAGATATAACATTAGATGAGGGTGTCTTATTAACTTCTGTAGCTAGGAAGGCTATTGAGCATTATATTAAATATAGAGAGATAATTAAGCTATCTGAGAATATTCCCAGTAAATTACTTAAACCAGGTATGGCTTTTGTAACAATAGATAAATTATTAGAGAATAATGTAAAAGAGTTGAGAGGATGCATAGGATTTCTTCAACCAATGTCATCACTTATAAATACTGTAATAAATGCTGCAATAGCTGCTGCAACTGAGGATCCAAGATTTCCTCCATTAAGTGAGAAAGAACTTGATGAAGTAGTTATAGAGGTTTCTATACTCTCTTTACCTATACCTATAAAGAGTATTAATGATATTATTATAGGCAAACATGGAATTATAATACATAGAGGTTGGAATAGTGGAACATTATTACCTCAAGTACCTATTGAGTATTGCTGGGATGCTGAAACCTTCGTAGCTGAGGGATGTATCAAAGCAGGTTTAGAACCTGATTGCTGGCTTGATCAAAAAACAAAAATATATGTGTATGAAGCTATGATATTTTATGAAGAATCTCCGAGAGGAATTATAAAAACAAGAGATCTTATTGAAGAATTCAGTAAAAAATGTGGTATGCTTTAGAGTAACAGATTTTTAAGTTTATTAATTAAAGTGAGTTTTAGGTAAGAGATGATGATATTATCAGATTTTGATTTAAGGAATTATATAAAGAGTGGAAGACTTATTATAGAACCGTTTGATGAGATAATAATACGTGAAAATGGATTAGATCTTAGACTTAGCAATGAAATCTGCGAATTACACGCAACAAACGATACTTTAGATCCATTCACAGAGGTTGATTTAACCAAATATTATAAGTGTTGGAAATCTGATGAAATTATTATTAAACCCTTTAGTGTTTATCTACTAGCAACAGTTGAATATTTAAAAGTACCTCCAGAACTTATGGCATTTGTAGAACTTAGATCAACATTTGCTAGGTTGGGATTATCAATACCACCAACAATTATTGACGGTGGGTTTGAAGGCCAAATTACAATAGAACTACATGGTTCTACATTCCCTATAAGACTTAAAGCAAACATAAGGTTTCTTCATGTAGTGTTCTCTAAAGTTACAAGTCCTATAGAGAGACCATATTGCGGTAAGTATCAAGGTCAACGAGGTGTACGATTACCTAAACTTCCATTAGAACATGTATAATGAACCATACATAAAACATGTATAGCTAGAAAATTCCTAGACTAATATTTCTGGCTTCTATCCTTAGTTTCATTATCCTTAATATTCCGTTTCATCAGAGTCCTTATTATTGGCATTGACTTGCTTTGTGTAAATCCCCAACCCACAACTTAACCCTTACTGTTTCCTTAGTTCATAACTGTGGGAAACCATTTCTTGGTAGATGGTTATTCATAGATCCTTATATTTACTGGTTTCAGTACCCTCCACCACCTACTTCTCAATGGCTTTACAATCCCTGCCTATAACTGCAGAAGTCAATTCACCTCTATTGCTAAAGACTTCATCGTATTTCCCTCATCAAATATAGCTTCAACTCAACCCTCTTATCCAGCAAATCAAACTCATCTCCATGGCAATTAAAAATGAGGTCAAAGCCTATAAACATAACATTAATAATCAACTATGAACAGCCTAAAATCCACATCTCAAGAAAAGCCTTCATTTCTTTCAATGGCTCTTAACACTTATCTTATTGTTCACTACCTATGTTTAATAATAGGTTTCATAAATGTTTCCTGTTAATGTGGAAAGAATATATGAATAATGATTGGGTATTGATACCATAAATATAAACTTATAAAAATCAAAGCAACAAGCAAGAGCTTTTAAGATGTTGATTAAATAGGTAAAAACATTTGTGAATGTTCAAGAAAATGTAGCTAAATAGGTAATAATTATTATTTTTACCCTCCTGGTGTGCCATGCCAAGGACTGTATAGCCATATAGCTTCCCATATATCTTTTTCTACTGCTATAATTTGTGATGCTAATTTATCTTTTATATTGGATAAAATTTTATGATGTTCAATCTCATTTTGATAAATGGCTTCAACAAGTAGTTTTACCCTTGGATCATCTGTTTTTCCTAATACGTCTTTGGATTTTTCAATCATTAAGACCTCTGTTTTTATATGTTTATCTATAGTCTCTTTTATTATTCTTAAATCATCCTCTGAAATCAGAGGCTGTAATTCCTTAACCAACTTTAGAACAGCTCTATATATCTCAGCATGTTTCTTTGAATCTAAAGCTACAGCCTTAAATATTGCTGAAAGCGTTGGATGTGAAATGGTATTTGATAGTTCAATGAGTTCATTAGAGTATCTTTCTTCAGCTTCTATCAATTCAACTACCATATCCTCTATACTCATAAATTTCACCTTAAGGAGTTTTTAATATTACGATACCTTTCGGATTTCTTATTCTTAAAGCTATAGTCTCACGAACTCTAAATATATATACACCATTTTCAGGTCCAATATACTCTATCTCAGTATCTACACCTAAGGCAATATCAGCTACATACTGTGTAGCTGCAATTATTATTGCTATATTATCAGGTAGCTGTGTAAGTTGTATAACATTTTTAACTAAAGCTTTTATTCTTTCAAGATCTGTCACTCTTTCCTCAACTCTTAAAAGCCTTACATATCTAGAAGGGCTTACAAATAATAGATAGGGTCCTCCAATACCACTATTTGAAATTATCGCAATAGCCTTAGAAACATCATCTACAGCAGCACCTGGCTGACTCCAGTCACTTAAATGCATATAATGACAGTCTTTGCATTCTAAAATACGATCCATTATATATTTATCTTCATACAATCCAAGCGATGTAGCAGCTTGTAATGCTGTTGAAATCTCAGGCATTTCCCCTCTGTTTCTAGCATAATCCAAGCTCTTTTGACTTAACGCAAATTTTACAGCTATCTCTTTCAGCTGTATTGGGATTCTCTCCTTAGGCTCTATCCTATCAGCAACTGAGATATATTCCAATGGTACTGTATCAACACCTCTACCTGCTTTATATACAGGAAGATTGTGTCTAAATTTCCTAGCATTATCAGCAGCTTTAGTAAATTCTGAAAGTAGATACTTCCACTCATCAGATGTTAAGGGCTCTGATGTTTTTATTTCATTGGATTTAAAGTCCTTAGAATCATTGCTAAAATTATTTGGGACTTCAATACCTGTTTTCTCTTTTACCTCTTTTACACCCATCTCTAATTCCTTAACTTGCTCCAAATCCATAGATTTTAAAACTGCTAAAAATTCACCAAAATGTGTCTTTTCTTCTCTAGCAATATCTTCAAAAACTCTACGAATCTTTTCATCCTCTACAGATCTTGCAATCTGTAAATAAAGATTAATGGCATCAAGCTCTGCTATTATTGATAATCTTAATGCATCCATTATTTCATCTTTTGATAATTTCCTACCAACAGGTATTTCTATAGGATGTTTAGACATCATTTTTTTCACGCAACAACTTTAATATATCTAAAATTTATTTTAAATGTTTCGAAAAATAACATAATGTTAAGAGAAAATATTTTATAGAACTTATAAAATGATGTTGGTTGGAATATTATTAGCCATTTTATTAGAAAAACTTACTATTTTAATTTTCTTAATTCACCATAGATTATTTCATAGATTGTTAAAGCTTTTAAAAATAATTCTTGTTGCATATAATGTGTTGACATTATAACCATGGTACCATTTAATATAAGCTTTTGAAGATCCTCCATAACTAAGAATGAGTTGTGTTGATCTAAAAATGTGAAAGGTTCATCAAGTACCAGAACTTTAGGTTTAAGGATGAATGCTCTTAATAGTGAAATGAGTTTTGCTTGACCAATACTAAGCTTTTTTGCATCACTATATCTTAATTTATTTAAAGAGTATCTATCTATAAAATATTCTACAGCGTCGTCATCTTTAATTTGATGTATATCTATACCAATTCTTATATTACGTTCTACATTACCTCTAATAATGATAGGTTTATCATGTACATAAATAATATTTTTTCTAATCTCATTTATCCTATATTTAGGCATCTTTAATATGTTTTCACCATTTAATATTATTTCTCCAAGACATGGTTTATATATCAATGATATTATTTTTAATAGTGTGGTTTTACCAGAACCATTAGGTCCTACAATTATATAGAGACCTCTTTTATCGAAAACAGCATTAACCCTTTTTAAGACATATGCATCTCCTTCGTAACTAAACCATACATTTTTCAATAATATTTCCATCTATGCATCCCTAGCAATTTCAATATAACTGTTATAGAGAAAGTTATAGAGAGAAGTATTAAACCTAAAAGAATTGCTGTTTCATATTCTCCAATTGCCGTTGCCAATGCTATAGCTGTTGTTAATACATTTGTTGATCCCTCTATACCTCCACCTACTATTAAAGCTACGCCAAGCTCTCCCATAGCTCTTGAAAATCCCATTAGAAATGAAGATATTAAAGATGGTATTATTTCAAAAAATAATATTAAGGTAACCTGGTTATCAGATGCTCCTAGACTCAACCCTAGTTCTCTAATATCCTTAAAAGCTATTTCTATTGGTTTATAAAGAGTTGATATTATAACTGGTAGAGCCACAATGCTTTGCCCAATTATTATTGCCATTGGTGTATATAAAATTCTAAGAAAGCCCAAGGGACCTTTTGGATAAAAAAGCATATATATTAAAAGCCCTATAACAGTTGTTGGAATACCTATCATCGCTTCAAAAAATCCTATAATAATGGACTTGCTTCTTGAACCTAATTTTATAACTATATACGTTACAATTGAAATACCTATACCGAATGCTATAGCTGTTGCTGTAATAGATATATACATACTTCTTATTATTACATTGATTAGACTTTCCATAAATTTAAACCTTTTTATTAATGATAAATTATCATTATTACATAATAAAATTAATAGGTAATAAATTCATTTCACACCTGCTAATGAGTTCCATATCATTAAAAATTCATCCTTATGTCCCTTAATGGGATTTATCAATCCTTTAAATTCAGTTTCTATAAAATCTTGGCCTTCTCTCATAATATAATCAGCAAGTTGTTCAGCTATGTCTCTGACATATACACAGGCCTCTGAGTTAGAAAAATAAATTGAGTATAAGTTTATAAGATTCTGCAGATCTTTCTTTAGAATTGCTATATTTTGAAGTTTGCTATTATTATTTAGAGTAAGATATGTACCTATATCACTTAATGTATAAGCATTAATATTATCAGCCACTATGAGTGTTTGTATCATGCCTTGACCTGTTTTTAAATACCATTGTTTGTCGTAAGGATTCAGCCTAGTTAAATTCCATAATTGAATCTCTTTGATATGAGTGCCTGAATAATCGTTTCTACTAACGAATAAAACTTTACCCTCCTCACCAGCTATATATATTCTTTTAAAAGCTTCAATAGCATTTACTGCTTTAGTAATGTTAGCAGGATCTTTTACAGGACCTACTATAACAAATTCATTGTATGCAAACACTGCTAATTGCTTAATTTTGCTTTGTTTCATATATTGAGCTTCAAGTACTGGTGCATGGGTAAATGCTATACAAGTAGAACCATCTGCTAAAAGTCTTAAAGCCTCACCAGAACCTCTTGCTAAAACCTCAAATCTTACATTTAGTCCTGTTTTATTTAGAAAATCATTAAGAAGTAATTTTAAGACTCCCATCTGCTCCAATGAATATGTTGTAGAAACCCTTATAACAGTTGAATTGTTCAATAAAATTACATAATTGATGTAGACTATAGTAAAAATACATATAATTGATGCAACATATAAATAGCTTTTATACTTTCTTCTAATAAAAACCATTTTAGTTACCTATTCCTATCATCATTCCGACATCTAAGACTTTTATAAATTTAACATCATTTTAAAATGTTTTATTAACCCAATTCACATAAATCACATAAAACTAGTGAGTTGTCCATTAAGTTTCGAATTATTTTAATTAATGGTAAATCAAAATTAGATATTTATAGTTACAATTATACTGAATATAAATATATTATTAACTAACATTATATTTGTTTTATTAGAATAAATTACATGTAGAAAGGTATTGTAAAGATCTTCAGAAATCTGTATCCTAAACATAAATGAAACCGTATTTGTTTAACGATATCTGTCTATATATATTTAAGATTACCTCTTCTCTTTATAGATAATTCGTATTTTTAGCTGATTAGCAATAAGGTTACTAATATAATAAGCAAACGTCCCTTCATCTCTGCCTATATCTTCCGGCATTAAAATACCATTACTTACAACTCTATCAATAATCAATTTAATATAAGAATATATCTCTATAGCTATAAAGTGATTTATATCATTTTTATAGATAATATTATAAGAGATCTTTTTCTTTTTATTAAATTGTATACCTTCAGCCATTATTTTAATAATACCATTGCCATTTATACAAGATATATCTATTTTATTAGTATCTAAATCCTTTAAAATATTTTTGATACTACTTAAATTTTTATTCATTGAATTATCTCCACATAAAAGTGTATTATTATCTAAAACATCACATTTTACCATTATCTTTATAGCATTGATTGTATCAAATAAAGATTTGACTCTGCTTTTAATCACTCTGATAGTCCCAACAATGGGCTGTACATATACTAGGATAGAACTGCTAATAAGATTCTTTTCGATAGTATTTTTGTCAATAATAGAACAAATATTTATTATTTTTAAATTAGTATTTAGCTCGAATAGTTTTTCATAGTTTAACTTACAATCAAAATTAAGAAGCAACTCTATATCCTGCATATCATCTAAGGTATTAGTATTTTCTATAATTTTAACATCTTTAATCATCCTCTTTAATATATCCAAAACATATCTGTATTCACTTCTACAAGTTAATGCTACTATCCTTGACATCTTCTATTCATCTAACACTTATTCCTACAACCTCATAGATATTTTTAAATCCGTGCATTATTAACCATTCCTTTAAACCTTGCAATATATTGTTAACAGTATCTTGAGGATTATTTCTAAGTGCTGTACCTATTTGTAGTGCTCTTGCACCTGCTATGATCATTTCAGCTGCATCTAACCAATTTGTTATACCTCCACATCCTATTATTTCTGGTTGGAATTCTTTATAGATTTCATAAATAACTCTAACAGCTATTGGGTGTATTGGCGGGCCAGATAAACCCCCGAATATGTTTGTTAATACTGGTTTAAGTGTGTAAACATCTATATAAATAGCCTTAATTGTGTTTATTAATGTTAAAGCTTTAGCCCCTGCTTCTAATGCTTTACCCGCAACATCTATAATTCTATCCGATAAACCAAGTTTTGCAATTATAGGTATTGACACAACAGAAGCTGTGGATTTCACAACATTATACACACTATCAGGATCGGAACCTATTTCAATACCATAACCTCTCGTATGTGGGCAGCTAAGATTAAGCTCTATAGCATCGGCTCCTACATCATTGGCTATAGATGCTACCTCTATAAATTCTTGCTCATTTATGCCACCTATACTTACTATTATCGGCACAGAATGTTTTTTGGCCTCATCTACAAGCTCTATTATTATTTCTTTACCAGGATTTTCTAAACCTACAGCATTAAGCAACCCACCATTAGGCAAATCTATTATTATTGGTGGATCAAAACCTTTTCTACTCTTTGGAGTAATAGTCTTAGTAACTATTGCTGATAATCCATATTTAATAAGTCTTAGAACATGTTCACGTGCATATCCAAGAACTCCACTAGCATTCATTAATGGATGTTTCAACTTTATTCCAACAATGCTTGTTTCTAGATTCATATTTTTAACCACCGATGAATTTTGTTAGAGGCATTGCATTAGGTTTTTCAATTATCTCACCATCTAGATAAACTATGGATCCACCAATAATTGTACCTGTGACTACTCCTCTAATTTTCATACCCTCATATGGTGAATACTTAGCCTTTGAAAAAGTTTCTGAAGACTTAATTAAAACCTCTTTATATGGATCAACTATAGTATAATTAGCTATGCATCCTTTTTCAAAACATCCCCATTTATGAGTCAAACCTATAATCTTTGCAGGACCCAACGATAAAAGCCTAATTACATCATTCAAATCAATTATATTTAAATGAATAAGATTTAGTATAAGTGATGCTGCAAAATCGATTGAGGCTATGCCTGAAGGACAATTTTCAAATAGATCCATTTTTTCATTAATATGATGTGGAGCATGATCTGTAGAAATAGCATCGAAATGTTGAAGCATATTAATTAACATTCTTCTCGTGGTTTCGGTTCTTAATGGAGGATTGACTTTAGCTATACAACCATATTTATATTCATCTAAGGCATTTAAATAAAGATAATGTGGACATGTATCTATTGTAAAATGAAGTCTTTTCGCATAGGTTAGTGTAAGAGGATTTGTAACATGTGTTATATGAATTCTATCCTTTTCCATAACATATTTCTCCATGTAATTCAAAAACATTATCTCTGATTCTATTGGACGACAACGCCATCTACTTCCAGCATCACATTCATCTATTCCAGCCGGATGCTCAGCATGTATAATTATAATTTTATTAGAATTTATTCTTCTAATCACATCCAATGCCCTCTGTAAATATTTTAAGTCTTTAGGAAATATCTTAACACCAACAACACCATCATATTTAAGCATGTTATTTAGTCCATTGAATTCATTAGAAGGAGATACATAGATACCATAATTGACATAGGAATTCAAAGCAAGTCTCTCTAATTTAAGTTTAAGAGCACTAACATTATTAATCTCCGGTATGGTATTTGGCATATCTATGATGGCTGTAAATCCTCCTTTTGCTGCAGCCATAGTCCCGCTTCTCTCATCTTCCTTATACTCTAATCTAAGTCCCCTCAAATGAGTGTGAATATCTATGAAACCTGGTAGGGTAATGCCATATTTCCTTAAATCTATACAATTAACCTCTTTGCATGTTTCTCTATGTTCACCAAGAATCCTTTTAATAACAATACCATTTTCTATAACTAAGGTAACTTCTTTAAGACCATTATTTATAAAGGCATTAACTATTAAGGTTATTTGACCTAAGATACTCTATCACCTCAGAACATCTAAATACTGGTCCATCAATGCATAGAAGCTTATCAGATGATTTAATGTAACATGAACCACAAATACCTATACCACATTTTACTATAGTTTCTAAAGATATATAAGGATTCATTTCATAAAGGTCTAAACACACTGTCTTAAGCATGTTATTTGGACCGACTGCAATAATGCCATCATAATCCTTTGCATTCATATGTTTAAGAGCATCTGTTACAAGACCACAATATCCATTCTTGTAATGACAATCTTCAGTAGTTATAATTATTCTACTTCTTTCCATGTATGGGAAAAAGGTTTTGATATCAAAAATTTCTTCTACTGTCTTCACACCCCATAGTATATCAAATTGTACTTCATATATCTTCCAAGTTTTAACAAGATACGGTATAGGTGCTATTCCAATGCCGCCTGCTATAACAAGCCATCTGCTACCTATAGCAGGTTTAATTTTAATCCCTTTACCAAAAGGTCCTCTTACACCTATTATAGACCCTTTATGATCTGAAAGGGCCTTGGTTCCTTCACCTTTAATTTTATATAAAAATCTTATTTTTCCTTCATCAAAGTCAGCAATACTTAGAGGTATTTCATCTACTCTTGGAACCCAAACCATAAAGAAGCTAAATGGATTTGGTTTTTCATATGTATTAGAAAGAAACATACCTTCAAGCATATAGGTATCTTTAGCTAGCTTTACATTAAAAAGAACCTTAATTGCCTTTATAATATGGTTATCTATGATTGCCATATTATCTCATCTTTTCCTAGCTATAAGCTTGGGGATTTCATCCCATATCACTACAGTTCCACAATATTCGCATTGAAGTTTTATTGGATCTTTAGATATCGTTCTAAACCTTGTTCTTATAGGTTCAGCTCGTTTATTTGTTACACATGTTGGGTTTGGACATCGTAGCACACCTTCAATATAGTTAGGCACTTCAACTCTATGTTTAGCAGTTACTGAAAAATCTTCTACTATGTTTATTGTTGCTCTAGGAGCAACCAATGAAATTATATTTAATTCATCAACCGAAAGCATCCTATCTTCAATTTTTATTATATCCTTTTTTCCTAGCTTCTTACTCTCAACATTCATTAATATAGCTATTCTATATCCTTCCTTTCCATTAATACCAAGAACTGCTAATATATCTAAAGCTTTTCCAGCTGGTATATGATCTATAACAGTTCCATTCTTAATTTTTGAAACTACTAATGTACTTTCCTCACTCAAGCTCAGCACCAAAAATAAGTGCAAGTAGAGACATCCTTATAGGCACTCCATATTTTGCTTGAATATAATAAGCTGCATAGCTTGATATATCCACACTGTATTCAATTTCATCAACCTTAGGTAAGGGATGTAAAACTTTTAATTCTTTTTTACCTCGTTTTAATAATTCATAGGTAACTCTATAAGATCCCTTAACCTTTTCGTATTCCATAGGATCTGGGAACCTTTCCCTTTGAATTCTTGTAACATAAAGCACATCAATTGCATCTATAACATCCTCAACATTATTTCTTTCTTCATAAATTATTCCCTTATTTTTAAGCATCTCTAATACCTCCTCCCTAGCTTTTAGAGCCTCTGGTGCTATTAAGTATATTTTCCTTGGCTTAAATTGTGAAAGTCCATAGATAAACGATGTTGCAGCTCTTCCATATTTAAGGTCTCCTAAAACTCCATATACTAAACCATCAATTGTATCAAATAACTTTCTTACAGTATAAAGATCTATCATGGCTTGGGTTGGGTGGTGCTGTTTTCCATCACCAGCATTTATTACAGGTTTCTCAGCTATTTCAGCTGCATATTTTGCTACCCCTTCAAGTCTATGTCTAATAACTATTAAATCGGAATAGCTGTCAAGCATCCTTATGGTATCTGCTAAGTTTTCACCTTTAGATATACTTGAAGCTTCTTCACTTGTAAATGATATCACATCAGCACCTAGTTTCTTGGCAGCAACTTCAAAGCTGAACCTAGTTCTAGTAGATGGTTCAAAGAAAGCTAGTGAAATAACTTTATCCTTGAGTAAATATAATTTTTTATCAATATAACGTAAAGCTTTATCACAAACATCAAAAAGATACTCTAAATCCTCACGGTTGAATTCTAGTATGGATATGACATCTCTTTTATAAAATCTCTCTTTCATAGAGCCCCATATCAAAATTAAAACAAACAAAGTATAAAAGCATTTATAATTTATACTTGGTTATAGAAGGATTTTAGATATTGCATGATATTTTTAAAGCTTTCAGAATCTATCAATCCATTTTTATATAGTTCATTAAAGATTTCCTGGGCAGTATAAAGTCTATAGAATTTCAGTCCTAATTTCTCAATTCTTTGTCTAGCTCCTTGTTCTCTATCCACAATAACTAAAGCTGCTAGAGGATGCCCTCCTTCCTCTTTTATTGATCTATATGCATATTCTATAGAGCTTCCTGTTGTAGCAACATCATCAACAATTATACATGTTTTGTTATACACAACTCCCTCAACTAAAACTTTAGTTCCATGTTCTTTTCGCTCGATTCTAACATATGACATTGGTTTACGAACTTTACATGCTAAGAAAGATGCAAATGCTATACCTGCTGTAGCTATACCTACAATACAATCATATCTCAATATGTCATACCTTTGTAGTATCTCATTTATAATAGCTTCAGTTAAATCTGGGTAACTATATAAGATCCTTAAATCGATATAGAATGGACTTTCTAAACCTGATGAAAGCTTAAATTTTCCTATTTTTATCATGCCTTTATTTAAAAGCTCTATGGCTATATTTGACATTCGACCACCTTTTTCTTCTGCATTTCTAAAACCTTTAAAGCTGATTTTCTAAAATCCTGGGAGTATGTAATAAGTCTTCCCACAATTTCATAATCAGCACCATTGCATAAAGCTATTCCTGGTTCCGCTCCTTGTACTCCTATTCCTGGAGATAATATTTTAACTTCTTTTCGTTGTTCTCTGATATATCTTAAGAGATCTATACGAGTTGCAGGAGCTACTATCCCCCAACTCCCAATAACTTTAGAGATATTTAAAAATTCATCAACATGTTTATCAATAAACTCCATAGAGCCTTGATGAGTCATTGAAACAACTGTTATTAATTTCATATTAAGTTCTTTACACTTTATGGAAAGCGTTTCAAGTGCCTGCGAAAAACCTATAAAACTATGTGCTATAACAGCATTAAATCCATATTCATATAATATTTCCGTAGTTAAAGCCATAACATCTCCTATATCAGCTAACTTTAAATCAGCAATTAAAAGACCATTGTAATTTTTAAATACTTTATTTATTTCATTTACACCTAATCTTATAATAGCTGGCAAACCTACTTTGAACCCTTGAACAAGATCTGCCAAACCTGTAACTCTGTCTAACATCCAATTATATACATCAATGGTAGGAGGTGGATCTAATGCTACAATTAGCATAGCTCATCACAATCTCAACACATTTATAACACTCCTCAAAATTAATAAACTTAATCACGAGTTATAAATCTAAGACATAGAACTTAGTGATGTCTATATCCATAATATGCGTTAATGCAAAAAGCATTAAGATGTATAATGTTATAAAAATACTTAGATATGTAACCTTCGTAACATGCTTATATATGTTCCAATGTGGTGGTATCAAAGAAATTGTTGTTGGGTTAGTAACTGATGATAAAATTAATATCATTAAACCATGTTATGATGGTGTACATTGTTTCAGTTACAGTGATTTGATTTCATACTACAAAAATCAAATATTATACAAGAAAATAGTTAAAAATTGACTTTAGAAATAAAAATTATTTAGTCGAGTTGATTGCCACTCTATACTTTTACATCAAAACTTTTATAAATATATAGGCTAAGCAAATTAAGGAAGGTGTAAAACATTAAAATACAAATATTCATTGATGTTGATAACTATTTGCACTAACTTTAAAGTAATAGTAGAAGTTTAATAACAATAATAATAAAGCTTAATAATCATGATATTTGTATCTGGTTTCTATCATAGAAGTTCCATACATTAACAATGGTTATTGCTACACGACATAGATGTTTTTATGATCCTAGTACTGTTTATTGTGTCTTGCATATATGAAGAAAGAGAGGAAAGTATTATAATTATTCATACTGTGATTTGTGCTTTCTAGAAGAAAATTACATCTAAAATATTATCATTCACTAGTGTTTTCTATTTATTCCCTCTCTCCAATGTGGACATGTGCTACAGACTTCTGGATGTAAATATACATTTATATAATATCCATCTTGCTTCTTAATTGAATTCAAAGTAGGGACATTAATATCAAGTTTTAAATATTCACATATACCTTCATCATTATTATAGAATAGACACTTCTTTCTCTTTTCCTTACCTATTAATACCATGTTTGTTAAAATATTAGCTATTGATATAACATCATCCTCTATCTTCTTAATTTTTTCCTCTGTAGAGCTCTTCGCTTCGCTTTTTCTTTTCAATATCACAGAGCTTTTTATAACCTTATTAAGCAATTCTGTTGTCACTATATGCCACCAATAATTTTTATATATTGTGAATGCTTTAAGTAGTGTGGGTCATTAAGTTTTAAACATTATTGCAATAATAATGAGACAACCATTTAAGTATAATAATATAGGTAAATATTTTAATTAAAGAGTTTATGGCTATCGATATCGAGTCTTAATTAGCTTCATTAACATTATTCAAAATCAGCGCTTTGGCCCCTCATCATATTTCAGAGTTTAGCGTGTACATCATTCTTAATATTTTCCTTTATATATTGGTTAATAAATTTAAATTCTGAAACTTCAAATTTATACATTATTAAATACAGATGGTGTAGGCATTATGCTAGGATATGTTGTTGTTATACAAGGTGTAGGTAAAAATAGTTTAATGCTTACAAAGATTAAACAGATCCATATTATAAAAAAATCCCACTATCAGGAAATAATTGTAGCTGACCTTGAAGATTTTGGACGGTGTTTAATCTTAGATGGGTATATACAAAGTAGCGAATCAGATGAATTTATATATCATGAATCTCTAGTTCATCCAGCAATGACTTTACATCCACAACCAAGTAAAGTTCTCATTATAGGTGGTGGTGAGGGTGCTACATTAAGAGAGGTGCTAAAACATAACACTGTAAAAAGTGCAATTATGGTTGATATAGATGAGGATGTTGTAAAGCTTTCAAAAGAATATTTACCTATGATGCATAGAAATGCCTTTGATAACCCAAAAGCTAAGATATTGATAACTGATGGAAAGAAATATATTGAAGAAACAAAAGAAAAATTCGATGTTGTTATACTCGATTTAACGGATCCTTATTCAAGTGCTATTGCTCGTGATCTATACACAGTTCAATTCTATAAAAAAATATATTCTATACTAAGTGACGATGGGGTAATGGTAACTCAAGCAGGTTCTAGTTTCTTCTTTAGAGATACTTATAATGAAGTAAGAAATGCTATAAGAGATGTTTTTACACATGTTTTAGAATATCAAGTATGGATACCATCTTTTGGATATGCATGTAATTTTATCATAGGTTCTAAAATTTATGATCCTAAATCTCTAACTGCGGATAAAATTGATAAGACATTAATAGAACGAAATGTAAAGACATTATTCTTTAATGGTATCAGATATCAAGCAATGATGTTTATGGGTATATACTAATTAGAAGATTGCATTATTTAGTGTGTTTCATTGAAATTATCTTTAACATCATATATATTATTATCCCTGTTTGAATAGATATAGCTATAATAATAAATACCAATATAGTTTGTAAATTGTACTCAATATTCATTGGTGTGGAAGATGTAGTAATATATCCGTTGCTAATCTCTATAAAGCTTTCATCAATGATGGTATTAATGTTGTTGTATAAGTGTATCTCTATACTTTGTGTTATAATATTAATTAAGTTTTTCAACAACATCTTTATTTCTGTGATATTATAATTATATATTTTGGTATTAGAAATAGTTAGTATTAAACTTTGATTATCTCTAAGTCTGTAATTGAATAGTATTTGTGAATCAATTAGATCAATATATTCTTTAGCAATAAAATTAGATATATAGGCATACATATTTAATGTGTTAATTATAAATCTTTGATTAATTGTATAGAAAAGACTTGTAGATATGTCTAAAAGATCTATTGTATGTATATAGCTGATATTAGTATTTACTAAAATTTTTTGCAATTCTATTAATAATGGCAAGATACATAAATAACCTTGATATGCTTTTATAGGATCTTCTAAATCAATCCCTTGAATATTTAACCTTACATTAGTTCTCTCTGTAAATGAGTTTATAGTTAGATCAATATTTGTTCTCATTGGTAGTTTATCAAGAACTTTACATAAATTATCATCATTTTTAGCTATTAAATTAAAGTAATTTGACTTATTGATGTAAACATCATAAAGATAAAATGAAGCTTTTTGAATATCTTTTACTTGTTCTGATGTATAGAAACCATCTATCTTTTTAATATATGAATATCGAGTATTTAAGATAATATTTTCTAACTCTTTTCGTAATGGTATAATAACATATGATGAATTGGACTTTAAAGGTATCTTTATTTCATGTTTATACCATTGTAGTATTATATCATTTTGATCAATATTGATATTTCCTTCTATACTTTCATTTAATTTACTGTTCTCAAACGACTTATCATTAATCAACAATACATTATTAATTTGATAGTATATTCTTTCACCACCAACTATATCAACTGATAACTTTATATTAATGTTTAATGGTATTCTTAATGTTAGATTAAGAGAATAGTTTACTATGCCATCCATAGGTTTCAATATTATTTCAATTCCATTAACATAATATGATACATTTATAGGACCTAGATAGACCCATGTGATAGAATCTTGTGTTAAATAAATTGAACTACTTCCTTGAGCTTGCAACAACACTAATAAATTAAATGTAATTGAAAATGTTATAAGCATCAATAACAATATAGATATTAAGGTCTGTACCTTGTTTATCTCTGCAGCTTCTTTCATCATACTACAACACAAATTAGATTAATATATATAATCAAGATATGGAGAATAGCCTTTATAAAGGCTTATGACTTTGCTCTTGGTTTCTAGATAGATTGTTATTGCCAATCTTTCATGTATTGGATTCTTAACCATTTGCTTATCTATGGCTTTTCATCCTAGTTACCTCTACATAATTCATGTTACTGCCTTAAAAGTGTATAGTTCTAAGTATTTCTTGAATTATTTTGCACTAGTTTTAGTTATCGTTTCGCATTTTACATGATTTTTAACATACAATATATTATTTAATATTTTGTTCAATAATGTTGCAAGAACCCTAATATTGCATGATCTTATCACAATATCTGCATATTTCTCTAAGCTTTTATTAGCACAAAATGCTATTGCTGTATTACATACTTTAAACAGATTAATATCATTAATATTATCTCCTATGCATATGACTTTTGTTTCTCTTAGATCTATACTGTTAGTATTTAGAAATTCTAATAGTATTTCTCCCTTGTCTCTATAGTCTGGGTAACTAAGAGCTAGCCCTGTTACTATACCATTATTAGTATGCAGTTTTACAGCTAGATATGTGTTAAATTTTAGTTCCTTAATTGTTCTTTTTCCTAAATAATCCAACCCCCCAGATATTGCTATAAACATTACTTTATTTCGATACTTTTCTACCAAATCAACTATACTCTCTATACCACTTCTCCATGGAATCTTTTCAATAATTTCCTCAATAATATTTAATGGTATTCCTTTCCATAAACCTAATTCTAAAGCAACCCATTCATCATAAGTAATAACATCATCGAGGTAAAGCTTTATATAGTTTTTTATTCTATAAACACTGTTCAATATTATATGAATAAATAACCATGAACTCTTTATTGGTGTTAATGTACCGTCAATATCAGATACTACTATTACATTTTCCTCCATTCCGCACATCCCATTTTACTTTAAGTTAAGTGCAGTGGACTCTATACAAGTTGTAGATATTTGTGAATAGCTTTAAATACACGGGCATTCTTTATTTAGTTTTATAAATATTTTAAAATAATTGTTATATACTATCTTAATGGATAATATTTATACTCATATATTATATTAACAATTCAAAACCATCTTTAAACTTTAATGTTAAATGCTATGAATTATATGAATGAATATGATTTACAGAAAGTTAATAGCTGTTTTAATAAAAGTAATGATATTCACTATAGTGCTGATTACAATACAAATAATATAGCTAAGATCAATTCTAGTTCTTTATTGTCTATCCTTTTTAATCTCCTCTAAAACTCTTTTTACTTCTTCCCTAACCATAAACTCTATATCCTTTATATGAACTCTTATAAGATGAAGATATAACCCTCGCTTAGTAAAGGGACCTTTACCACAGAGGTTACACCATAATCCACCATTTTTCCTTACAAGGGATAATGCAATTTTTTCCATAGATCTATCAACGATGAATGCTATAGATGGTGCAACAAGATCCTCCATATTATATCGCTGTGATAATGAAGACGCTTTTCTCGCGGCATATTCAATCATTTTTTTAAAAGCTATCTCCTGCCTCATACCAACTCTACACCGTCTATATCAATCTAAATATATGACTTTGAATTTAAGCAGTAAGACAAATCAAAATGACTTTAGCTATTTTAAGCATTTTTCAAAACTGCTTATTATCTTATTTAAGAGATTAAACAATTCATGCTCAGATATATTTAGAATCTGAGACGATGTATATAGCCTTAAACCTATATATTGACAGTTCTTCTTTGAGTTATTGCATAAAATTTCAACCTCAGCTTTATTAAAATATTGTGTATCCTCTAACTTTAATGGCATTATTAATATTTCAATATTATCCATATTCACTACGTAGATAGAGCTAGAATGGATCTCTATTTCTGTGCTACATGGATATAAATCTGCTAGAATTATTATATCATCATCTTTTGTTTTAACTATAGTAACTTTCTTGAATTCATTGAGGTAATATTCCTTTACAATACTCATAAATCTCTACAGCTATATCTATGTTGTTTGGATAAATAGCTGTAATTCTCCTTCACAATATGGACAACGCATATAAACTCTTTTTGCATCAGCTAGACAGAAATATGCATCATATTTTTGAGCACATTTGGGACAATAATATACGATATCATCTCCTAGGTATATCTTCTTAGCACAAATTCTGCACTTAACCTCATACCATCCTTTATGACCTGATGAGTTGCACCCTCTAGGTTTCAACATTATTTTAACCCCTAATAAACATATTGATTTTATTGCTATAGATTTTTGAAAGGTTGTGTATGCTTATAAGCATTTATTAAACATTTTATTCTTAATATTAGCCTATAACGTTAACAACAGTAAAGAGGTAATATAATGAAAATCACAATTATTGCTGTAGCGGATATCCATAGTCCACATTATCTACCTCTTTTTAATGCATCTATTAATGGTCTACTAAATAGAGAAGCTGATGTAATAATCTTAGCAGGTGATATAGTTGATGGTGGTGATGTGACTATGGTAAGACCTGTTATTAATACATTAAATAGACTTATCGAAAAAATGGGTCTTAGAATACCGATAGTGTCTGTATTTGGAAATGAAGAATATATGGGTCTTGAAGAGAAATTTAGAAGCATGTATCCAGAGATAATATGGCTTGATGATAATTATGTTACTTTGAGCATTAAAAACAAAAATATTTGTATCGTTGGGAGTAGGGGTGTGCTTAGAAAACCTACCTCTTGGCAACGTCGCAATATACCCAATATAGAACATATATATGAAACTCGATTAAATAAAATAAAAAATAGTATCAAAGAATGCAACAAACAGTATTTAACAATTTTAGTAACACATTACGCTCCTACTTATTTAACATTATATGGTGAAAATCCTGCAATATATAACTATCTAGGATACCCTATAATTGAAAAACTTCCAACTGAAATGCGTCCTAGAATTGCCTTGCATGGTCATGCCCACAACGCTTCCAAGTTATATGCCAATGTAAATAGTGTTGATGTTTATAATGTTTCTCTTGTTGCCAGAAAAGGGTTAACAATTATAAACATCCATACATTATAACCACAATTTAACTCTAAGTAATTCCATAAACATGCTAATAACCTTTTACCACAACGATATATAATGATGCAAACACTATATATGGCATGATATGCAACATATTTTTATTTTTTCTTCTATACTCCATATCTATCTTCAATATCTCGGCTATAGACTTAGGATCTAATTTTGTAAACCTTTCATTACATAGTATCAATGAAAGTCTAGATAATATTGAATTGATATCATTTAAATTTCTAGCAATATCTTCAACAATATTCAATACATTAAGAACTTTCTGTAAATTTGTAAATGCTTCAAATCTCAATGAAATTCTAGAAAGGTTTTGAAAAACATCAATAAGTCTTGCATTTTCTAAAACTATCTTCCTTTCTGTTATCTCCGCCTTGTCAAGAAGTATTGCTATTTCTCCTCCAAAATTTTTCAATGTTTTAAAGAACGTTAGAGTCTCTTCAATATTATTTAGTGACATGGCTCTATAGAGATGTCTAATAGAATCATGGAATTCAAACTGCATTATCCGCATCATATAGTTTAAATAAAGAGAAAGTATCGATGCTATGCTTAATTCAACTATAGCATTAGAACCAACGTTTTTAAGACTGGACATCAAACCTTGAGCTAGTGTTTCACCTATATTAATATCAGTGATTACTCTTAAACCTTTTTTCAATTCCTCAATATATTTCTTAACATTTAGATAAACCTCAGCTATTGAAGAGAATGTTGTAAGGATGCAAATTTCAAAGTCATTATGTGGACTAAATCTATGTGGAGCCGCTATCTTAGGATAACTATCACATGCATAGAATAAAGCTTTAGTTACATTAAACTCCAACATATTACACCTTTATATACTAATGCCCAGAACCAAGATAAGTTTTTATAAGTGCTACAATTATTCTAAAAGCCTTAATGATTATAATTATTAACATATCTTATTAATATCATGATTTTACTGAAAAGGTAGTAAGTTATGGTTTCAGCTCAGCTATATCATAAAATGTTATATGCATTTTTCATAATAGTGTTTTTATTTTATAACGTTATATTGATAGGATTGAATTTTAAAATCTTAGTGTTATCACTGATGTTTATATACTTTTTGATAAATCAAAGGTTCATCTGCCGCATTATATGTTTAAAACATTTAAATTCGATTGCAATAGATGTTTGTGGATGCTTATTACCACTCATAGCTTCAATATTTACAGCTCTTAATGGTAAAATCAATTTTGATATTTTTTTAGTCTTCTTATCTCTTTCAATAACAACAGCCTCTGTGAACACAATATTATCGAGTAAATCCATTATTGTTAATGTAATTAGATATTCAATATCCTTATTCTTAATATCTTTAAGTATATTTCAATCATATGAATGTTACTTTTATATACTTCCTCTGGTAACAGCTATGGGCATAATAATAGGTTCTGATATTTTACCTTATTTATTTATGTATTATAAATTAAAATATCTAAAGAAAACCCTTGTTATAGGCGGAGCAAAAGCTTTAGATGCTATCTCTATCTCTACATCATTAACTATGTTCATGGCAATCTTATATATCATTTTAACTAAGCTATTTAATTATATTGGATTCTAATGAAATATTTATAATATTTAGTTTTTCTAATATAAGAGGTTGTTGCAGACTTGAAGTAGTTTGTGAATATTTCTAAATGCTTTTTAGTGTTGTGAGACAGTTACTGTAGTGAGTGAGCTTAGGAAAGCATGATGAGTCACTCGATAAGCAACTGCAAATATTTATAACTATCTATAAGTATTGGCAAGTGATAAATGCTATTTTTAATCACTTATCAAGACTAAACAATGGTCTGATATCTTCATTTTTATCTCAATTTTCAATAAAGTTCAAAACAATTAAGATTATTAAAAGCCTAAACTTCATCTAGTTTTTATGACTCAAAAATTGCTTTGTTCTTAGCGTCTTCATCATATTAAAAGAATAAATTTTGCTCTTAACCTAAGAATTATAAGATTCTTAAAAATGTAAAACTTTATAAATAGTTTTACAATTCTACTGTACCTGTAATTATTCATTATATGGTGGAAAGCTATGAAAATAGCTGTTGTTGCTGATAAACCAGTACCGCCTTGGAGTGTGAGACAAATAATGTTAGCACTTGAAGGGTTTGGAGCTACAGCAATGTATTTAAGACCTTCTAATATTACATCTATTATAGGTGGTAATAACTTCTATATAGCATATACAAATACATTAAAACCTTTTGAGTCTGACGCTATCATCTTGAGAGATTTAGGTGCAACAACAACTATAGAGGTTTTTCTCAGAAGAGTAGATATCTTTAGACATATAGAAGAAACAGGTATACCTGTTATAAACCCAATTAATTCTTATATAGTTGCACGAGATAAATATCTCAGCCTTCTTTTATTATCAAAAGCAGGCATACCTACACCTAAAACAGCTATTGTGGAAGATTTCTATTCTGCAACAAAACTTGCTGAAATTTGGGGAAAGGTTGTTGTAAAGCCATTAATAGGCAGTATGGGTTTTGGAATAATCAAAGCTGAAGATCCTGATATTGTATATAATATAGCAAGAACATTATCACAACTGCATCAACCTATATACATTCAAGAATATATAGAGAAGCCTGGTAGAGATATTAGAGTGCTTATAATAGGTGACGAAATAGTTGTGGCGTATTATCGTATTCAACAAAACATTGAAAATTGGAAGACAAATATTGCACAAGGAGCACATGCCGATATTATAGAGAAGATAGATAAAGAGCTTGAAACACTTAGCTTTAAAATTTTAAAGATATTGAATCTTCACTATGCAGGGATAGATATTGCTGAAACAAAAAACGGTTATGTTGTATTTGAGGTAAACGCCTCTCCTCAATGGAGAGGAATACAAAGAGCATCGGGTATAAATCCTGCTAAAAAACTTGCAAGATATGTTATATCATTGGTAAAACATTAAATACCTTTATTGAATACAAACAAATCCATGATGAGTATGCAAACCATCTGAATAATGATATGATGAAGAGCTCTCGCACTGATATAAATCAATAAAAATATTTTATTACATTTAATTATTACTAGAGTTGAATTTATATCCATATTTATTTAATTCATCTACAACGTTATTCAAGGCATCTTTAGAGGGAACCTCTAATAATATTTCTATACGTGTATATAGAGGTGGTCCCTGTTCATCAAATCTCTCATGTTTTATATCAATTATATTGCATCTATACTTAGCTATAATCTCTGTTATCTTATATAATGTACCTGGAATGTCAGGAACATATCCATATATTTTTGCTATTCTTCCATGCTTTAGCAATCCTTTAATTATGATTCTATATATAGATGTTAAATCTGCATTGCCACCTGTTATTAATGCTACAATGTTTTTATCATTAATATTCTTAATTTTACCGCTTATCAATGCTGCTAAGGAGACTGCTCCAGCACCTTCTGTTAGTGTCTTTGCTCTTTCAAGAAGTAAATATATTGCATAAGCAATTTCATCTTCGTTTACAAGCACTATGTCGTCAATAGTGTTTGAAATAATTTCGAATGTTAACTCACCGACTTTTTTCACAATAAGACCATCAGCAAGTGATGGTGCTACGTCGATTTGAACAATTTTTTTAAGTTCAACAGATCTGTACATCTTTGGTGCAACAGAAGGTTCTACTCCTATAATTTTTATATTTGGTTTAACGGTTTTCAATACACTTATTATGCCTGAGGCTAAACCTCCACCACCAATAGGTACAACAACCATATCAACTTTATCTAACTGCTTCAATAATTCCCAACCTATGGTTGCCTGACCTGATATTACATCTATATCGTTAAATGGATGAATATATGCATATTTCTTTTTATTGGCTATATCCAATGCTAAAAGTTCAGCTTCATCAAATACTTTTCCATGTATTATTACTTCTGCTCCATATCCTACAGTGGCTTCTATTTTAGAAATGGGTGTGACAATAGGCATTACAATAACACTTTTTAGACCAAATACATTTGCTGCAAATGCTACTCCTTGTGCATGATTTCCTGCTGATGCTGCTACTACACCATTTATACCTTTATTATATATTTTGTATGTTTTAAAAAGAGCTCCTCTAACCTTGAATGACCCCGTTTTTTGTAGATTTTCATATTTTAGATATATCTTGCCTCCAATCATTCTTGAAAAAGTGTAACTTTTATCTAATGGTGTTATATGTGCATAGCTCTTAATTATCTCTAGAGCCTCTTTACTTTTATTAAATACCTCTTCCATCAACCTCTTAACATTTGCTGTCAACGTTTAGCTACACCAATATCTCATCTTCACTCTATTTCTCTTCCTCTATAAATATTATATTTTCAGGTCTGAATCCAAATTCTTCTATAAGGATTTTTTTAAGTCTTGACCTATGATCTCCTTGTAGTTCGATTCTGCCATTCTTTATGGTTCCCCCTGCCGCAAGTTTTGTTTTAAGGTATGATGCAAGCTTTTTTAAATCGAATGCTTTTTCATCTATTCCCTCTACTATGGTAACTATCTTACCCATTTTTCTATATTCAAGCTTTATCTTAATTATTTGTGATTCCATCTCTAGCTGTGTACACAGTTCTGGAGGGAGTCCTACACAAAGGTTATCTGATTTCATTGACTTGCATGCCCACTTAACAATATATGTTTAGAGCTTAAAAATCTGTTTCAGAGATATTATATTCTAGTGTTCAAAGATGCCTAAATATATATGTCTAAAATGTGGCAAGGAATTCGATGAATCTCAGCTAGCTGTAATGATGGCTATTAGATGTCCGTATTGTGGTTATAGAGTCATAGTTAAGAGTAGAAGTGGAGAAATAAAAATCCTTCGAGCAATATAGTTCTATAAGTAAATCAGAGACCTGCTTACTTTTGTTACCTGCGTATTCTATTTTTGTATCTGCTCTTCACTTCCTAAAGCTTTCATAAGCTCCTTATATCTATTTCTTACAGTAACCTCAGTTACACCTGCAGCCATTGCAACTTCTTTTTGAGTTCTTCTCTCATCATTTAATAGAGCAGCAATATATACTGCTGCAGCAGCAACACCTGCTGGGTCTCTGCCTGCTGTTACTCCTAGTTCTCTAGCTTTATGTATTATCTCTATAGCTGTTTTAACCGTAGCTCCACTAAGACTAAGCATAAATGCTATTCTTTGAGCATGTTCTGCAGCATCAACTATTGGAATTTTAAGCATTAATTCTCTTACTAACAATCTATAACATCTAGCTACTTCTTTTCTACCACTTTTAGTAAACTTAGATATTTCATCCAATGTTCTTGGAACTCCATGTATTCTACATGCTGCATATAGTGCTGCCGCAACCATGCTCTCTATAGCTCTACCTCTTACAAGTTCTCTTTCAACTGCTCTTCTATATATCATTGCCGCTTCTTCCCTCACTACTCTTGGCATATTCAATTGATTTGCAATTCTATCTAATTCATTTAAAGCCTGAACAATATTTCTATCTATATTGCTTTGAACTCTAGTTCTACTATGCCATTTCCTTATTCTTATAATTTCAAGTCTTCTTTTAAGATCTAGTTTCCTACCTGCTGCATCTCTATCATACCAATCTATAACTGTTGAAAGTCCGCTATCATGCAATGCAATATTTATAGGTCCCCCAGCTCTACTTCTCTGCTCCTTTTCCTCAGCTGTAAAAGCTCTCCACTCAGGACCTCTGTCAATTACATGCTCTGCTATAACTTCACCACTATCTGCACATATCCACTCTCCACGAACTTCATCATATATTATATTACCACTTGGACAACGTGACAGTACATCTTCTGGAGAAGGCTCTGAAGGTCTGATGACCATAATTAAACTCCTCTTAAGCTTTTAGTGAGCAAAGCTTATAAGCTTTACTATTTCATGATACGAGTATTAAAAATAATTATATAACAATCTTAAAATTTCGCTAGTGAAGAAATAAAAAACAATAGAAAGAAAATATTATATTAGAATGTCCACAAATATTTAAAAGCATTCATCTAAGAAAACACTATTTAGAACCTCAGAAACCTAATGTAGCCGGGTCGTCTAGCGGCCAAGGATGCGGGGCTCTGGTCCACATTAACGGCCGCCTAGTCTTTTTCTCTCAATATGCGAGCTGCCCTAAGGGCAGGGCTTCTAGCGTTCAAGATAGAGGTTTTTCCAAGGCAAGAATCGTATATTTACAGTATATTCACAATAGTTATAACTTTAGAGTCCACTACAGATTTATACTCATTCCGCATTCGTCAGTTTAGAAGACTTGCAACCCCGTCCTACAGAGCTCATTACTCTGTGAACCATTATGTTAATATACACATTTAAATCTCTCTGCTGTATTCTTAAGCAACATGCTCATACCTATGGCAAGTCTTAGAAATGTTCTTAGGGAGATAAAGTATGTTTATCCTATTGAGGGAATTTTACTCTGCTATAATCAATTTTGTATTCAAAACAATACTGGCTTTAATAAATTTCTTAAAGTTATATCTCTTACCACAACATTTTGATTTTAACTACGAGATATAGAACCTTGGCTAAGCTTAATGTAATATTACAAATTTTTACTTACTATAATATCTTTATTAATAGCAGGCCACAGGATTTTATTTTAAATGAATATTTTATAAAATAATTTGAATTCACTAGAATCACAATAATTTTAGATAGTCATAACATTCCAAATTAATATGCTCTTATATTATGTAGATAATATTTCAATTGGTTTTCCAATTTATATAACTATGTAAAAGTGTATAACAATCAATGACATAAAAGTTTAAAAGCTTTTAGTAATACTTAAACTACAAGAGACTAGGCGGCCGTAGTGGAGAGAGCCCCCGTGACCGGGGTTCGAATCCCCGCCCGGCTACCAACATCTTTTAACACTAAGCCCTACGACTTCTGACATCATTGCTATCAGCTCTATTAATATTTTAGCGGATATGAATGCTGTTGTCTCTGAGGGGTCGTATATTGGTGTCATTTCAACAAGATCTACTGCATATGTATTTATATCAACAATCCTATTTAGTATTTTTAGTAATGTATAGGGACTTAGTCCTAAAGGTTCAGGTGTTTGAACGCCTGGTGCATATGATGGATCTAATATATCGATGTCTATTGAGATATATTTGTTTTTACATGTAGAAATTTCGTTTTCTATGGAATTAATTTCATCTACTTTTACTTCATCTCCTATAATTCTAAATACCTTTATATTGTTTTTTTCATTGATATTCTTATAGAATTGCTCTTCCTCTCTGCTTACAGCTCTTGCACCAATAATTATTATCTTTGCATTTTTTTCTTTTTCAAATATTCTTCTCATAACAGTTGCATGATTATATCTAGACCCTAGATATTCATTTCTTAAATCCATATGAGCGTCAAAAGCTATTATGCAGGAATCATTATAATTTTTTGCATATGCTCTAAATGAAGCTAGAGTTAATGTATGTTCTCCTCCAATTATGATAACCCTTCTATTTGTTTTCTTAAAAATATTTCTTAGTACATATTCTATTCTTGATAAAGATCTAGTTAAACTCCCTGGAAAAATTGATATGTCACCTACATCATTAACGCCTATGGATTCAATATCGATACCATTAACAGCAGAACATAATTCTAAAGACTTTGAAGCTTTTCTTATAGCTTTAGGTGCTAGTGCAGTGCCACTTCTATATGAAGTTGACATATCTAGAGGTACTCCAATGATTGTATATGGAGTTTCATTCTCATCTCTATTGAATCCTAGAAAAGCTTCTGAATTAGATAACTTATTTATAAATAATTCATATATGTTACTGTCCATGTTTTATACCTTAAACAAGGCTATTAAATAGCTTAAATAGCTTCTACTAAATCATACTATAAAAGTCTTACAGTGTAGTGATATATAAAAATTTAATATATAATGTGGTGCTATATATGGGTGTCACAAAGTATGAAAAGGTAATAGACTATGCAGTTAAAAGAGGGTTTCTGTGGCAATCATATGAAATATATGGCGGTCAATCAGGTTTTTATGATCTGGGACCACTTGGTGTATTGTTAAAGAATAACATAGTCGATTTATGGAGAGAATTCTTTATAAAAAAACATCAAGAGTTTGTTATAGAAATAGAAACTCCTATTATAACACCTTCTATAGTATTTAAAGCTAGTGGACACGAGGAGAATTTTACTGATTATGCAACAGAATGTACACAATGTCATAGAGTATTTCGTGCAGATCATCTTATTGAGGAAAAACTAAAGATCTCTGTTGAAGGTTATTCTGCTGAGGAACTTAATAGACTTATCATTGAAAATGACATCCGTTGCCCTATATGTAATGGTATATTAAGCGATGTTAAAAAATTTCTCCTGTTATTCCAAACATATATAGGTCCTTATTCCCCTGAAAACCTAGCTTATTTGAGACCTGAAGCTGCACAAGGAATGTTTATAAATTTTAAACGTGTATATGACCTTGCTAAACATAGATTGCCATTAGGTATTGCACAGATAGGTAAGGTTGCTAGAAATGAAATTTCGCCACGACAAGGGCCTATAAGACTTAGGGAGTTTACTATAATGGAGATAGAGTTTTTCTATGATGAAAACAATCCTAGCTGTGATCTATTACATGAACGTTGCCAAGATGAAAAAATAAATATTTTAACAGCTGAGCAAAGAGAAAGAGAAGAAAATAAACCAATAACAATTTCGCCTTTTGAGGCATTTAGAGAAGGTGTTATAAAAAGTCCTTGGCTTGCTTATTGGATGTGTATAGCAAACAAATTTATAAATGCCTTAGGAGTGCCTACAGCTTATAGCTATTTTGAGGAAAAGATTCCTCGTGAACGTGCCCATTATTCTAAACAAACATTTGACCAAATGGTTACTGTTGATAGATGGGGGAAGCTTGAAGTTTCTGGACATGCATATAGACATACATATGATCTAGAAAGACATATTCTATTTAGCAAAGCTGATCTATATGCTTTAAGACAGCTAAAGACACCTAAAATAATTAAAAAAGTTGATATAAAATATGATAAAGACTCCATTTTAAAGATTTTTGGTTCTAAAGCAGGAGAGGTGTTTAAGGCAATATCAAGTATAAGTAAAGATGACTTGCTAACGGTTATTAATTCTAGCCAGGCCGATAGCATAGTGTTAAATAATATAGTAATTCCAAAGAAAGTATTCAATGTTATAGAAACTGAAGAAAAAGAGTGGATAGAAAAATTTATACCATCTGTTTCAGAGCCATCGTTTGGTGCTGAAAGACTTATGTATATAGTTTTAGAATATGCATATGAAGAACAAGAAGGTAGAGTAGTTTTAAGATTTCCTGCAAGAATTGCGCCGATAAAAGTAGCTATTACACCACTTGTGGATAGAGAACCTCTCAAACAAATTGCTAAAAAAATCTATGAGATTTTAAAAGAGCATTATTATGTTATGTATATAGAGGGGGGCACCATAGGAAAGAAATATGCTTTAGCCGATGAATTAGGTATACCATTTGTAATTACCATAGATTATGATAGTGTTTCAAATAATGATGCTACAGTTAGAGAAAGAGATACTAGGAAACAGATACGTGTACCAATTAAAGATATATTAAATGTTGTAAATCTAGGGCTTAATAATCATGATATCTTTAATATAGGCTACCCAGTAATTGAACATTATGGCTAACCTTATATATTTATCTGCGGAGAAATTTAATAATCTTGAGAGAGTAGTAAGGATTTTTGAAAATGTCCCAATCTTGGTGAATAATATGGTAATGGATAGTGAAGATATAGCTGAAAAAGAAGTAAAAGAGGATGTAAAGGAGGAAAAGATTGATGTGAAGAAGCTTGTCTCTATAGTTCCACCTCCATCCTCTTTGTTTTCTAAGCAAAGGCAAGGAGTAAAGGAAAAGAGACTAAGATTGAGATATGATCCTAATGCTAAAGAAGGTGAAGCGAGAATATCAATAGTATTAGCGAAAGAATTAGGTGTAAAGGATTATATAGAAGTAACTGTAGCTGGTAAGAAAAGGTTTAGACTAAAGGCTATTATTGTAGAGGATTTAGATGAATATCACATAGGTGTAAATCATGATCAAATGAGACAGTTAGGAGTTTCAGATAATAGTATTTGTACCATAAGATCTGTATAGAGGTTGTATAGCCATTATAGAAAAAGATGAAGCATCACAAATATTGAAATCATTTGAAGAAGTAATATATCTACATAGTAAATATATAGATAGATGCCGAAATATAATAATTTCAAAGCATAATCTATTAGATAGATATGCTAGTAGATTACGTAAATTAAAAAGAATTTCGGAGAGACTTGAAAAAATTTTACAAAGTTTATCAGCAACTGTTATTATAGACAATAAAATTGATAATAATGAAACTATTGAAAAGCTACATTTATTATTGTTTTATATCGATGAGATAGCTATTCCAAGTGAAAAAGAGATATGGAGAAGGTTAAACAATATACAGTTAGTGGTATTAGGTGTTGATATAGATGAGCAATTAAAGAGAATTGAAAGAATTGAAAATTTGTTAAAGACTATAAATAATGCCTTACCAAAAATTTAATGAAACTTTATTGATATCATTAAGGAAGCATCTAATATATATCTTTGTCTTCTTGTTTCAAATTTATATACCACTTCACTTATAGTAGATAATATAAGTAGCAAATCTTTCAGGCTGTAAAAAATGGATAGTGATGTGATTGAACCAAAGCAACTCCAAATACAGATTACACTTGCCGAAGAGAATCTAATTGAACAACTAGATAATTTATATACCAAAGTAATAGGTATTATCAACGAAGTGCAAGAAATGTTTAATGATATATTTCAAGATCGTTTAGAAATTGTGAAAACAAGAATAATAAGGGTCATAGGAGCTTATAGAGATCTTAGAAATAATTATAGAGGAATTCTTGAATATGCCTCAAGAGTATCATCAGCATTAATGACAGCTAACCACTACCTTAATATATTAAATGCTTCCTCAGATTTCCTTGAGAAGATACATAAGCTATATATACATTTCTCTTTGGTGCACAATCCATCAGAATTAAATGAAGACATTATTATATCTGCTCAGAAAATTTTAAGTCTATTAATAGAATGTATAAATAAACTACAAAATATTCTAAGATCATATATAGAGATGCCTATAAGAGCTGATAAAATTATTGATGATCTCTCAACATCTATTCAAAACCTTAGTTCCTATTATGATGAATCCTATGTAAATAGCATGAGAGAAAAAATTGATATCTTATCAGTTATAATAATGGATGGTTTAGGTGATGTTGTCAATTCATTTATAAAAACTTACGAGGCTTTACTATGTCTTCATGTAATGAAGCGAAAATAAATAATAAGAACATAAAGATTTTTACAATAGGACAAAAAGGTTTTCTATTTAATAGCATCCTAGGAAACAATTTGTTTAAAATATTCTTTGGTAAACCAATAGATGAATCTAAACCTAATCCTCTAAAAAGCTATGACCAACCATTTGTTTTCTCTATATATGAGGTGTTTTATCTGTGTAACAAAGGTTTAATTTCAGTATCTATTGGTAATACTGATGTTAAATGCAATGATGTTGAGTCCTACGCTAATAAAATCATCAATAGTTTTAACTTAAAATATAGTGTATACAAAGATATTAAAGAAAAAGGGTATATAGTTCGAAGTGGTATGAAGTTTGGAGCTGATTTCACAGTATATGAACTTGGACCGGGTTTAGAACATGCCCCCTATGTTGTTACTGTTACATCAGCAGCGAATTTACTAAGATCTATAGATATTGTGGGTCTTGGTAGACTTAGCCATAGTGTTAGAAAAAAATCAGTGCTTGCAATAGTTGATGATAAAGATCCATATAAAAATATAAACTATCTAGTTTTTAAGTGGGTTAAACCATAAGCTTATCTGTTAGAGCCTATCTAACTCTAAGTTATTAAACAGTGGTGAAGCTCTTGCGTAAACAAGAAAGAGAAGGCTCTTCTTCCATATCAACTTCTAGAAGGGAAGATAGATATCCCCGTCATAGAGAAAGACATGAAGGTTATAGAAGAGATGAAAAACCGTCCATGGAAACCCCTAGACCTATAGGTGTCATGTGTAATACCTCATGTCCATTATTCAAATGCAGTAAGAAGGCCTTAATAGTTAAACTCATAAATGGTAAACCTACATCATATTGTAACTGGGTTAATGATGTATGTATAGGCTATAAATGCCAATATGCTATGTGTGTTTCTAGATACCTGTTGCCTGATGGCAAATGTTTATCTGTTATAAAAACAGAGTCTAAAAGTGAAGATGCATTTATGAAGGATTTAGAAAGTAAAAGATCTGATTCATCACTTAAAAACATACTAAGCCGTAGAGGTATTCGAAAAGATTTAGGAATAGAAGATTTTTAAATCTTTATTTTAAATTTGATAAATGGTATACCAAGCTTAGAAATTTTTACAATAATTTAGCTTCAGACCTGCGCGAGTCTATCATTGATCA
Source organism: uncultured Ignisphaera sp. (assembly GCA_964447975.1). GTDB lineage: Archaea > Thermoproteota > Thermoprotei_A > Sulfolobales > Ignisphaeraceae > Ignisphaera. The sequence continues at coordinate 4,609 of CAYUUS010000002.1, read as the reverse complement.
ACCCTTTCGAGCTTCATCATCTAAAAGAATGGCGCCGGGGGGAGGATTCGAACCTCCGACCACGGGGTTAACAGCCCCGCGCTCTACCAGCTGAGCTACCCCGGCACCATATATGAACCAGTAGTTAGGATGTCTTTCTTAATCGTTTTTATTTTTATTGGCTTTAGTCTTAATTAATATGTTTAAAGCAGCATTATAGCGGTTATAGGTCTTTATTGGCTCTCTTACATCTAAAAGATGTTAATTTATCTATGTTTATAAGCTTTTCGTAATTATATTTGAATACGATTGTTTAAACCGATTCGCTTTAGCCATGTATTAAATATCGATAAATATTGTTATAATATATTATGGTAGAAAGAGATTATAATACAGTAATTGTTTAATTAGTATGAATAAAATGATTGAATGCTTGTAGAGAATGTTTCTACAAATAAATATTACTTTATATTAATGGCTACAGTGTATTACATTAAATTAATCTTATTTTAAATATTAATAACTTTAATTCTTTAATGTTGTTATCATAGACACTAAAATTCCATATAAGGGTGCCGTAAAGGGGTCTGTATTGATTCTCATGTTTACAAATTGTTCTTTTCTTAGCCCCTTTCTTACAGACTCTATGATGAATTCATTTACGATGTGATCTTCTATAGATGAATGGATCAATATTAAAACATTTAAAGTATTTATAAAATTGTTTAATAATAAATACTTAGGTGTTTCATTCATTATATACACATTATAATTGTGTTCCTCAAGATATTCTCCTACAGGTATCATGGTCTTAGAAACAACTACATTCTTATTTGTCTTTAGAGCATCGATAACATATTTATATCTATAAATAATCTCATCTACTACAGATGCAATTTCTATCTCATTTTTCATTCTATTTATTCTAGTTATCGACTCCCCTATATATATGCCAGTTTTCATAGCAGTAAGTAGCAATGTTAATCTATATATATTATTTTCTATTTCAATTATGTTTATATTTTCGAATCCTCTATTCCATTGCACCTTATGTTTTTCATATAAGATGTTAGGAATTATAAACATGGATTTTATATTGTTTAAAAATATTGATTGTAATAATCTTGTAAGAGTTTTTTCATGTACTATATCACTAAAAACTATTGCTAAATCTATCGTTTCTGCTATATACGGTAAAAGAATGTTGTATGCATAGTCTCCATCTATGGCTGTTAGTGAAAGCTGGGGTTTTGATATCTTTAAAATTGATAACATATGCTGAGCTAAACCATATGTAGATCCGCAATAAATCAATAAGACTGTATTTGAGTTTCTTATGATGCTGGCAAGCTTTAATGATATTTTTTCTGAAGTTTCCTCGGCTTTCTTAGCAGCATGAACCACCTTTGATATATCTATGTTTCTTCACCGCCGTATTCCTCTTCATGTAAAAGCTCTAGGAACAGCTCTTTATAATATTCTTCTTTTTCTTGTTCTATCTCTTCTTTTTTTCTAGTTATGGTTTTACCGTTGCTTATAATTGATGTTGTGTGAACCCTGGTTGCAGTGGATGTAGGTGTTTCTATTTTGTAGGATGGTTTCTGTGAAGATGCTTCATATCCACATTTAGAGCATTTTAGTACTGTGGATCCATCCTCTTTTTTGATAGGTACTAAGAGACCTCCGCATTTGGGACAAAATTGCGTAGTTACCACCTAACTATGTGGATAGGTATTTGCTTATTCACAGCTTATAAACTTATGTATTTACCTGATTCATCAGCGTCTAGTGTCTTCTTCATAGCCTTTATAGGCTAGGTGGTAATACCTGTCATCATTTAATACAATTACTATATTTCTATAAAACCCTATAACTTTTTTACATAATTCAGCTTCATCTTTAGCAATACATGGTGTGCATAGCGTTTCACCGTTTTTAAGTTTTGCTACTATCATCTCTTTATTTTTGTTGCATGTTATGTATTCGATAGAAGAAATTTTATCTGCTATTGCATAGCCCTCAATATCTATGGGCTTTACATACTCTTTACATTTCTCCATTCTCTATAACCTTTCTAAAGGTTCTATACCAAATATTTTAAGTGCTCCTTTAAGTATCTGGTTTACTGAATATGTTATAAGTAGTTTAGATTTTCTTAAACTATCATTGCTTTCAAGTACTATAGGCTCTTCGTCATACCATGAATTAAATTCATCTGCTAGTCTAAGGATATATATAGCCATTATTGATGGATCTAACTCTTTATAGCATCTATAAAATATATCTGGATATTCTGAAATTATTTTTACTAGTCTCCATCTCCTAACATTATTTTCTGCAAAGCTTGTATCTGCTTCACTAAGAATCCTAATCCAGTTAAGCTCTATACCAAGTTCCTTGGCTTTTCTAAATACACCTTCAGTTCTAGCAAATGTGTAGAGTAGATATGGTGCTGAGTTTCTTTCGAAATTTAGAACGTTATCCCAGGAAAACTTTATGGGTCTTGATGGAGTTACTGAGAGTAGGTAGAATTTTAATGCTGCTACACCTATTTTCTCTGCTATGTCCTCTGCCTTCATACCTTTCTTTTCAAGTTCTATTGCTGACCTCATTTTTGCTTCTTCTAATACGCTATCTAAGGTTATTATTTTTCCTCTTCTGGAACTCATCTTAGTTCCTTCTATATTCACTATTTCATAGCTATAATGTATCAGATTCTCTGCTTCTCTATGGTATCCAAGCATATATAATGCTAATCTAAGTTGTGCTTGTGGTAATGTTTGTTCAGATGCTATAACATTTATAACTTTATCAGCGTTGTATTCTCTAAACTTTTTTATTGAGTAAGCTATATCTCTAACTGTGTAAAGTGTTGTGCCATCGCTTCTTAAAATAACTAGTGGTGGTATTTCTAGGTTTTTTGGTATTCTTAACTTATCCCGTATACTCTCTATATTTAAGAGCATTTTAAAGTCTATTGCTAGAGCTCCTTTGTATTCAGAAGACATGTTTTTTAAAGCTTTTAGAACCTCATCTACTTCGCCACTCCATATTAAATCGCTTTCCCAATCCCATATATCTATAGATGCTTTAAATCTCTGAAGCGTTTTACTTATGCCTTCTATACATAGTGCTACAGCTTTTCGTACTATTTCTGTGATTTCTTTCTCTCCTTTTTCATATCCTTTTATAATCTTTGAGATTTCTTTCTCTATATCCATATTCTTTAGTTTCTCTAAAATTGTGTCGAATATATCTGGTGCTTGTTCTCTTAGCCTTGTCGCATCGATTAAAAGCCCATCTAGTTCTCTTTGCATTTCCTTTCTTTTCTCTTCATTTTTTTCTATTTCTAGGCTTCTCTTTATAGATATTATCTCTATAATTGTGCTTGTTATAGCATATATAAGTCCTATCCAATGGTCTGGCTTTATATCTTTTGGTGGTTCTATATCTTTTAATTGTTTAACTCCTAGTGTAAGTATAGCTGTTTGTCTGCCAACGTCATTTATATAGAATCTTGTTTGAACGTTATTTCCTACAGCTTTATTTATATTCGCTATGAAGTTTCCTATAGCAGCGTTTCTAGCTGCTCCTATATGTAGTGGATGTATAGGGTTTGCAGAAACGTATTCAACTACTATTCTTTTAGGCTTCTCCTCTTTGTAAATCCCATAGTTCGTCTCGTTAGCTACAATAGATCTGAATACTAATTCTGTGAATCTAGGTTTATTGAACCACATATTTATATACATGCCAATAGCTTTAGCTTTTTCTATATAGCTGCATCTCTTCACAGCTTCTACAAGTTTATCGCTTTGTATGTCATCTTTAAACGTCTTAGACAATACTATGGTTAAATCTCCATATTCTTCACGAGGAACTGTAAACAGTTCTTTAATAACGTTGTGGTCTAGGTTTAGCTCTTTTGCTATCTCTGTAGATATGCATTTTCTAACAACTTCTAGAGGATTTACAGACATATCTATGTAACACCAAATTGAACTAGAGGATCTTCAAAATCTATTGGAAGAGGTTTACCTGCAGCTATAATCTCCTCATATCTCTTATCAAGAAATCCTATGAATATTGGACAGTTATCAAATTTTCCATCATAAGGACACCTCTCACCTAATCTAAGGAAACACAGCTTCTTTTTTCTGTCATAGAATGGGCAAAGCTTGTGATGAAGCTTAGCACTTTTAATCATTTTCTGGATCCATACCCTCTTCTGATCTTTTTGTTTATCTGTAGCCGTTAACATTTGTTTACCCGACTCACCATCATTCAATATAGCATCACCTATGGACTAGCATCCTAGCTGTCTAGTTTGGTTTAAAGAGTATTATAAGCTAATACACAAACACTATCCTAATACAATATTCAATACATATACAACAAAAGAAATACGAGCACTGTACAGGTCCATTTGTACCTGGCCCCACTCCAAACACTAGGCGTCGGGCGATTGGGAGTGGTGGGCTGAACCTCTCGAGCCCTAAGGCTCTCGAGGCTTACACCCCCACCCCATCAACCCCGTCTTCTACGGGAGCCCTCCTCCCAGGCAAACACCTGGGAACGGCCGCCTCTTTTCGGGGAGGGGTTCCCGCTTAGATGCTTTCAGCGGTTACCC
>CAYUUS010000001.1:0-135518 GCA_964447975.1 uncultured Ignisphaera sp. | reverse complement strand
GGACAAACGGTGTTCAAGGCCACTCTAGAGACCCTTAGCTTAAACCCCTGTTTTTCGAGCTCCTTAACCCTCCTATATACACTATCCCAGTGCTCATCCTCTTTAGGCATCTCATCTAACCCTTTCTCGATCATGATGTTAAATGCAGGGATATGTAAGCTTTATATTTGGAGAAGAGGTTTTCATCCACATATAATTTAGTGTGGAGAGATTCTAGAATGCTGTAATGAAGGTGCACAAAATAATTGCTTAAGCTCTTTTAGCTAAATACAGTGCTTATATTTATAGTAATTAAATACAGTTATAGATCTAGGCTATAATCAAAGGATGGTTTCCAAGGATAATTTAGCGTTATATAAATATCTTTAAACGTTATAAGTAAATCAAATTCCATAAGCTTAGTTAAACATATAATACAAAATGTATTGGTGTGTAATAAAGTAAATAGCTGTGGAACAGAAGCTGTATATGAGGTGGATTATATATTGCCAAAGGAGGCACTGCTTTACAAAGTTATTGATAGCTCAAAGGGATTAGTAGAGTGTACTGCTTGTCCAAGGAGATGTAAGCTATTAGATGGCCAATATGGTTTTTGCGGCATTAGATGGAATTTTAATGGAAAACTATATCTAGTATCCTATGGGCTTGCAATAGCTGTTGCAATTGATCCAATTGAAAAAAAGCCTTTATATCATTTTAACCCTGGGTCTTTAGTTTTTTCAATGTCTACAACAGGTTGTAGCTGGGCATGTAAATTCTGTCAGAATTGGGATATTAGCCAGAGAAGAGTTGTGGCTGGTTGGAGACTTGAACCTGAATTGGCTGTCAAGCTTGCTATGGCATATGGGGCTCATGGCATGACATATACATATAACGAGCCTATAATATTTCTGGAGTATGCATATGATGTTGGTGTAGAGGCTAGGAAACACGGTTTGTTTAATACCATGGTTACAAATGGTTATATGACTGAGGAAGCTATAGATGTTGTAGCTAAATTTATGGATGCTGCTACAGTTGATTTGAAGGGTCATGGAGATAAAGAATTTGTGAGAAAATTTTCACTGGTTTATGATACTGAACCTATATTTAGTGCATTGGTTGAGTTAAAAAGAAAAGGCGTTTTTATTGAGATTACAGATCTTGTTGTTCCTAGATATGGAGACGACTTAGATAAAGCAAGAAAATTAGCTAGATGGATTGCTGAGAATCTTGGTCCAGAAACACCCCTGCATTTCTTAAGGTTTCATCCTGATTACCAGGTAATGGATCTTCCATCAACACCTATAAAAACTCTTGAAAAGCATATAGATGTTGCTGTAAGTGAGGGTCTAAAGCATGTTTATATAGGTAATGTACCAGGACACAGGTTTGAAAACACCTATTGCCCTAACTGTGGCAGAGTTGTTATTAGAAGGATGGGGTTTGATATTCTAAGCGTTGATTTAACAGAGGATCTAAGGTGCCCTGGTTGTGGATACAAGATTAATATTGCTGGGAGAGTCTATCCTACATATAAATTAGAGAGATTTGCCTATATACCCTTAGAGGCATTTACCGAGTTTATACATATTAAATCAGATTCTATAAGGGATTTTGTGTTGTATGGGAAGAGAAGTGGATAAAGTTTTAGTAGATGCCCATTGCCATCTCCATGAATATAACGATGCTGAAGTTAGGTCTATTGGGGATTTGGGTATATATGTGGTTAGTGTAAGTGATGACTATAAATCATCTTTAAAAACCCTTGAGATTTCAAAGAGATATGGATGGGTTATACCAGCTATTGGGTTGCATCCATGGAATGTTGATATTAATTATATAGATGAGTTGAAAAATATAGAGAGATTGTTATTGGAGAACCAATTAGTTCGTGTTATAGGTGAGGTGGGTTTAGATAAAAAATTTAAGCCATATACGCTACAATATCAAGATATTGTATTTAGAAGGTTTGCTGAGATAGCAAGGGAAAAAGACTTTGCATTGAATATACATGCAGCAAATGCATGGAGAGAAGTGCTAGATATTTTATATAGATATGACGTCTCATTAGCTATAATACATTGGTATACAGGGCCTTTAGAGCTAATTAAAGAGATTGTAGATAGAGGCTATTATATCACAGTGAACATGGCTATTGCTATTCAGCAGAAATATAGAGAGGTTGTAAAAGTAGCTCCACTAGATATAATGCTTGTTGAAAGCGATGCTCCATATAGATATAGAGGTTTAGAGTTTCATCCAAGGGAAATTACTGGTGTATTTAGATACGTTGCAGAGCTAAAGGGTTTAGATTCTAATGAGGTTAGAAATAGCATTATGAAAAATAGTTATAAATTTCTAAAAAGGTTAGAAATACTATAGATGTTATAAAACACTTTATATGGGGTAATCAATGACTCAAAACTATGTAGCAAGGCTTAAACTGCTTTCAATTCCGAAAGAATATCCAGAGATAGATCTAATTAGAATGATTAATTATAGAGCTTTTGAAAGCTGTGTTAATAATGAACTTAGATGTGTTATAATGTCTCTTATGGCTAGAGGTATGGTGTTAGCCTCAGATATAGCTAACGCTATTAATATGTCAAGAACAGCTATATACAGGCATTTGCATTCTCTCAGAAGGAATGGTCTAGCTGTATATAGAGATGGCAGGTTTTATGTAGCAGCCAGGCTTTTTCTAGTTTATGATACTTCTTTAAATAATGATGGGAGTATTAATTTAACTATACATTCAAACAAGGGTGGGTTTGTTGATGAGAATCTAGGGTTTGTCTTTGTTAAAGGAGAGCTATGTAGATGTGACGTATGTGCTGTAAAAGACGAATGTTTATCGGCAGTAAAAGGATTGGCAAAAAGGTTAGATGTAAAAATAAGGTCAGAGAAACCTCTAGAGGCATTTAAGGAGATTGTAATCGAAATTGTAAAGAGAGATGTTATACACATTGTTAAAGATGGCTATTTAATTGTTAAAACACCAGAGGAAATAGAAGAACAAAGTATATCTGGATCATAGTATAACATCTAGTACTAATGGGTATTAACTAGTGAAGAAGCTTATATTTAAATTTGATTACATAGGTAAGATAATTACAGGTGAAAAAAGAACCACTATAAGACTTTCAACAGATTTAAAAGAAGGAGATATTGTTGAGGTATTTGCTGGATATGTTAGGATTGGAAGAGCAATTATAAAAAGAGTAGAAAGGAAAAAACTAAGTGATTTGAAGGAAGAGGAAATAAAAATGGATGGTTTTAAGACAAAAGAAGACCTATATAAAGCTCTTTCAAAAATCTATGGAAATAAAAAAGTATATTCAAATCCATATATATATGTGATAGAATTCCAATTACAATAAACTGATAATAAAAGTTATTAAGCCAAATCTAAACAATATTATAAGACAGCAAACAATAATGTGCGGGGGTGCCCGAGCTAGGTCAAAGGGGTCGGGCTTAGGCCCCGATGGCATAGGCCTGCGTGGGTTCAAATCCCACCCCCCGCACCACTGATTCCCATTGCTTTTAACCCATTCAATGAGCTTCTCTATTTCATCGCAGCGACCAATAAGCTTAGACCTCCTCTTCTTTGCATCAGGGTCGCACCATTCTTTATATAGGTAGTAGTATACTGTATCTTTATATTTAATTTTCCTGATTCGATAGAAAGGCATATGTATTCTTGTCTTATATCTAAGTTTTGTACTTTAAAGCTAATAGATAAATCTATTGCTTGAAACTGTTTTAGTTTGATTGTTATTTACATTATTTTTAGCTGGTTTCACTAGTTCTCTAGTGCTAGGGTTACAACTGACACAGAAAAATAGAATCCTATAAAGTTTCTATGAGTAACAGAGCCTGTGATGGATGTAAGCTCGATGTGCTAGGCTAAGTGGCTGGGGATAAAGCTGTTTTCAATAATGAATATGCAGTGAAGTCTTTAGCGATAGTGGTGGATCGGCTTTCCAGTTAAGGAATAGTTGATTGTAGAACTGTTGAGAAGTAGATGGTAGAAAGCACTGAAACCTAATAAATATAAAGATCTATGAATCACCATATACCTAAATGTTGAGAGTTCCCTTTAAGGCAAGAGGAGGATAGATGAATTGTTATGAAATCAAACAACTATTATTCTGTCTATACAATAATATATTTAAACCTTGATCTAAAATGTTGTAGTGTGATAGAATTGGTGAGAGATAAAATGTTTTAGATGGTGGGATCTTGGGAAAACCTGTAATAGATTATGCTATATGTAATAATTGTGCAACGTGTGTTGATCTATGCTTATATAGAGCTATATATATTGATATCGTTGATGGATATGTAAAAATAGATTATAAAAAATGTAGAGAATGTGGAGTGTGTATAAAGATATGTCCCTATGGTGCAATAAGATAGAATGATTCTCAGTGGGTGCCGACAACATCACTGTTATCAGAGCGGACTACTTGATTCATCATATTTATCTAAGTTATATTCTGTACTGAACTAGCTATAACTTTGCTTTTATTTTCTATCGTCTTCTTAACCATGTCTTGTAGCTTTATTATAAGCTTTCTTTTATCCTCCATTAAAATCACATCGCTATATCCATAAGCAATGATGTTGTGTGCAAATGGACTTGGTGCATAATGGCTATATATTATATCTATGGCTATTTCACCACGTTCTATTCTTTCAACAACTTCTTTTGCATGAACTAGGTCCATAAAGTCTTCAAGAATCTCTCTATAGGTTTCTTCAATTATTGGAAATTCATTAAATGACTCTACAATCTGAATAAGCTTTTCAGAGTTTATTTGTCTTCTAGCTAGTGATACATCTACTCCTTTGTATCTTCTAAGCAACATAAATGATCTTTCAGCACAGTGTCTAAATCTCTTCTTAAATAGCTCTGTTCTTCTAATAGCTTTACGAGCTATATCCCTAATATTGTTTGATTTAACATTATTAAGAATATTTTCAATGGCTTTTCTATCAACATTTAAAGATGTGGTTAACATAAAACCGTTGTCTGTGACCGTTATTTTAATATTCTCTCCTGTTAGCATCCCCAGTACATAAGCATAGACACGAGAAAGAACATCGTTAACTCTTCTACCAAATAATGCATGGAACACTATATTCATGGCACCACGTTCACGATCCGGCCACATCTCAATCAATATACTATTATCTGACGGGACTTTTCCTTCTGTAAATAGAATTTGTTGATATATGTAGTCATAGATATACTCCGCAGCATGTCTCTCAATATCATAGGTATTTATGAGCCATTCAATCACTTTTTCTTTTGGTAGAATATTCATCATTTCAGCAACTACTCGTCTGAATCTACCAACTTCTAATGCAGAATCATATGCAAGAGGCAACATCTCTGAAAACCATGACGGAACTGTAGGTCTCTCGCCTTCAGCAGGTTCAACAACTACTGTTGTTGGATGGATTGATAAGACTCTATATGTTTTACCACCAAGAACGATTATATCGCTAGGAGATAGAATTTCAACGAAACCTTCCTCTAAATCTCCAACATATTTCTTTCTATTATTTGAGATGGTTACTACAGAAATCTTAGCCTCATCAGGAATTGTACCAACATTCAATTGATATATCATTCTAGAGCCTCTTCTCTTACCAATAACCTTTGTCGCATCATCATATCTTATCTTCGCATAGACATTGTAATCCTCTAGCCCTGGATATGCCCCAGCAAGATAATTAACTACATTCATAAACTCTTTATCTGTTATATCATGATAAGGATAGCTTCTTCTTACAACCCTTAATACCTCATCTATATTCCTAGGCTTTTCTAGAGACATTCCAACTATATGCTGTGCTAATACATCAAGAGGCTTCTTAGGTATCTTAACTCTATCTATTTTTCTTTCCTTTGCAAGTTTTGCAAGTACAGTACATTCAACAAGGTCATCTCTATCAACAACTATTACCACACCCTTACTTGTAGTATATGCATTATGCCCCGCTCTACCAACTCGCTGCAAAAGCCTAGTAACACTTTTTGGACTGCTTAGCAATACAACTAAATCTATATAGCCAACATCTATACCTAGCTCTAAACTGGTTGAGGATACAGCAACTCTAAGCTGGCCATGCTTAAGCTTCTCCTCAACATCAAGTCTAACATCTCTGCTTAGGCTACTATGATGAGCCTCAATTTCATCGGCATTTAAAATACCATTATCACTAAACATCTTCTTTAATTTATATACCACACGTTCAGTAGAGCTTCTTGTATTTGTAAACAGCAGTGTTGTTCTATGTTGTAAAATCAGCTTTGAGGCTATTTCATATATAGATTCATTTAATATAGAAGCAGGTGTATAAACAAGATCCATAACAGGACACAAAACCTTTATATCAATTGGTTTAGAGAATCTAGCATCTGCTATTACAATAGGTCTGAAGCTTCCATCATCTCTATAACCTGCTAAAAACCTTGCAACATCTTCTAAAGGTGAAATCGTTGCACTTAACCCTATTCTCTGAAACTCTCTTCCACATAATTCAACAAGTCTTTCAAGAGATAACATTAAATGTGAACCACGTTTATTGCTAGCTAGCTCATGAACCTCGTCAACAACAACCCATCTAACAGTGGCAAGTTTCTCTCTAAATTTAGTAGCATTTAATGCCAGAGCAAGGCTTTCGGGAGTAGTTATTAATATATGTGGTGGAGATCTAAGCATTTTAGATTTTTCATTAGGCAATGTATCACTAGTTCTAACAGCTGTGCGAATATCTATGTCAATTCCATAAAACTCTAATATTTTTGAACGAATTTCATTAAGGGGTAAAATCAGATTTTTGTACATATCGTTATTAAGAGCCCGAAGAGGCGATACATAGACAACATATATATTGTTTTCTAACTTATTTTCTAAACCTAGTCTAAATAAATCATCTAGAATCGGAAGAAAAACAGCTAGGGTTTTACCAGTACCAGTAGGGCTTGAAACTAAAACATTGTAGCCATGCTTAATATATGGTATAACCATTTTCTGTGGCGGTGTTAATGTGCTAAATTTATTTTTAAACCATTGAACAATAGAATCCAACAAAAAATTAAATATGTAGCTTTCTTCAAACTCCTTTGCATAAGCAATGCCATCTATGAACTCTACAGGGAGATTCGTTAGATGTTTTTCCATTCAATGGCTCACCATATATTCGACACCATATTGTTAATTCATTATTACAAAGATATGCCCACTAAACACTATTTATTGCTAACATTATTAAGTGTTAGGCTTATGACAGTCACAGCTTTTTATATACCACATATAAAATACAGTATCGTCTATAGGCATTTTTAGAATAGTAAAATCATAAACCAATCTTCGATAATGCTTCCCTTATATTGGGAGGCAGTGACATAAACTCTATCTCCTCAGCTTTTGATTCATCATATTCCCATTCTTTTTCACTTCCATCAGGTAGTGTATATACATGTCTAGTTATGTATATAGGAACTACAAATAGTTTTCCATCGCTAGATCTACAAAGCTCAACAAGTATCTTTTTATCTCCTTTCTTAACTAGATATATCTTCTCTACAGATACCTTTAACATTTCTACTCACTTTGATTTTCTTTTTTCTCAACTTGACTGGTTTTTAAGCTCTTCAGTATATTTTCTTGAAGGGCAAAGAAATGTTTAGAGACTTCAACTATATAACTTGTTGATGGTAACGCTCTTGGAATTCCAATATCTAAAGCTATAACATTTTTAGTCATGTTTAACTCTATATCATTTTTTATTTTACCAGAGGATATTCTTGACCCTACTTCATATGCTATAACAAACTTTGTAAATCTTCTTACAGTTTCTTGGAATTCTGGGAAAAACATATAGATTTTTCTAAGTAGTGTAACTAGGTTGTCATACTCTGCAAATCCAAAGTAATACAATGTAAAAGCAAATCTTAGTTCCCTAGCTATAAGCGTTTCATCAAGTTTTTCACAAAGCTCTTTGATTTCTTTACATATTTCGTCTCTGCTATTACTCTGTAATATACTATTATACAGCTTCTCAAGCATTACTTCTTTATTAAATAAGGAATCCAATATCTCTATGGGTATTTCTTTATCTAGTCCTAAACCCCATTTTCCAATTATATAGATTGTTATCATTTCCTTATCAAAAATATCTGGAGGGCTGCTGGCACCTCTAATTGGTTCTGTATTTGTATTCTCATATATACTCTTTATAATATTAACAGCCTCTTCTCTACTCACAATCTTTAGTCTCAGAAGCTCCCCCCAAACATTAACAGCCGCATTTATTCTCAGCCTCTTAGCATTCACTCTATTATCACCATTTAGTTAATATATTGGATATTCCTAATCTCCACACATTTTCTAATGAAGACTAGGTATATATATCTATTCAAAATATCTGCTTTAAAAACAGAATTAAAAGGGTTAGCTACATGGCAAAAACAATCAATGTTGATATTGTTATAACATCTGATAGAACTATGATTACAAACCATCATGGCAGAGAATTTCTAGGGTTTATGGCCACAGGACCAGCTATAGGAATACCTGAAAAAATGTGGATGTTTATATGTTGTCCAAAACCCCGTATAGATGAGTTTGGAAGACCTCTAGAAGCTCCTTATGGCCTTAGAAAAATAGAGGCTGCTTTACAAAATGCAGGGTTTAATGCATATATAATAGATCCAGACTATCTATATAGATATAAAGATAGTGCTAAAGTTTTAATGATAGGGCACCATGATTTTTTTGCCTATGGACCTCCAAGCTCTGAATGGTGGTTATTAACAGGTAAAGAACCTGTTAATAGAAGAAGCTTCTTTAAGCTTATGGAAAGCGAAGCAGTTAAGGCTATGAAGAAGCGAGGCGTGAAGATAGTTGTTGGAGGTCCGGCATCATGGCAGTGGCTTTGGGAACCTGAACTTGTTGAGAGATGGGGAATCGATGTTATTGTTGATGGTGAAGCAGATGAATTTATTGTAGATATTGCTTCAAAACTTCTTAATGATGAATCTGTCCCAAGATATGTTTCTATAGGGGCTAGAGAGTCTCCTGATATAGATAAGATACCTATTATAAAGGGAGCAAGTGTAAATGGACTTGTAGAGATAACAAGGGGATGTCCTAGGGGATGTATGTTTTGCAGTGTCACACTTAGACCTCTTAGACACATTCCAATAGATAGGATACTAAAAGAAATTGAGGTAAATATATCGAATTCTATAAAAGGTGTTGTTCTTCATAGCGAGGATGTTCTTCTTTATGGATCTTATACCATTGAACCCAAACCAGAGCCTATTTTAAAACTACATAGAGAGGTTGTAAATAAAGCTGAAAACATAGCATGGGCCCATGCATCATTAGCGTCAATAGTTGTAGCTCAAAGAAGATATAAACTAATTTCATCTCTTACAGATCTCATATACTCTAAATTAGAGCAGGATTATCTTGGTGTTGAGGTTGGTATAGAGACAGGGTCACCTAGACTTGCAAAAATTGTTATGCCTGCAAAAGCACTTCCATTTAAAGCTGATGAGTGGCCTGATATAGTTGAGGAAGCATTTGCTATAATGCATGAACATAGAATAATACCAGCAGCAACATTTATACTAGGCTTTCCAAATGAGGAGCCAAATGATGTAATAAAAACAATTGAGTTGCTAGAGAGGTTAAAAAAGTATAGAAGTATTATAGTTCCAATGTTGTTTGTACCAATGGGAATATTAAAACATGAGGAAGGTGGAATTATCGGAATGAAGATAACACCAGAACATGCTGAGGCTATGAAGATAGCTTTTTGGCATACAGTGAATTGGGCTGAAGATATAATGGCCAAGTTCTATATGAAGGGAATTGTATATGAGCCCGTTAAATTTCTTCTTAAATTATTTCTCTGGTATGCAAAGAGAAGAATGAGAGATATAGAGAGGAATTTCCTTCCAAGATTTACAGGTAAAGAGTTATCTATAAAGCTATCACAAAAATGTCTAGAGTAGAGAAAATGTAGTCAATAAAATTGCTAAGAGACTTAGAATTAAAATTTAGGAATACTATATAATTATATAGGAAGTGAAGTATGTCTGTTAAAGCTAAGTTGCTCCTTAGCCTTGCACTACTTAGGGAACTTCATAACAAAGTTGAATACTATAAATCTGTAGTGCAAAGAAATATTTATGTGTATAAAGAATATAAAGAACATTCCAATAACTATGACAAAGCTAAAGCCATAGAGAAAGAACTTATATCTCTAGAAAACATCTATAAACAACTCAACAATATAGATGTTTTCCTTGAATACGTAATATTAAGACTAGAGACATTGATCACAGCAAACAATATTGTTCTTAGTATAGCTATAGTTAGAGACATTGTTAAAGTACTTAAAAGTAGTATTTCAAGGAACATACCAATATTGATGACCCTTATAGATAAGCTTGATGAGATATCGAGAGTCTTAATTGCTGAAACACAAAATGTGGCTGAATTCAAAAATGTTGTAGGTAGTGCTTCACTTGAAGCTAAAAAAATTATTGATGAAGCTAAAAGGGTTGCTGATGTATATTGACTCCCTTACCCTAAAGGAGCGGGAGTTTCCCTAAGGCGACTCAGACTCTCTATATCTATTTGAATAATATAATGTTGTAGTTTATTAGATATCGCTATATCCTTTTATATATAGATATAGCCTTGCAGTTCTCATGGGTAGAGCTACTTCAATTACTTGTACAGGCTTCCATCCAGGAATCTCAAAATCTAGTGTAATTATTTTTGTACCTTTCTTTAGCTCTGTTTCAAGTTTAGGTTTCAATGCTCTATTGACAGATGTAAGTAGATACATATATATAATAGTAGCATCTGAAATGGGTGCTTTAAAGAAATCCTCATTAACAAATTCAATACGGTTTAACACAGCTTCTGTTTTTGCATTTTCTTTTGCCTTTTCAATTAATGTCGGGTTTATTTCGACACATACACCCCTTTGTGCACCTTCCTTAATAGCCTTAATAACAACACGGCCATCTCCACATCCAAGATCATAAAATATATCATCTTTAGATATATTAGCTAACTTCATAACAATATCTAGTAGCTCCTCTCTTGTTGGAACCCATGGAACTCTAGCACCTTCATAATAACTTGTGGTCAAGCCTAGCACCTCTTCATATTTCCCAATCTCAGTCATATTGTGATAACACCTAAAAATTTTTTGCTAGTTTCACAGATATTTCTGTTGTCAATATTTTACATTTTTGTTTAAAATGATCTAACCGATTCTAATATATTATAACCTAGGTTATATTGAGAATTCAAAGACAAAAAAGAATTGTATTATAGCATAATTTTAAATTTATGCAAGAGTAAAAACGTATATAGTGTTCTGTAATATTTTTTCAGCTTCAATAGATAATGTATTTGTATTAAGCTTCATAACGTTCCATGTTGCTGGCTTCTGTTGAATAAAATCGTCTACGGGTCTTAGAGGAAGATTTAGATTTTCAATCCAGTAATGCATAGGTATAACAGCTTTTGGATTTAGATTTTCAATTGTTTTCCACGCTCCTTTCGCATCTATTGTAAATGTTCCTCCTACAGGAATCATGAGAATATGTATTGGACCTAACTTTGTAGAGTAATCTCTCTCTAGCTCATGTCCGAGGTCTCCAAGATGGACAAATGATATATTATCTACATATAATTTGTATATTATGTTTCTTCCTCTTCTTCTTCCTCTTTCCCTATCATGATATGTTTCAATGCCTATGAATCTAATGTCATTAATAGTCTCTTCACCAATATGCATTGAAAATATATTTGCACCAGGTTTGGCTACAACTGGATAGGCATTATGATCAAAATGTTCATGGGTTATAAGAACGATATCAGCAGAAATCTTAGGGGTTTTTATTCCAAGGCTTCGACCATCATGAGGATCTATAACTATTACCGTTCCTTTAGATGATATTATCTCGAAACATGCATGACCATGCCATCTAATTATAGTCACAGTTTCACCTAAATAGTTATAAAATGCTTTAGCAAGCATAAAAGCTTGATAAGAGCATAATTTCTTTAACTCCTGTGAGTTATGAAGTAAATAGGGTGAAAACGTTATGAGCATAGACCAGCAGGGTAATACCAATAATATTGGAGATAACATGATTAAACGTAGATTTGAATCACGCTTGCCTCAATATGATAATGAAGCAAAAATTAAACAAGCATTTATGATACTTTCAAGAGTTATGAACGACCCTTCTATACCTAGAAATATAAGAAGAGCTGCTATGTATGCTATAAGAGCACTAAGTGAGAAAAATCTATCGCCAGGTGTTAGAGCAGCTAATGCTGTTGGCATTCTTGATGAAGTTAGCCAAGACCCTAATATGCCACTACATGCAAGGACACTTCTATGGAATGCCATCTCAATACTTGAAACTGTAAAAGATTAAAAATCGGAATTACATTATTAATATAGTGGATGATGTAGCTATGCTATATAGGGTCAGAGGGCCATATGCTACAGCTTTAGCTAAAATTGTTCTTGAATCTGGACATGAACTTGTTGATTTGTCTAAAAAACTAGCTGAGAGAATTTCAATGCCTCAAAGAACTGAAATACTGCCTCAAGCTACAATAAAGGAAAGCGATGAAGATCCTGATGCATTAATAATTGTAGGTTATAAAGATGCTGTTGAAGCAATGCTTATCGAAATCTTATCAAGGATACCATTTATAAGCTATAGGCTAGAAGAACTAGGTCCCTATACAACATTAGCGGTAAAGCTTAGAGGTTTTGAGAAAGGTCAATGTATAGGAGAAATTAAAAATAGCAAGGTTATAGTCCAAGATATAAGTATGTGTAACGAGAATGATGTTATTGTTATACATATTGTGAAACCTACATTAAAAGAAGAGGACAAGGCTGTAGCACTTCCAGGTACAGCTGTATTAAAGGATACACTTGTCCTTCTAGATGATGGTGAAGGACGTATATATTTTAGTGAGCATATAAGAGATTATGATAGAAAAGCATCTCTAACTACAATATCAAATCAATACACTAGACAGGGATTTAGCATCAGATGGCGAAGCACTGCACGCTCAGCTCCTCTAGAGAAAATTATTCAGGAAATTGAAGAAGCAGCTAATGAAGCAAGAAAGCTAAGAAATATAAAACCTAAAGAACCTGCAATACTCTATCAAGGTGAAGCTATAGCATATATAAAGTTATCAAGGCCATCGAAGGAGTATTTAGATGATGTTAGAAGATCTTTGTCGCCTACAACACCTTATCATCATCAGTTGAGAACATGCGGTATATGTGAGGATGCTATAAACTTTCTAGATACATTGACTATATATATAGATAGCAATACTTTAGCTAAAGCAATTGAAAACCATATAATGAGACATGTTATTAACAAAAATATAATGTTAGAACATAGCAAACCAGGAGAAAAGATCATAGAGATAGGTCCAATAACTATAGTGAATTCTCTAGAATCTGATGTGGGATCTATGTTAGTGGGAAAGCGTAAGGTTCAAAAGAATGGAATTTATGATGGGCTTGAAATTGAAAAGAAGGTTGGAGATGTTATCTGGACTTTTATACCATTAAATAACTGGTTCATTATACATAAATATACCGATGCTGAAGGAAAGGAGAAAGGTATATACATAAATATAAACACCCCTCCAGAAATATGCTATAATAAAGGCATTGTTAAATACGTAGATTTATTCGTTGATATTATATTAGTTAAAAATAGTGTAAAGGTTATCGATATAAATGAACTTGATAAAGCTCAACAAAAAGGATTAATTGACATAGACACCATGTATATAGTTGAAGAAATAACAAAAAATGTTGTTAACTCTATAGATGTTATTCGGAAGGTTCTCGATACTCCCTTTCTGCAGAGCTCATCTCAGTATGAGTAGCACCAATGGCTCTAACAGCTCTAGCAGTTGCAACTTCAGCTATTTCAGCTGCTTCATAAATAGCGTTTATAGCTTCATGAACCATCGCAAGAACTCCGTGAACCTCTATACATTTTTGAATTGAGCTAAGAATACTCTTTGATATTTCTTCTCTACCCAACAAAACTTTCATAGCTAAGTTAACATTTGATGTTGTGAAAGCATTTACAGATTTAGATACATAAGATGAAACCTTCGCAAAAATATCTTTAAATACACCTCTACATTCAGGACTACTTTGGAGGGTATTTAGATCTATGTGGAGTAGGGTATTAGAAACCCTGTCAAGAGAATCGCCAATATGTTCAAGACTTTTTAAAACTATAGCATAGTCAAGAGAATAAGGAGGATCTCTAAAGGATGTTCTTTTAATTGTTCTCATACCAAGGAAATGAAGCCTATCAAGATCATCATCAAGATGTATTATCTCGTTTAACCTATTTTTATCACTGGTATTGAAATAATCTATTAAAAGATCAAACATTGTATTCAATGCTGATCTCATAGATGAAACAACTTCATTTAGATCGGTATTAACCTCATCAACAGATACTTTTATTTTAAAGGTTACACCATCCATAGCTATAACCCCAGGCAATCTCATTGCTATGGGATAGAATGCTTTTCTCGCAATATCGCGGACCTCATCTAAAACTATTATATCATAGCCTTCTATATAACCAGCTATTATAAGTCTTGATAGAATATCAGGGTCTTCATGCTTTATCTTTACGCTGTGTATTATTCTGTGTTGAGCAGCTGTAAGTGGTTTTATAAGTATATATCCAGAGCCAAGTGATACCTCAACGTTTGACCCTATCCCTAGCCCTAAAACATTGAGCCACTCCTTTGGTATAGTTATTCCAATACTTCTTTCGCCAACTCTGATAATTTTTCTAATATTTGATGATACTACTGCACTCATATTACCACACAGTAAACTTGATTACTATAGCTTTATATACATTCTTTTCCCAATATTTAATGTTACACCAGTTTATAAACTTTATAACTGTATATATGGTATATAATGCAATGAAGCTGTTTACTCAGAGTTAATATTTTTTATTTCTGTTTCATTTAATGCTTAGGAGGTGTAGAATTGATATGAAGATAATATTTATAGTTATTGATGGTGTAGCAGATACATTAAGATATAGACCAACATCTTTAGAATTGGCTCGAAAACCAGGATTAGATCAGCTAGCTAGAAACTCTATAGCTGGATGTTTCTATCCAATAGATAATGAAACACCACCAGAAAGCGATGCAGCCGTATTTTCGTTACTTGGTTATGATCCTAGAAGAATTAATATTGGTAGAGGTCTTCTAGAGGCATTAGGTGTTGGTATAAAAATTAAGGAAGGCTATGAAGTTGTGTTTAGAGCTAACTTTGCTACAATTGATCCTAGCGACAAGAAAATTATTGATAGAAGAGTTGGAAGGAGTCTATCATCGGAAGAAGCTCAAGAGCTTGCTAAAGCTATTGATGGAATTGATCTAGGAATTTACAATGGCTATGCAAGAGTTATTGCATCTATTGGGCATAGAGCAGTTGTTGTTATTGGTAGCAAGGAGAAGAAGTTAAGCGCAGATGTGTCTAATACAGACCCAGCATATGCCAAAGAAGGGAGGCTTTCAGTTGCATTAAAGAGCTTTAAACCATTTATAGAATCATGTAAAGCCTTAAATAACTCTGAAGAGGCTAGAATTACATGTGAATTAGTCAACGAATTTACAAGAAAAATTATAGATATTCTAGATAAACATCCTCTAAATATTAAAAGGGCTGCAAAAGGATTACCAAAGGCTAATGCACTGCTTCTAAGAGATGCTGAGGATAGATATCCCTCTATAGAACCCATTCAAAACCTTTACAATAGAACATTTGGAATTGTCGCGGAGATGCCTGTTGAGAAAGGCATAGGTGCCATTCTTGGTATGGATATAGCTCAAGTACCCCCACCTACAAACAATCCTCAAATAGACTATGAAGAGAGATTAAAAGCCTCTTTAGATCTCTTAAAGAAAAACGATGTTGTATATGTGCATCTTAAAGGCCCTGATGAACCAGGACATGATGGGGATAAAGAAAGAAAAATTAAATCGATAGAGCTTATAGATAGCTATTTCATTCAACCCCTTATAAATAACATAGATCTAGATAATGTTGCTATAATTATTACATCTGACCATGCCACCCCACCAGAGCTTAAAGCTCATAGCAGCGATCCTGTTCCAATTATTGTTGCTTATAATGGTCTAAATAGATTTGACGATCTTAAGAATTTTACTGAATATGAATGTTGCAATAAAGGTTCGCTAGGCTTAATTGCAAATGGTTTTAAGGTTCTTAAAGAAATATTTACCATTTTAGAGCAAAAGTAATAAATGTCACTATTTATGAATGATGTAAGCACCTCCTACCTGAAATACATGATGAGCGGTAAGAGTACTGATTAAATATTTCGAAGGTGTATATATCTTGAAAAGTTATGTAATAGGAATAGATGTGGGAGCTACTTGGACTAGAATAGCACTAGCAAATAAAAATGGTATGATCCTTTATAAACATGTTTTTAGAACCCCTAGAAATGGTGACAGATATACAATTGCAGAGACTATATCGGAAAATATTATTCAGCATTATAAGGAATACCTCGATAATATAGAAGCTATTGGAATAGGTACAGCAGGTCCTCTTGAACTATCAACAGGTATGGTTATTAATCCTCCAAATATTCCTATCCGCACTTTTGAACTTGGCAAACCTATTCAAGATACATTAAAAAAACCTGTTATAATGGCAAATGATTGTGTAACGGCTGTTTGGGGGGAAAAGAATCTTGGCCTAGGTAGGGAATATAGCAATATTGTATACATAACAATTAGTAGTGGTATAGGTGGAGGTATGATTGTTAATGATACATTGTTATTGGGTAAGATGGGAAATGCTCATGAGATTGGGCATACCATCGTAGATGTAAGTGGTAAAATGAGATGTGGATGTGGAGGCTATGGCCATTGGGAAGCATATGCTAGTGGTGTAAATATACCAAGATTTGCTGAACTCATTTTGAACGAAATAGATATAAAAGCAGATGAAAAAACATCGCCAATATATAGAGCGTTTATAGAAAAGAGCCTTTCAACAGAGTTAATATATAGTGAAGCCAATAAAGGAGACAAGCTTGCACTTAAAATTATAAATGAAATCAATAGATATAATATAGCGGGGTTTGAAAACATTATAAATCTTTATGACCCAGAATTAATTACATTAGGGGGATCAGTTATATTAAAGAATAGAGAACTAGTATTTAAAAGAATTGTTGAAGGTGTTGCAAAGTCAAAAGGTATCGTGACTTCATTACCAAAAATTGAAATTACAGTATTTGAAGAAGACATCGTACTTGTAGGTGCTATAGCATTAGCTATAAAACCTCCTCAAAATCTTATCAAAATGCTTAAATATCTTCAATATTTTTAGGATATATAATATTAAAAGATATTCTATTTCAATTAAATACAAATAACATAATTTAATGTTTTTGATATAAAACACTTTTATTATTAAACAAATGGTTAAATGTATTATTTAAAGTTTTATAATTTTGTTAATCTGTTTAATTATTGAATAGATTAAAAGCATTTTCAATACCTTCTATCACTCTTGAAAGAACAATCCATGTTTCAAGACTCTTTGGATATATAGATACCTTTTTAGTTGCTAGATTTAGTGTCGATTCCTCAAAGTCACCATGCTGAAAACCACCAATAACTATACACACCTTTTTGCCATTATTTATAAGATTAGCAATTAGATTTCCTAAGGAGTTTGGCGTATATTTTACTCCTTTTTCATGCATTAATATAACTTCGTCAAAGTTATTTTCATATATAAATTGCTTTAAGGATTTATTTTCAATCGATATCAAAGGTCTATCAGAATTTGGAGGCACTTTTCCAATTTTTAGAAGCTGTTCCATTAAACCTATAAATCTATTATAATTCTTCGGAATCCTAGTCTCAGGCTCTATATATATCATTATATCATTTAATGTATGTATATAAAATCGCAATAAACCCGTTTTATTTAAAGGAGATGACAATGCAAGTAAAAGAGATATGTGGACAATATCTGGGCGACCACGTTTATACCATTTTGGTAAAAGTCTCATAGCTTTATAATGTAGCGATACATCTAAAAGAATGTCACATGGTCTTTTACCTCTTCTCTTAGCACTTTTCACTACAGATCTATGACTTTGGATTTCTTTTGGTATAAGCTCTAAACCAGATTCAGCTAAAATTATATGTATAGGATAAATCATCTTACCTTCCTAGACATTTATATAGTAAATTTATATAAAGTATAATTTAGTATAATTAATTAGATTTATGCCTAATAGCTTAAATAGTATACAAGTGTATATGAAGAATGTTATGGTTAAGGTCTATACTTTAGAACAAAGGGAAAATTGGTGATTATATTGTCTATTGGTAGAAGAAGTATAGAGGTAAAAAAACATGAGATTTATGGAGATAAAGCCTTAGGAACTTTATATAAATTGTTATCAGAGAATTCACCTAATCTTGCTCTATATATAGATTTTTCACTTTTGCGTTATCCATTAGTTAAAATAACCGCAATACCAATATCAACTGAAGATAATGAAATTGAATTTATCGAATTTTTAGGTTTGAGTTTAGCAGAGATTCTATTAGATGTCAATGCTATATACAAAAATAGTATTGATTTTGATAAAGATGTGTTTTCAGTAAAGTTGTTATGTGAGCATGGATGGATAGTATATGAGTATACTGTTTTAAAATCAGATCATGGAGTACCATATGTTTCTAAGTCATGGATACATATTATAGAAAGCGAATCTTTGCGTGAAATTGTTGATGCTGATGAAGAATTTATTAAATATGTTAACTATGTTGTTAAGAAGATTGCTTCAATGTGTAGAAGAGTTCTTGAATATGATGGATATCTGTAGTATAGAAATAATTGAGCTATATGGTCATTAACCTAAAAATATCTCTCTTATTAATTATGTTTTTTGGGATGAGATAACATGAAGCATGGTAATAGTGGTATTGTTGGATGGGGGGTATATATACCTAGATATAGAATTAGTGCAGATGATATTGCAAAGATATGGGGATTTGATTTAGAGACCCCTAAAAGTATTTGGGTTGAAGAGAAATCTGTAGGTAATATTGATGAGGATAGTATAACCATAGGATATCAAGCATCTTTAAATGCTATTAAAAGGGCGGGTATAGAGCCGAGAGAAATAGATGCTGTATATCTAGGTACAGAAAGTAAGCCATATGCTGTAAAACCTGGTGCTACTATAATAGCAGAAGCCCTCGGAATTAAACCAATGCATCAAGTAGCTGATTTAGAGTTTGCATGTAGAGCAGGTACCGAAGCAATTAGAATTGGTATATCTTTAGTTGAGAGCGGTATAGCTAGATATGTATTAGCAATAGGTGCAGATACATCACAAAGTAGTCCAGGAGATGTGCTAGAGTTTACAGCAAGTAGTGGAGGTGCTGCATACATCATAGGGCCTAGATATAACTCTGTAGCATATTTTGAAGGAAGCATATCATATTCTACAGACACACCAGATTTTTGGAGACGAGATGGAGCACCTTATCCAAGACATGGTGAAGGATTTACTGGAGAACCAGCATATTTTAATCACATAGTTTCAGCAGTTAAGCTTTTAATGGAAGAGCTGGGGTTGAGAGCTTCAGATTTCGATTATGCAGTTTTTCATCAACCAAATGGAAAGTTTCCTCTTAGAGTTGGAGCATTACTTGGATTTCCAAAAGAGAAAATATTGCCTGGTCTCTTAACTCCATATATTGGAAATACATATAATGGATCAATGTTAATAGGATTAGCAAAAATATTAGAAGAGGCCAAACCTGGACAAAGAATACTTGCAGCATCTTTTGGTAGTGGTGCAGGTAGCGATGCTTTCAGTATTATAGTATCTGATAAAATAGAGAATGTTGTTAATAAAGCACCTACAACATCATACTACATAAATAGAAGAACTTTGATATCATATGATACATACCTCAAAATGAGAAATTTGATTAATAGATATAGACTTTAGCACTTATAGTTTTCTAAACAAAGGTTCAGTCTTTTTGCTAACGAACATAAATTATCAACACCGACAATAGCCTTGAAACCTTTTTCACTTTTTAGGATAGCAGTTTTACCAACAATCTTAATTGTTGTCTTTTCACACATTTTATAAACCTAGAATAAAGTTAATATACAAATTAAATACTTCACTACTGAAATAAACTACTCAATATCTAGATATTCTTCATAGTCTTCGATATCTGGAAGCTCTTCAGATGATTCACTTTTTAACTCTTTTAAAACTTCACCTAAGGGTCTACCTGTTTTCCTTAGTCTTGCTGCTATATTACCCCATCTAGCTCTAAACTTTGACGGTACTAGAGGTCTAACTCTTTTTGTTGACTTCTTAGGTATATAGCTATATTCCATACCAGGAAGAGCCAAAGCTCCATCTGGAAGTTCGATAATTTCATCTCTTTCTATAAGCCTTATCAACACTTTTCTAAGTCTATCCTCACCTGCTATACCAGCAAAACGCTCTCTAAGCTCTTTCCAAGACATAGGTTTACCATTATTGCTTATAGTATCCTTTACAAGACGCTCTAACTCCTCTTCTGCAGGGGCTTTAAATACCTCAATATCAAGGTCTTCGTAAAGCTTTTTAAGCCTTATCACTAAAACCACCCATACACTTTTTTTCTAGTATTTTATATATCCATAAAAATTTATAAACTTTTCTATAATGAATCTAAAATATCTTTAGTGATAATATATGTTGATGTATCTTCAACCATATAGGTGATATCCTACTTATATAGTAAGACTAGATGAAGCTAATATATTAGTGTTGACAATGCCTAAACCTGCTATTAAATTAATAGTAACCGGTTTAAAGCCTGACGATATTGTAAAGTGTAGCATGATAGCTAACAAAGTTAGAAGGTATGTTGCAAAGTATGCTGATATTCACATACTTTTAACTCCTAATTCTACTGGCTTTAGTGGAATTATTATAGAGGATGAGAATATAATTCATTGTGAAGATGAAGCAGAGTCTATAGAGAAAATATTAGAGGATATTGCAAGGGTTATATCCAGGAAAAAATTTATTGAACCAGAGATAGCAGCTGGAAAGATAATCAAATAGATCTCAAAGTATTATAGCTTTTTAAGTTTTGAATAAATCTTTTTATATTAAATAGAGGTTGAATAACATGACTTTATACATCGATGAAAAAGAACTTGTTATTGAGATACTTACAAGTTTAAAGAGATTCTTTAAATTTAAAGAGCTTGAGAATATCTTGGGTATATCGGTTCCAACATTATGGAGATATATACATGGTGATATTAAACCCAGTCAAGACAGATCTAGAAGAATGATAACAAAACTACTGGATAGTGATATGATTAATGTAATTAAGGAAAAGGTTGTTAAAACTGATGAAGAAGGACTTATCAATGTCTATAACCTTGCGTATAATATAGATATTCTCACTATTGCTTCAATAGATGCAATGTTATGGGCTCAGGATATGGGATTCACATCAGTTGCTACTGTAGAAACTGACGGAATACCGCTTGCCACACTAATATCGAAAAGGCTAAATATAAAACTAGTTACAATAAAGAGAAAGAAAGAGGTTGGATTCAATAAATTTATCGAGGTAAGCTATATTACACGAGCACCACCAGAGATTGTATCACTATATTTACCTGAAGGTATAATAGGATATGGAGATAAGGTATTAATTGTAGATGATCTTGTTAGAAGTGGACGAACTAGTATAGCATTGTTTGAGTTAATTAAAAGAGCTGGTGCAAGACCTGCAGGTTTCTATGCACTTATTAGTATAGGAGATGCATGGAGGGAGGTTGTAGAAAGATATGTAGGAGGTAACTACAAAGTTTTATTTAGACTAGGTACTATTTAGAGTTAAGATAGATCTATAGATCTTATTATAGCTAGGAACTCTACCTCGTAAATTATTTTTAAATAATTATTATATGGTGTTGTTTTTGAGCATTAAGAAGATAGCTGTTGTTCAAGATGTTAGTTATAGTGAGTGTAGTAAAGTTGTTGATAAAATATTGAATGAGGATATAGATTTTGTTATACTTTGTGGGGGCCTCGAAGAATGTATAAAGATTATCGATGTACCTAAAAGAAGTTTTGGTATCGTAAAGTTAGATGATGACATACATGTTATAAAGCTAATGAAAAGTAAAGGTATATATGTATCAGGTAGATGGAAAGAAATAGAAAAAGATCTTTGTATAGGAGGTATTGATGCCAAGAATCCCATTCAAAATCTTTCAATGGTTATAGAAAAACCTCCAAAGAGCTGTAAAAATATGATATTGGTAACACATTACCCACAGCTAAATACAAAATGTTCTTTAATAAAAATTCTAGAAAAGAAAATTTCTTTAGGGTTGAACAACAATTTTATAGACAGATTATTAAATCAAATAGAAAGACTTATTCTAATATGTTGTAACAGTGCTTTAGATAAATCATGTATCGATTTTACAATTGATGAGAAGCTTATAAACATAGTTTTAGTTAAACATTTTGCAAAGCTTATTATAGATTTTAATAATGTTAATGCAATAGCAATTAAGGAGTGATATGGTGTAAAGGGTATTGAGTTCTATTATATATAAACCAATGAAGGAATCTATGAAGCTTATAAAGAAAGGAAAGCCAAGTGATATAAAGATAGGCATACTTATGCCAATGCCATACAATGCTGCTGTTAATTCATTGTTTTTTCAAACAGCCTATGAATATATAAATGATTTAGAAGATGTTATAGCTTATAGATATGTGTATAATATTAAGGACGATGTATTAGAAGCACTTGATACAGAAATAAACATTAACAATCTTGATGCCATTTTAATATCTATGTCTTTTGAGCTTGACTACATATATATTGCCAGGATATTAGATAAAATTAATCTTTTACATAGATACAAAGGATTCAAAAAGCCTATCTTAATCGCTGGTGGTATAGCTGTTACTGCGAATCCTCTTCCATTAGCTGACATTGTTGATGTTGTTGTAATTGGTGAAGTTGATGGGATATTAAGAGACATGATTTATGTTGTAGGGGATGATAAACCACTGAAATATTTAGAAACCTTTGATTGTATATCTATATCACCTTTTAAATATAAGGCTAAAAGATGCTTTGTTAAAGACCTTAATAGAGCCTTACATGCTGTAAAACAGTTTTTCCCACTAGATGAAGAACCTGTGTATGGTTATGGAATAAGAGTTGAAGTTTCTAGGGGCTGTCCATATCTATGTGCCTTCTGTATGGAGGGACATATTCAATATCCATTTAGATATAGAGATATGGAGATTGTGTGGAAAATAATTGAAAAAGGTTTAGAAAGTTGCATAAGCAAAAGAGTCATTTTCTATTCATTAGCATTTTTTAGCATCCCATATATAGATAAATTTTTAAATAAACTTATAGAATATTCTATAAAGGCTTCAATTCCATCACTGCGTGTTGATCAAATAACAAAAGAGCGTTTAGATATTATTAAAAAATTAGGACAAAAAACAATAACGTTAGCCCCTGAAACTCTTTTAAAAGGAATATCATGTTCAATAGGTAAATGTTATGAAACAGACCATCTTGTGAACATTATTGAAGAAGCATTTCATCAAGGCTTTGAACATGTTAAGCTTTATCTAATTACAGGATTTCCTAAATCAAACTTAATGGAAGAGCTTAAAGAATTTAAGAAACTATTAGCTAAGCTTTCATGGATAAAAAAACCAAAGTTTCTAAGAATAGCTCTCAACCCTCTTATCCCAAAGCCTTGGACGCCATATCAGTTTATACCACCTAGCTCGGTACTCAGCCTTTCACATAATATTAATAGCTACTATAAATTGGCAAAGGAATCGATTTTTACTAGTATAGAGTCGTTTAATTACAAATGGGCTTTTGCCCAAGCAGTAATAGCACAAGGCGATGAAAGAATATCAAAGCTTATAATTGAGTGGGGTAGGTATGGACTTGGACTAAAAGGATTTTATAAAGCATTAAAATCAATTGACAGTAAAACAATAGACTTTATTTATAATGGTTGGAAAGATCCCCCATGGTACAAAACTATAGACATGGGTCTACCGCAAAACTACTTTAAAATGAGATATGATTATCTATCTAGTTAAATACAGCATAGTTCACAAATGACCACCTTTCTGCCTTTAAAGGACTAGTTTCTATTTGATCCTAGAAGGTCATTTTCATTATTTTATGTTTATTTGGTTTTTCACCTAGTCTATGTTTCGCAGATAGTTGGTATAGTTCATGGATAGCTATAGAATTGAGTAGGCCAAGACTTTTATTTATAATTAATCTGCTTATTCTTAGATGGTGTTTTCATTGTCTAGACAAGGCTGTTAAACATAAACAATGCCTCATAAACCTAAAGCTTATAAATATAACCATAATAACCAACTACAAAACAGTTCGGTATCCAGATGCTTAAAGGTGATCACATATAATTTACCCAAACCCTTGCAATCTTTCATATCATCCTCACCCCAGAAGAATAAACCTTCCTCGTAGGTTCAAATAGATGTAGAAATCAATGATCCTGCTGAAGAAAGGACTAGTCTTTATTGTTGGGAGGAGGTTGGTATAATTAGGAAGAAGCCATTTGGATAACCAATGGTGTTTTTATGTTTTTTGGGATGTCGTCAACCTTTATCAAGTTTATTCTCTTGGTAAAATTTTCTTTAAATGCATTGAAAATTTCAATACCTGTACCAATATCACCAAACTTCATAACAATAACACGTTTTTCGCCATATGAAGGTAACATATTGCTTAGTTTTATCATTGGCAATATAGATGGATGTATAATTATAATTGTAGCACTTTGATAGCTTTTTAAAACAATATTATTAATTAAAGGATCTGAAGAAGCTAATACAATAACATCAAATTTTCTGTTACTATTATAAGGAGAAGCATGTTCGCTTTTTAATATATCGGGCCATAGGGTGTATTGAGGAATTATTGCAAATTTTGGTGAATATAGCATAGAGTAGTATGCAAAAGGTAGAATAGAAATATCATTGCCAACAACTAATGTGTTAAGACCTTTGATACTATTCAATATTTTTCTATGAATTGAGAGAGTGGCTATAAATAACATTTCTAAATCATTGAATGCTTTTTGAGAGGATGCTATGACATACTCAGCATCAATGTTATATATACTTTGGCATGCACCATCAAATTCTATTGGTGCATAATTAGCTATTGGAAATACTAACACTCTACTTCCTTCAAAAATATCTTGAACCCCTACACCACTTCTTACAACTCTACCTACTGCAATAGAACCTAGTGTTCTTCTATAATCTTTTGCTATTATATTGCATTGATTTAATGCTTCATCTGCTATAGACATATAAACATATTTTATTTCAATTAATAACTCCTTTTCTCTTATAATAGATCCAAAATATTCAGTCACTGTGATATCGCCACAATAGTTAACAGTAACTTTTTTGAACATTATGGATATACACCATGCTAGATCTGTATTATTTTAGCTAGATAATATTTATGCATTGCTGTTATCTCTTATAAAAGTTTATTCTTGTTTAAAATATAATTATTCATATAATTTTTTTAAACTCTCATATTATTACATAAATATGGAAGTAGTATGATGATAGATTACAGTAAATATTGTTCCAATATTACTAGAATCTTAGTACCATCAATAGCTAGATCCCTTTTAAAGTTTGTAGAGGATAGAGAAGTAATAAGCTTTGCAGGAGGGTTGCCTGATCCACTAATGTTTCCAATCAATGAAATTAAAGAAATAGTTAATGAAGTATTGGCAAATCACAACTCTGAGGCACTTCAATATATGCCTTCAAGAGGTATTTCACTATATTTAGAAGAGCTGAGAAAATTCCTTTATAGGAATAGAGAGATAAATACAGATACAAGCAATATCGTAGTTACAACAGGTTCTCAACAAGCATTAGATTTATTGGGTAGGGTATTGCTAGATGAAGGGGAGTATATAGTTGTTGAAGATCCAACATATATAGCTGCTTTAAATGTATTTAAAATGCAAAGAGTAAAAATTATTGGAATACCTATAGATGTAGATGGCATGAGAATAGACGTTCTTGAGGAAACCATTAAGAAATTAGATAATGATGGCAAGAAAATAAAGTTTGTATACACTATACCAATTGCACAAAATCCTTCAGGTGTCACAATGTCGCTTGAAAGGAAGAAATATTTGCTAGAGCTTGCTGAGAAATACGATTTTCTAATAATTGAAGATGATGCCTATGGTATGTTGGTCTTTGATGAACATATAGATGCAACTCCGCTCTATTCTCTAGATAGATATGGTAGAGTAATTTATATAGGCTCTCTTAGCAAAGTCCTTGCACCTGGATTAAGATTAGGACACTTAGTTGCTCCTACCCCTATTGTAGAAATGATTGAAATATTTAAACAAGTTGCTGATCTACATACATCAGCTTTTACACAATATATAGCAGCATATGCATTTAAAAGAAAAGTTATCGAAAGAAACATTCAAAAAATTAAGACTATATATAAATTAAAAAGAGATACAATGATTGAAGCTTTAGAAGAGTTTTTCTCTGGATTGGCAGAGTGGACAAAACCTATAGGCGGCTTCTTTATATGGCTTAAAATAAATAGAGAAATAGATACAGATCTAATGCTCCCCAATGCTATTAAACGAGGTGTTATGTATGTTCCGGGAAAAGGTTTCTGTATAAACGAATACTGTAACAATACCATTAGATTAAACTTTTCATTTCCATCTGTTAACCAAATCAGATTAGGTATAGCAATTTTATTAGAAGTGATTAGGGATTATACCAAAGGTTAAAGCTTATCTTTATTAAGAAGGAATATTATCTATATTTATTCTAATTACACCTAGATTTTCAGCAATCTCTAAAGTCCATCCTGCAAGATCCTTAGCAATGTATGAGACTGCAATATTTGGAGGTATCTCTACACCTAAAACCTCTTTGTATACCTTTATAGCGGCCTCTATATTAACCTTAGGTATAAATTTTAAAGTAAGTGTATCAAGCAGTTCTAAAAGAGTCTTTTTCCCCTCTTTAACAAGGCGTGAGATTAGCTCTATATCTTCAGTTGAAGGCAAAGTTGTTGTTTTATCTATATTCATTTCATCTATTATCTCAAAATATCTTTGCAAAATTCTGTAATTCTTAACAATTTTTCCTGATCCTAGAAAGAGCATACATCTCACTGATAAACAGTTTTTACTTCTACTGAAATAACTGATTGTTAACAGAGTTTTAAATCTAAAACGCCTTGGTGATTAGATGGACTATCTAAAAATAAGATCTGCTACAATAGATGATATAGATATGGTTATAGCTATTAACATTGAATGTCTACCTGAGCACTATCCCTTAAACTTCTGGTTAGAACATTTAGAGAAATGGGGTGATATTTTTTACGTTGCCGAACTAAATAATGAAATTGTTGGTTATGTGTTATCACGTGTAGAAGAAGGACATTCACATTTTAAAAGTAAGTATATAAAGATGGGACATATTGTTAGCGTGGCCGTTAGAAACAGATTTAGACGAAAGGGAATAGCAACATATATGATTATAGCATTATTAGAATCACTAAAATTTGCATATAATGCTGAGGAGGCATTTTTAGAGGTGAGGACTAGTAATGAACCAGCAATAAAACTTTATGAAAAACTAGGTTTTATCACCATTAAAAAACTACCTCAATACTACCTCGATGGAGAGGATGCTCTTCTCATGGCAAAAACTCTTTAATCTTTAAGCTGTTTTAGTTTGATTTTTATTTGTGTTATTCACATGTTTATTGCTAGTATTTTTTAAAGCTAATATTTATGGAGTTTTCTGTTATTAAGTTTATTGAGGTTAATGTATATGGTTATTTAGCTGTTTCAACTGATTCATAGAAATGAATGTAGTTTTTAACTAAAAGTAGATAACTTTTAAGTCAACTAAGATGAAAAGAGGTATATGAGAAGCATATGATAAAAGCTAAAAACAATCAAAAAGCATAAATAACTATCTACTAAAGAAACTATAGTAAGGATTATAAACTAATCTCTTATTAAAGATTAAAGATGAATATTCTATCATTGTATGCCTTTGCTAATGGAATGATATTCGCTATAGGCTTTGGAATAAAATTGTTTCTTGTAATAATCATTATAGTATCTGAATAGGATATACATTTTAATAAAGAATCATATCTATGCTTAGATATTTCTACAGAACCGCTGCACAATTCTATTAAATCATATATATTTGTATATCTAGTGTATATAGGTATTGAATGTTTACATAAAGTTATTAGACAGGATAGATTGTTAGTATTAATCAATTCTAGAATCTTTTTTACTATATCTAAATCTAAATAAATGTTGTTATGCTTTATTATACATTGCATAGAAGCATATTTACATTTATCAATCAGAGGTATTATTATTAGTGCAATTTTCCCTATACTTTTACCTATATTTATATAGATTTTTTCATAATATGAGAAATCTGATATTGTAAAAGTTTCTATTTGATTGTATTGCATATCTCTCACATTATTAATATTTCACTTTGAATTTTTATCTATAAAACTACTTTGAGAATATTTAGAACTGTTTGCCCCTAGATACTCATTTTCATTAATTCATGGTTGCTTGTCACATCTGTAATTCTTGTGTTGCACCTCCTAGCCTCAGAGCCATCAAAAGCTGTGTCATTTTAAGACTAACATCAAAAATGATTAATCTTTTTGGTGCATAGAGTTTGTAATTAAACTCAACGACAATACTAATAAACATTGCCATTCTCATACTTAATGTGAACTTCTTTCCATTTTAAGATTCTTAAACCTGCTGATATATTCCCTTCTATGCTTAACCTTGAATACATACCGCTTGTTTCTTAGAATTATTCTCACAATGCCTTTATCAACGTCAACTCTAGCATCATAGTAATCTAACCTCGTTGAAAGCTTCTTAATTGTTTATCTACCTTTGTGGGCCATGGACGATGATCAGTATATCCATATTTCTGAGTCCTATATTGGATGGGAGATAATGAGCCAGAGACTTGATTCAGGATTGAACCGGTGAAAACTGGAGTAAGTTCTAAAACCTTTCTGCTGTCAAGAACACTCATCCTTCAGGTGGGGAGGAAGTCAAAATCCTATGGCGAATGTAATTCAAGTAAGATACAAGAGAAAGAAAACAAGGCAATAACAATTGATATAAACCTATATAAACTTCCATATAGTTGGGTTCTCTATAATTAACTACTATGATTTAATGCAATATTTTTCTTTATAATCTCTATAGTGCTTTCAAGATATTCGTCAATTAAACCTGAATGTCTTTTTCTTATGTGATCCTCCATTACTTGACTAGGAAGCTCTTCACCACATAATCCACATTTAACTACTTGGCTGTTTATTCTTCTTGCTACAGGTTTTATTTTTAAAATAATTGGTGTTGCATGTTTCAAAAGCACTTTTGCTTTGATAACAGACCCTGTTTTTTCAACTATTCTTTGAATATATCCTCTGACTTGATGTTTACTTAAGCTATACTTCAATGCAACGCTACTAGGACTTACACTATCAACAAAATAATCATGCACAGCTTTAACTATATCATCTCTACCAGCTAGTACCTTAATAATGAGATACTCAAGTACAGCTTCAGTAGATGACCTCATTTATATTACCCTTATATTATTATAGTACTTCATAAAAATTTATAAAGAGGGACCCGAAACAGAGCTTATTAATATTTGTTACGAAGTCAATAATATTAGGTTATTTACATTATTATTTGAGTAGGTAAAAAATTTTCTGATAGTAATACCTAGATAATAAAAATAGCAGGCTCTTTATTAACCAACAGATAACCTGTTTTAACCTAAGATTTTAGACTGTTTACTTAAAGTATCATGCTATACAGCTATAAAATATATATATAAAGCCCCTTATAGAGTAAGGTCATAAGAAATAATATTTTTATTTAGGTGTAAACTATGGTTAATAGAAATAGCTATATTGAATTAAATATAGAGTCGACAAAGGTTATATCAGTGAAGCTAAGTCTAGATGTTATAAATGAGCTTGATAAGATGGTTAGAAAACACAATTTTAAAAGTAGATCTGAGTTTATAAGAGAAGCTCTCAATCTATATATCAAGCTTTTAAATATGTATGACAGAAAAGAGTTGAGAAATATTATTGAAAACAAACTTAAAACGGTTTAACATACTCAATAGAATTAAAAATAACTTTAGCCTATGATCAAGGTTTCCTGAGACAATTATGTAAAAGGGATGAGGTCCATTTAAGTTTCTATTAAAATTACTTTATGTATTCTTCAATATACCTAGATATCAATGTCAGCAACTTAGCTATATTATCGCAATCGGAAATAGCTTCTCTATGGCAAGCAACTTCTAATACGATACTGCCTTGAAATTTATTCGTTTTAAAAGCACTAAGCAATTTATCCCAATGAATTACACCTGTTGAAAATGGTGGTAGGTGAAGATCTCTATAACCATCATTATCATGGGCATGTATAAGACTAATATGTTTATAGAGACTGTTATAGAATTCACTTGGTTGAAAACCATTGACAATTGCATGTCCAGTGTCTAGACATACACTAAGTCTTTTATTATTGATAACGTTTATAAGGTATAGCAGATCATTTGGAAGATAGCCATATACCCCTCTTTCAACTTTATTTTCAATAGCGAGGTTTATACCATATTCATCAGCAAGTTTAGAAATATTTTCAAAAAATGCTATAGCCCTAT
The DNA here is from genome assembly GCA_964447975.1 of uncultured Ignisphaera sp. Lineage (GTDB taxonomy): Archaea > Thermoproteota > Thermoprotei_A > Sulfolobales > Ignisphaeraceae > Ignisphaera. The sequence continues at coordinate 104,485 of CAYUUS010000001.1, read as the reverse complement.
TTCTAACCCTGGTAACATATTCTAAAGAATCCTCATTTATTAATGGGCTATTGAAAGGTATATGTATAGCTGCTAAATTTACACCTATCTCAGAATAAAATTTAAACCATATTTCAAAGTCTCTTATAACATTCAATAATTTATTGGGATCCATGGCAAGTCTTATTTCTTCGCCATATGGGAGATGAGCTACATCTACATTTAAATTAAAACTATGTATATTCTCCATAACCTCTTTCATAAGTTCTTTAAGTTCAGCTCCTCGCTTTAAGTAATAACTAAAGTTATCATAGCTAAGCTCGATGTTATTAAAACCGTGGTTATATAGCTTTTGAAGAGCTTGCATAGGTTTTAAAAAAGCATACAACATAGATGATATATATATCATAATACACACCATTAAAACAAACGACTTTGTACTTCATAATAATAATTTTTAGCATGGTAAAATTAAAATAGTTTTTGGTTAGCAATCCACATATTGCACTACTATTGGAATTTATATATTTTATTTTCAACAATATTCTTTTAAATCTTAGATTAAAATAATCAAGGACTATAAAACAGTTGTATTATGTTGATAACCATGGGATCATATTTAATGAGATTTCATGGTGGAAAACCTCCAAAGGGATTTCTCGATTTTTCAACACCTATAAATCCTCTTGGACCACCAAACATAGTTAAAGAGTTAATCTATGAAGCTATAAAAAACGATGTACATTCTCTTTATCCTGATTATAGTTATAGAACACTCCGTGAAGCTATAGCAAATTTCTACAATATTGAACCTGATTATGTAATTCCTCTTAATGGAGCTGCAGAAGCTCTTTATATGATTACAGCAGTAGAGAGACCTAGTATTTTTATGGTTTTTGAACCTACTTTCGGCGACTATAAACAGCTTTTGTATTCATTGAATATACACTACATCTCCATACAGTATCTCGAAATCTTAGATAGATATTATTTTCCCATAGATATAGCAAAACAACTTTCTAAGACATTTAACTCTAAAAACTCTAAATGCATTGCTATGCTATCTAATCCCAATAATCCCTTAGGAACACAAACACCTAGATACATCATTGAAGAGCTGGTTCAGATATATAGAGATTGTTTGATTGTTATAGATGAAGCTTTTATGGATCTCTCGAAAAAATATGAGCCTGCTATTGAACTTGCTAATGATTATAAAAATTTAATTGTTATAAAGAGTCTAACTAAAACCTTTGCAGTACCAGGGCTAAGAATAGGGTTTCTCTATACATTAAATAAAAATATTCTATATGCTTTAGAGTCTTTTAGACAGCCATGGAATATAAACAGCATTGCTGAGTATGTTTTTTCTAGAGCTTTAAATGAATACAAAGATGATCTATGGAGATATATCGAATATTCTAGAAATGTAATAGAATCAGAAAAACTGTTTTTAGAAGATGCTTTTAGAACTCTTAATCTACATTTTTATAAAACATACACACCTTTTATATTAATTAGATTCCATGTAGATGTAGACTACATACAAAAAGCTTTAGAAGAATTCAATATATATATAAGAAATGCTTCAACATATACTTATTTAACAAAATTCCATGGAAGAGTATCTATAAGGCTTAGATATGACAATGAGAAGCTAGTCAATGCATTGAAACAGTTATTAGAAAGAATGTAGATAAGAATATTTATCACTAAAAACCATATAATGGCAACAGTCTTTGAAATTTTTAAACATGTTTTTATTACAGAATAGTCTATAACCCTAACCTTCTCCCCTATAGTATATTCACCTATTTTTTCTAATCTAATCATCATAACACCAGCGATTGCAGACATTGGATGACCAGCATTTAAACTTTCTGTAACTCTATGATACTTTCTCCATATTTTATAAGCATAGCTTATACTAACCTTTACAAATGGTGATAATATAACTATAGTTATTGCTGTTAATCTTGCTGGAATATAGTTTAATATGGTATCAGCCTTAGCTGAAAACCAGCCAACATCCTTATATTCAGCTGTTTTAAATCCAAGAGCACCGTCAAGTGTATTAGCAATTCTCTGTAACAGAGCCCCTAAAGGCCCAAAAAGTAAAATATAGAAGAGTGGAGATGTATAGCCATCAACAAGACTCTCAACTAAGGACTCTATAGCAGCAGAAAGAACATGCTCTTCATCAATAGCATATACATTTCTTCTAACAATTTGTTGAGTCCAAAACCTTACACAGTTCCAGTCATTTAAATAGCTGCATTTACTAATATTTTCTATAATTGATGTAAGTAGCTTCAACGAAAATGAAAGCTTTATTATCCATCCAGCTACTATAATCCATAATAATGGATTTATTATCCACGATATATATAAAATAAAGCCATATAGTAATAGATGAGATAATACTATTATAAACCACGTCACTACACCTCTTATTTTAGATGAGCACTTCTTCCCAATTTTTATAGCTAAAATATATGATGTATGGACTGGATGAAGCGTTAGGAGAACCCCTTTATGAAAGGGATATATATATTCAAATAGATGGGCAAGAACAACTGAGGAAATAAGTATGTATGGATTTCGAGGATAAAGGAATTCAGGTATTATATACATGTAATTAACACCATAGTTATAAGTTTAACAATTTCAAATGTAAAACCTATAACATCCCCATTTACAAAACCAAGCCTCTTGTTAGCATCAATAGCAATAACAATGGATGTGAACAGTGAAAAAACCAGTATAGTTATCAATGTTAATATATTTTTATATGATATAATTGATAAGACTAGATATATTGCTAGAAATAGGAATATATTTCTATAAATATTTATGGGGAGTTTAGCGTTGAGGACAAAGCCTTTTCCTAAGCCGTTATAAGGCTCTATCTTTCCAAAGAATGCTGTTATATACATAGCCTCCACAGATATAATGTATATCGATATTATTCTCAATAAAAATTCTTCTATAGAATGAAGATAACCTTGAAGTAGTAGATGAATTGAGGTAGAGGAAATAAGTATATTTAAGGTAATAGAGATTATTCCAAAGGTTCCTCTTCTAGAATCTTTAAGAATTTTAAATGCTTCTTCACAACATCTATGAGAACCTAACACATCACTATAATCTGCATAACCATCTAAATGAATTCCACCGGTTATTAGTAGATGAATTAAAGGATACATGGCAGAGATAATAATTATGTTTAAACCTATTATGTATAAAAGATATAGAGATAATGAAACTATAGACCCTTCAATTAAACCTATAATTGGAACAAGATAAAAGTGTTTTGTTGCATATTCAATGGATTCTCTTCCTACAGGGATGGTGGTTAATAACGAGAGTAGCGATTTGAACCCTTTAAATAATTCTTTTAAAGGCAAGCACTATACACCTTATAGGTTTGAAGTAAATACATCTTAGATTTAATTACATACTATAATTTAGTATGTTGAAGATTATTGGTGAATATCAATTAATTTACCTGTTATAATTTCTGCATATAACCATGTTCTTAACTTTCTTTAGATCATCAAGATCATCAACATCTATTAAGTAGCTTTCTGGATATAATATATTTCTCCATGAACCCTGTGTATTTCTGAAGAGTGTTATCCCTACAAGCTTTTCAGTTCCATTGACATTTAACGCCAGTGTTATAATGTCTTCTCTCATTTCTATAGCACGTCTAATAAAATCTTCTAAGACATTTTTGTATATTATATATATATCAGCAGCTGTTACAAGTAATGGTTTAGGAAATATTTTTAAGAGAGTATCAAGATCTTTAACGTAGTCTTCACCAGATGTTTCTATACAGTCAAGTAAATAGTCTTCTCTACATATATATGAGACTCTGGATGTTCTTTTAGATAGTGCTATTATTATATATTTGCAGATATTCTTTAAATCATTTATAAGTTCTATTAATAGGGGTCTACCACATATATTTATAAGAAACTTTAATGCTGTTCCGAGTCTAGAGCCTTTACCACCAGCTAGAATAATGCATGGAAGTTTATCCATCTATATCATTCCTATTGACTTCCTCTATTAATAATGTATAGAGAGATCCAAGTAAAGCTGAAATTATGTCGTCAGCATAGAGTCCCATGACATTATATTTTAATTTTCCCATCTTCTTTATGTTCTCGACCCAATACATTGAGAATAAAGCCTTAGCACCACCTATGTAAAGGGCTAGTGATAGCCCTAGAATCTCATCTGCAACAATTTTTACTGTATCGTTTTCATATTCGTTTTTCGCTAATCCAGGTATCATACCTATGGCTCCACGAATATCGAGTTCTCTAGCTGCAATAATAAAGCTCCATATATTTGGATCCTTTAGAGTTTTATAAATAATTCCTCTAATTTTCTCTATAGCTTTATCAATTGATATATTTGGTATTGGTGCTAAGGTATATAGTTCTTTGAAGAGTAATAGAAGATCCTCTACATCATAGCCAATACAATTTCGCAGCATCCAGTTAACACCTTTTCTAATACCTGTTGATACTATGGTGTTATAGATTGCTTTAGCTATATTGTTACCAATTGTTGTAGCCATACCTGAAAAAAGTATCTTTTCCTCTAAATCATATGGTTTTGCAACAGCAATTGCATCTGTAACAGTTCCTACAGCTCTAGATCTACATCTCAATAGAAGGTCAGATGATGCAGCAGTTTTAGCTTCTATAGCTGTTTTTAGAAGATCTACAATTGCTTCTCTAGCTAGTGGTAGATTAACATATATGAGAATATTTATTGTGCCAATTATTGACAAAGGTTCATAAACTTTTTCATAGTCTATACATACAGGAGGCTCTAGACCTATAGTCATAATAATTTCGCTAAAATTTTCCTCTATTTTTTGAATTTCATCCATTGAAACAGATGTTAGAAATATTAATCCTGATTCTAGATCTAGCGCTTTTAAAATTTCTTTGTAGTAGTCTATAATGTTCTCTTTGTGAAACCCTTTTTGAACATGTTTAAATATAGCATGTTTAATATATTTAGTTTCAACGCTTTTCATAGAAGGTACTCTTACCGTGGCGACAACTTCTACAGGTTTGGGAAAATCTATTATAATTGTATCTCTATCAATTCTTCTTATATTCAGATACATAACCTTCTACCATAAGTTTTTGATATTCTGTATAAATAGCTCTTTTAACATCATTTATATTGAATCCTTTGATGAGAGCAGCCACTATTGTGCCACCAGCACCAACCCCTTCCTTAACATAGCCATTCTCATAAGCTATAAGACCTTTGTAAGAAGCATCAACAAAACTAAGTATTGGATAAACTATAGGCACTTCTGGAGCAATATCTTTTACAAGCCCAACGATATCTGCAGAACTATCTTTAACAATCCATCTCGTGGTACCTATAGCAACCTTACCAGAGATATCGACATTAAGCTTCTTCAAAATAGCTAAAACAGCACACATCTGAGTACCTCCAGCGAGAAGTACCTTAGAACCCTTCTCTACTGCCCCTGAAACAAAACCTGCTATGGAGATATGTAGAGGATCACCAAAAATTGAAACAGCTTTAAATACATCATCTATAGGTAGTTGTAAAGAGCTTCTTTCTAGAGCCTTTATAAATACCTCTTTCTTTAAATTATGTGGATTCATGGGAGAAGCACTACTTACTCTTCCAATAGCTTTATAACCTAAAGCCTCCATAATCGCCATAGCAGTAGTTGTTCCACCAGGCATAGATTCACCAACAATGAATGCAAGGTCTTTTTCACCAATCATATAGCCAAGAATTCTACCATTATCGTAAAGTTTAATAACATTTTCTATTGCTAGGGCATCTTCTATGTCAATTCTACCGCCAATGCTTTTTCCAGGAAGTTTTATATGTGGTATTTGAGGCTCTGCATAAGCTCCACAATCAACAACTAGATGAGGCACCTTTAGAATTCTAAGCGATGCTCTAGTCAATAAGGCTGGTGTAGGTATTCCATCTGGGGTTATAGGGATTATATTTAAGCTTTTAGGTCTTCCAAGGACAAGATATTCAACATCTAGAGTTGGTGTATAGAGTGTAGCTGTGGGATCAGAGCCAGCAATGCTTATGCCGGGAATTGTAGATGTTTTTGATGAAGCTATAAAATATAGAGCATTTATCTGAAGCTTATTAAAGTCTTCAATAATTGGTTTGGCAAAACTTTTAAAATCTATAATCTCTATAGAATTGATCATTAAGACCACCTGTACAGGCTAACCATATGGTTGCATATCTAAATAGAACAGAGCAATTAATAAGTTTTATGTTTTGATTTAGTCACTCAATTTTATCCTAATATTTTTATAGTAGTTATATTATTAAAGACTCTTACAAATTTAGTACTAATATACAAAATAGTGGTGTATATATTGATTAATAGAGATATAGATGAATCCATACTCAAGATAATATCATCTGAAGAGGGTGTAGATATAGACTTTCTTAAAAGAGGTTTATCAAGGGGTAGAATAGTTATTGCAAAGAATATTAAGAGAAATAATGTAAAGCCTATTGCCATAGGTAGTGGTCTTAGAACCAAGGTTAATGTAAACATTGGGACAAGTGGCAATGTCATAGATATTGCTATGGAGACTGAAAAAGCTAGAATTGCAGTAATCTATGGTGCAGATACTATAATGGATCTAAGTACAGGTGGTGATATCGATGAGATTAGAAGAATATTAATTGAAGCTTCAAAGCCACTACCATTCGGTACTGTACCAACATATCAAGTGTGGATTGAAGGTATAAAGAAATATAGTGGTATCGGTATCCCTTCTGATTGGTTTATATCCATTGTAGAGAAGCATTTAAAAGATGGAGTAGATTTTATGACAATCCATGCTGGTATATCAAGAGAGCTTGCTAAGAAGGCTGTTAAAAGCCAAAGGATTATGCCAATAGTTAGTAGAGGAGGGTCTATGCTTACAGTATGGATGCTTGAAAACGATGAAGAAAATCCATATTTAAAACACTGGGATTATTTAATAGAATTATTCAGAGAGTATAATGCTATTATAAGTCTTGGAGACTCACTTAGACCTGGTACTATAGTTGATGCTCATGACACACTTCAAATAGAGGAACTTATAAACAATGCTAGACTTGCAAAAGATGCTATAGCTAAAGGTGTTCAAGTAATGATTGAAGGTCCGGGGCATATGACTTTAGATAAAATAGTAGCAGATATAAAATTTATGAAGAGTTTAAGTGATGGTGTTCCATATTATGTTCTTGGACCCTTAGTCACAGATATTGCTATTGGATATGATCACATAGCTGCAGCTATAGGTGCAGCAATAGCAGCTGCTGCTGGAGCTGATATAATTTGCTATTTAACACCATCTGAGCATCTTTCTCTACCAAATGTTGAACAAGTTAAAGAGGGGTTAATAGCAACTAAAATAGCAGCACATGCAGGAGATTTAGTAAAGCTTGGTATAAAAGCTGCTAAAATAGATATTAACATGAGTTTAGCCAGGGCTAAGCTTGATTGGGCTACTCAAATAGCTTTAAGCTTTGATAAAGAAAAAGCTGAGAAGATTAGAGCTCAATTCAAAGAGAATATAAAAAGCTGTACAATGTGTGGACAATACTGTGTTTTTTTGCTTTTAGAGAAATATTTAGCAAATAGAAAAACCATAGATACAGATAAAATTCTCGATAAAGCTTTAAAGGGATATTTATATGAGTGGATGTAGCTATTCTAATATAGATATGTGGCTATGGAGTATATGGGTAAAAACACCTAAGCTTAATAATAGTGACATCCTAATAGTATCTGCATGTCTCCCTCATGTAAATAAAGAGTTATTTGACAAGATAGCTAGTGGAAAACAGGTGTTGTTTGCCTGTCCAGAAAGAGAGTCTTCTGCATATTATGGAAAAATTGCAAGTATTATTAGATCTTCAAAACCAAAATCCATAACAATAGTAACAATCGACGGCAGTCCACATTGTTTCCAATTACATGCAGCAGCAAATGAAGCAGCGTATATAGTTGGAAAAGAAGTTATAAAAAAACACTATGTTGTTGTTGATGGAAAGAACCTTATCGAGATATCGCCAAATAGTATAAGAATTGCAAGGTATCTCCACATAGTTGAAAAATTAATAAATATGAACCCAGAAATATTAAATGAGCTTAAAAAACATAGCCTGGAATACATTAATGAGCTAAAATATAAGGATGGTTCTAATGATACATAAAATCATCGATGAAGCCAAAGCTAGTATTTGGCGAAACAGCTCTACAGAATCCAGTAACTATATGGAGAATAAATGTATATGTTTTTAATAGATATAAAAATATAAATGATTTTATAGATATTAATACCTTATATAGCTAGCGATCTAATTATTTTAATAGTGTGAAAATGTTATGGAGATGTTTAGAGACATTTCTATTTCGACTATATTAGAGTATATCAATCCATATCTAAATATAATCATAGCTTTAATTATAATGATTATAATATATTACATTGCTAAGAAGCTTCTATATAGATTAAGAATAAAGGGTATAATTACACGTAGTACAGAAGGAACTCTTAAGGTAATAATCTTAATTACTTTAGCCTCTATCATTCTTCCAACATTATTCTCAACTGTTCTTCAAAGATATGAAATTTTATGGCTTTCAATTGCAATCTTTATCTTTATAGGTGTAGCAATAACTGTTTCTTTACATAGCTATCTAGAGAACTCCCTTATGTACATAATTGTCGTAGCATCTGGTATACTTAAGGATGGCGATAATATTCAAATAGAAATTGATGGTAAAAGTTATATAGGAAGAGTGACATTGACGGAAGGTAGTCATATGCATTTAAGAACAAATCATGGGGCATCAGTACTTATACCATATAAAAAAGTTTTCAATGCTATTATTGTAAAAAGACAATATACAGTTTTAAGGTTTATGATAAAGATATATGGTTATAACCTAGATATTGAGTCACTTGTAGAGAGAATAGTTAATATAATTAAAAAGGCTAAGACCATCATCAAAGAGGAAATTTCTGTAAAGCTTCATGAAGCTTCTGATGATAGTGTTTCATTAGATATTGAAGTAGGTATAATGAATCCTGGTAATATAAATGAATGTTATGAGGAAATTATAGAAAGCTTAACCACGGAGCTTCCATATAAAATAGATATAAAGATATTAGAATAATTTAGCTTCATCACCATCGTTAAAGGCGAAGCTTTCAGATGTAATATTATTTACCGTTATTCACCTCGTTCTCTACTATTATAGGCTTTTGCTCCTTTTTTATCTATTATTCTTCTTAATCTTTTTTCAGCAATGGATAAAACCTCTCTAACACATGTTGCAAGGTCCCAACATCTTGAATTTGTAGATATAGTGGTAATGTTTGTAGAGAGTTTTATAGATACATCATATTGCCTTCTTTTTTCGCTGTTCATTTCCTTTACCTTACCTATTTGTTTAACTGTTAACTTAAAGTCTATTACTTTTACATATCTTGAGAACTTAGATAGATAACTATTAACAAGTTTTTCTATTTGTGTTCGTGTTAATTCGTCTTCAATAGCCTCTGAGATTTTAGCTTCTATAGGCTGTATAGTAGTAAATGACTCTAGATATTTCTTTAAAATATCTATGCCACTCACTATACCTTCAGCTACATCATTACTTGAAACAACAGGTGCACCAGAGATTCTATTATCTAAAAGAATAATCGTTGCCTCAGCTATATCTACATTATTTGGTATTGTTATAGGTGGTGATGTCATAAAATCAGATACAGGTGCGGCAAGAAACGATTCTTCGCTTTGAATCCATTCAAAGCCTTTTCTTCTACTCAATCTAATCATATAAAGTCTTTCAACAATGTCACTGAGGGTTATTACTCCTATAACTCTATTAACAGAATCAATAACTGGTAATCTAGATATGCCACTTTTTAGCATGAGCCATCGAGCTCTTGCTATGCTTTCTTTTTCATTTATTGTTATTACAGGTTTACTCATAACAGTAGTAACGTTAGCTCTTGGAATTCTGTTATTCTCTATAAGATGTCGTAAAAGATTATCTCTAGAAATAATACCTACTACAATACCCTCTTTATTAATAATGGGTATTTCTCTCACTTTCCATGTCACAATATTGCTAATAGCGTTATTAATATCAGCATCTTCATATATATAGAATGGAGGATCCATAACACTTTGCACCTTTGCATCTCTACCTACACCTTTCATAAGAATACCTCTGTAGCTTACCACACCAATGATTCGATTATCATCACCAACTACAGGTGCATCTCTAATTCTAAGCTCTTTCATTTTTGGAAGGATTTCACCTATCTTCATAGAAGGCTTTAGTAAAAGTATATCCCTAGATGCTATATCTATAACCGTTACCAATATTTTTACACCATGTAATATACTATTTTTCTCTAGCTATATTAATCTGACTCTTAATTTCCTCTACATAAAGTTAATAAAAGTTTCTTTCTTTTTTCTGAGGGTATTTTACAGATTATACCATTATTGATAAGTTTTGCTATGATTTTTCTAAGCATCAATCCATTTAAATAATATCCATTCTCCTCAAGAAGTTCTCTAAGTTCTTCAAAGCTCAAACCATTTTCATTTTTTGATAAGATTTCTATTACTGTTTTCTCTACATTTCTGTTCAATATCATTTCCCTTTAGTATTACATTATTTTTAGGGTCTATAGCTATCCATGGAAATAAATTTGCTTTACATAACCTTTTAGTTACATTTGGATATAGCTTAACTACCTCCAGCTCAATTTTATCTATAATATTTTCATCAATTCTTATAAGCTGTTCTATTAATCTTGAAAGTGAACTTTTTCTACAAAAACTTACTGTAATAACTATCGACACAGCTATACTGTTTTCAATAAGATGTTTCACTGCTTCTATCTGATAATTATAAAATCTTTTATCAGCACCTGTTATAGCCTCAAATTCTTCAGAAGAACATCCCTTAATACTCACCCTTGTAGTAATAAAAGGATAATTCGATAAATCTATAGCATAACTCTTTTTATATCCTATTAAAATACCATTGGTCTCTAAAATAAATACAATCTTGTTAGAATAACCAAGATCTTGTATTTTCTTAAGAAGCTGAAAAACATGTTCAAAACCTATAGATGGTTCACCACCACTTAGTCTAATATATCTAAAACCTTTTTCAAAAGCAATATTCAGAAGTTTTAATGCTGCATTTTCAGAATCTATATAGAATCCCATATTTTTTAAAGCTGAAGGGGTATTTAAATGCCAACTCCAACAAAATTTACATCTAAGGTTACATCCAATAACATCTCCTGTAGCAGAACCCCCATAGAATTTAGTTGCTCGAAATCTATAATATTTTCGAAAAATTTTAGAGTCCTCCATATATATGACATATTTCTCAATATTGTTATTTAGTAAGATAGGATCGTAGACCATATATATGCCTCTAAATTGATATGTATTAGTAATATAATGTTTTTATATGAGTAAATCCTAGAGGTAGATAACATTTTATATTTTTATAGACATAGATTTATTTAAATCATCCTTAACCAAATTAGCTGAGCAGAGACATTCTCTAAGGTAGCTTAATGATATTGTTTCAATATATGACCTATCTTTCACCATGCTAACCTCTACATCATCTCTATAGCTATATTCATAAGATACTATGTAGTGTGAGCGATTTATTATAAGGCCCATATGTACTATATCAGCATTACATAGTGTTATATTATATCTAGGTAGAAATTCAGATGCTTCTATATATGAGATAAGCACGTTTTTGTAATTCGATATACATCTTTTAGCTATTTCCGATGTTGGTAAAGCTGTTAAAACATATATTCTACTTCTATTTGAAAGCGTTCTAGCTATTCTATATAATAGCTCAATAACTTTATTGTCTAGGCATGGAATGTGAAGTATAAGCTCTGTTACTTCATCTGCATTGTTTAATATATATTCAAATGCATTACTAAAGGTTTTTAAAGGTATTGTAAAGAGATGTTCCTTGGACTTACTTTTATTTCTTCTCATGATTTCAGGTATTGATATCTCAATAAGATTTCTAGATATAATTGATCTCTTAAATCTTATACCATCTCTATAACCTGTTTCAAATATGAATAGATTTGAAAGATCGCCAAAGATTATCGAAAAAAGCAACTCTATGTCGAAACACTCTGAATATATTTCTATATACTCTGAGTTACTATAAATTGAACATTTGATTCTAGGTCCACGCTCTCTACATAGAGATATAAGTGGTGTGCAAAGGTAAGCATCTATATAGGTATCAATAAAACTTTTGATATCGCCACTATACAACTTCTGTAGAGCTGTAAATGATTCAAAAGGCAAAATTTTTACATATTTATTAATGACCTCTATAATATTTTCAATGTTACTAATAGACAACCTCGCATATACTTTATCTTTTATGATATGAGGCTCCTTAAACATTCTAGCTATTCCAGTTGGCAATTCCTTCAATCAGTTGCACCAAGGCAAAAATAAAATATTTAAAGGTTTATAGCTATTTTTCATCAATTAATTTTTCTAATTCATCTCCATGGAACCTTAATATATGGGTGATGAATGCTGATGATCTTAAAAAGCTTTTGCCACAAAAAGGACATATCCTAAGTCCTTTATATGGAAGCAATCTTTCTATAGCTCTTTGAGCAGAAGAATATTTCTCGAAATAGTATTTATATCCAAAGGAAGGCTGAAGACCAGCAAGCCAACGAGCAATAGATTTTATAACCTTATCCTTATCTCGAGTATTAAGAGCCATATAAACACCAGCTTAATAGTATATATTACTCCATATCTATTTATAACTTTTTGTGAAAATAACGATATTGTATTACTAAGGTAGGGTGGTAAGTATATTTAAAGATCTAATATTGAAGCTTAGAGGTAAAAAAGTTGAGCATGAAGAAATAGATAAAGAAGTAGTGGATGCTTTATATAGCCTATTAATTAATGTTCGTTTCGATCTTGTTGAAGCTTTCTATAATATTGCTAAAAGAAGGTTAAGGGAACTATACGACTTGTATTCTATGACTATGCTAAAGTTTGATAAACTACTTCAATTACTTAGAAGATTATTGAACAGACCAGTAGAATACGATCTCAAAAGACTTTCTGATAACGAAATAAATAGTTATATCTATACACTTCCTTTAGAGTTGTCAATAGCTGTAAGAAGTCTTATACAAAATACTAAGATGTTGAAAGAATTCTCACAATCAACTACACAACACTATCTAAAATCAATAATTAGTAATATTGATGATTATATAGAGGATATAGCTAAGTATACAGATAAGATTCTTAACAATAAAAACTAGTTTGTTCATATTCTATTCAATATATATAAAGACTGGTTTTTATAGAAAACCTTTTTAGAACTGAGAAAGCCTAGGCTATAATTAGGCTATATAAAAAATCATTATGTTGTGGGGTAAAAATGTATAAGCATTTAGCAACATTTATGTATATTATTTTAATAGCATTGATATTACTAGCATCTATATCTTCTACAGCATATATCTATTCATTAGATGAGACAAGACATGTAATAATAGTTGCAGTTAGCCAGCTGCAAAACGGCTCATATATAGGGGTTTCTGCAGATCTCTATGTACGTGTTACATGTCCAGGTACTGGTCATGTATATGTAGAGACATTACCTCTTAGCCAAATAGATTTACAAGCATCTACTAGAATAGCAGCTATCGTAGCTAGTAGCATAGCTAGTGTAAGTTTTCATGGTTGTGACTTCTACGCTTCTATAAAATCTGATTCGCCAATAGTTGGAGGACCAAGTGCAAGTGGTGTTACAGCAGTTGCCTTCGCAGCAGCACTACTTAGGCTACCACTTAATGAAAGCATTGTTATGACAGGAATGATAATGCCTGATGGAAGTATAGGGCCTGTTGGCGGATTAAAATATAAGCTCGATGCGGCAGCTTCTCGTGGAGCTAAGGTTTTCCTTGTACCATATGGACAGACAAAGGATGTTGTATATAGAATTGTTACACAAAGAATTGGTTCAACTGTTATCAATAGAGTTGTTTCAGAGACTATTGATCTTATTTCATATGGAGCGCAATTAAATGTTACAGTTATACCCGTTGCAAATGTTTTTGAAGCATTAAATATTTTTACAAATAAAATGTACAGCGTTTCTTCCGTTGGCGTAAAAGAATTGGAAAATCTTAAAGATGTTTATAGCATACTCAATGCTATACAATATGAATGGATATCGAATTTATCTAGAGAAATATATAGAGTAGTAAATGAAAGCAAATATATCGAAGATAAAGCGCTTTCATCACTTAGCGGCTACTCTATGCTATATGTTAAAGATCTTCTTCGCAGCATTGATTCAAGTATAGATAATTTAAAGAATCAAGCTGAATTTTTAGCATCAATGGGGAAGCTATATGCAGCTTCATCAATATATTTCCAAGTACTTATATATGCTTATCAACGACTCCATTTACTTAAATCAATTATAGATAGGACATATGTATCACAGGAAATTAACACTATTAATAGTTCAATATATGAAGTTATAGAATATGTAAATAGGTATTATAAAGAAAACAGTATAGATATGTCTAGACTTTCCATAGCTATAAACACACTGGATAGAGCTTATGAAGCTTTAATATACTTAAATAAGACTTTATCAACCCAGTATATAGATTCTGCTTCACGGTATCTAGCACTAGCTTCAGCGAGAATGTATACGGCAAAGCTATGGTCTACACTTCTAAATAGATCCTTATATACTATAAGCTTAGAAATACCTGTCGAAGACTTAGATGCAATGTCATTATATATCATAACATTAGTGCAAAACATATATACATATATATTAGCATTTTCATCATCTTTACAGATTCCGCAGAATGTTTTATCAGATGCTATAGATAGATATATACTTTTATCTAGAGTAGATAGAGCCCTTGATAGAATTGCACTTGGAATAAGCTCTATAAGCTTTATGCATCTAGCATTAGTGTCTATTTTTCTACAGGACTATAATTCAACTATTGAAGCGTTAAATAAAACCATAGATGTATCGTTAACACTATTAAATATGGATACGTTACCTATAGATGTTCCACTCTATATAGAGATGATAAAGGTATTTGAATCTAATCCACAAATACAAATCACAATGATGTCTAGGTTATCAATGATTCTGTCGATATATAGAACACTCAGCATAGAAAAGCTTCCATTAACATACACAAAACCTGTTGAAGAAAAGGAAATAACTAAAACAGTAAAAGAAACAGTTACACATACTATAACAGTTACAACGACAATAACAGTTACAACAACAGTCGTTCAACAACCACAAGAAAGAACCATAATCATAACAACAACCAAAATAGGTGGTGGAACACAATTAAGAATCGAAGATATTCTTTTATTAATAGCGGTTCTTCTGATAATAGCTGTAATATGGTTAATTATAAGGAAAATTTAATGAATTGAATGACTTGTTAGTCTAAAGGATAGAAATCATTAATCATGGTATGGAAGAATCTATAATTAAAACCATTGTTATAACGTTTTAGCAAAAACTCATGTCTATCATCATTAACAACATTTTCACGAATCCACTTGGATAGCCATGAAGAAATGTGAGAGCCATTTCCATTGTAATTAAATTTATCTCCATTTCTTCTTTTTATAATATCTCTATATATTCTTACAGCTATGGCTATTAGAGTTATATCCTCTTCTTGTAGCAGGTTTATATCTTGTATAGAACCATTCTCCACTTTAATAACAACTATATTTTCTAGAGGTGAAGGACTTGGAGCAATACTATTAATACCCACTTTTGCTTTAGAATCACTGTTGCGCTCTATATGCAAATTTTCCACCCTTTGCTGCAAATCCTTAAATTATGTCATAGGGTGAGGATCATTCATAAGTAGCTGTTTAGAGGGCTAGAAAAGAGTTTCGCTATATATATAGTCGTATATATAGATAATGATGTATAACAATATAAATTGCTATAATAATGAAAGAATTTTATTGAACTTAATAGTTTTAAAATTTTCTATTCTCTTTAAAGTTATACTTAGTGGCTATAGGCTAATAATATTTTGGATATTGCTTGGTGATGTTAATATAAATATTTTGTCACCTCTTTGGATTCTGTATTCTTTATTTGGGTATATTACTTTGTTTTCCTTGTCAATGATAAAAATAACTGTGGATTCGTTTTTCGTTATATCTTCTATAGACTTGTCAACTAGATTCATATGCAGCATTGAATCTAAAAAAACTAGAGATTGGTTTTGAGCTATATCTATCTTCTTTATGTTATAAAGTCTTTCTTTAAGTATAGAACTAAGTTCACTAGGCTTTATAACAATCTCTGTTGCAAGGTTAAGCTCTTTTAAAACTGATGCTATTTTATCATCATTAACAACAGCAATAACTCTAGGGACACCTAGATGTTTAGCATAGGAGCATACAACCATATTAATAAGATCATTTGTATGTGTAGCTATAACTATGTCAGCTCTTTGCATTCCTATCTCTTTATATAGATCTAAATCAAGTAAATCTCCAACAAATGTTGCAATATCTATTTCTCTTCTTAAAGCCTCTACACGGCTGGAATCACCATCTACAACAACAACATCCATACCGGATTCGATGAGTTCTGTAATAAGTTGGATAAACTCTCTTGAAAATCCAACAATTAAGATTTTCATCTATATATACCAAGTCACCTTTTTATCTTTGCTGAAATTTAAACTTATAACATCATATATAGTTAATAAAACATCATCTCTTTTCTGTAGTGCCATCCAATAAGTAGATACATAGGTAAGAACTCTAATCTACCCATGTACATGGCAATCATTAGAATGATTTTAGATGTTAGTGGCAATGATTGTGATGTTATACCAACACTTAAGCCTACACATGATAATGCTGATACAGTCTCAAATAAGGAATCTATAAAGCTATATTTATGTATTCCATTGAATGATAATGACATATATAGTGTACCACTAAATAACAGCATCATAAATATATATATTATGGTATATGATAATGCTGATGATATTGTCTCATCATCTATTTCTTCATGTCCTATTCTCTTCACAGTTATAGCACCTTTTAATCTAAATGGTCTTTGAAATTCCCATAGAATACTCTTCAACATTATCAAAACTCTTCTAGTTTTTATACCACCTGCTGTAGAGAAAGTTGCTCCTCCAATAGCCATAGCACAGATCAAGGTTATCTTAATAATTTCTGGTTCGTTGTATATTTCAGATAGTTGAAATCCTGTTGTTGTATAGCCTGAGATAAGATGATAGAGCCATATAACAATCTTATTGTAGCTATTTATAGAAACTGAATATAAAGCGACTAAAATCATCAATATAAACATTATTAGAAAGAAGCCTTTGACCTCTATTGACTTTATAAAATCTTTTATCTTTCCTCTCAATATATTGTAGCTATCAATAAAGTTAAGAGCACCTATAATCATTATAACTGATGTTGTAAATAAAACAAGATAATTTGTTCCTTTAAACCACATTCCTATGCTTTGTGAAGATGTTGACATTCCTCCTGTTGCTATCGCCGTCATTGAATGTGCAATTGCATCTAATAGATTCATACCACTAAACATCAGCATTATTATACCAATAAAAGTGTATATCGAATATACTGTATATAGCCTTCTCATGGTAGAGGCAATTGTTGGTGCTAAAAGAGAGCCTCGTTCAATAATATAGACTGTTCTTATACTTCTATGCACAAAAGGTAAAAGAGCACCTGATACAACAACAATTCCAATTTCACCAAACCATTGTGTTATAGATCTCAACATCAGTATTATATAGGGATATTTCTCAACATTGCTAAACATAGTTAATCCTGTACCAGAAAAGCCACTTAATGACTCGAAGAAAGCATCTATAAAATTTAAATCTATAGAATAGAAATATACAAAAGCTGTTATAAAAGGTATTAAGATCCAAGAAATAAGAACAACAATAAAACCTTCAACTATATCTGTTATCATATTTCCTTTAAAGATAAAGGCAATTATACTAGATATCGATAGTGAAATTGCTATAGCAATTAGATATCGTATTGTAATTGTTAATGCATTTAATTCGCTCCAATAGCTATATAATGTATAGAATATTATACCAATAGCCATAAGTATGAATAAAACAGAGGATATTAAGACAGAAACAGTATATATTATTGCTTTAGCATTCACAAGCATTTCACCTTTTAACTATGCTTTAACTACAGCCATATTATTTGTATTAAACATCATATCCTTTAATTAATACCATAAAAAATACATAGTTTTATTTTATATTAATTATATTAATGTTTATTACACGGTGTAAATTTTACTCCATACACTATTATACCTTCATCTCCATCCTCATATATCTTCCTTAACACAGCTTCAACTTCCATACCTTCATAAACTTCATTACTATTTACATCTACTATTGGTGCTATAACCTTTACACCGTTTTCAAGTTCTATTAAACCAATTATTATTGGTGCATATTCTCTATATCCCTCTAAAACTGTGTGTTCTATTGTCCATGAAATAACTTTACCTTTTTTTGGAAGCTCAACAACTTCGGTTTCTCTACAGCTACAATAAGGACATGAAGGCTTTGGTGGATAAAATATACGGCTACATTTCTTGCATTTTGAGCCTTCTAATCTATATCTAGATCCTTTTTCTCTCCATATACGAGCAGGCGATATTTTCACATTTGCTCACCTTTTTACTATGATTACAGAGGTTAATGTTGCTACTCCACCTGTATTCATAGCAAGACCTTTTTCAGCATTATTTACTCTAACTCCTGGGAAATCGCCTCTGAGTTGCATAGATATCTCTGCTACTTGATATACACCTGTTGCACCAACCGGATGACCTCTAGCCTTTAGACCACCACTTAAATTTATACTTGGTTTGTCTCCAGCTTCAAATCTTCCATCTTTTATATATCTCCAAGACTCACCTAATTTAGCAAATCCCAGCCCTTCTATGGATAGTAGAGCTGTTATTGTAAATGCATCATGAATTTCAGCTACATCTATATTGTTAGGCTCTATTTTCGCCATTCTAAAAGCTTTTTCAGCAGCTTTTCTAACACTTATAGGGTTGAGAACATCTTCTCTTGAAGATAAATCTATACCATCGCTTCCAAGCCCTATACCAGCTATTTCTATTGGTGTATCACTAACCTTTTTAGCAATATCCTCTGAAGCTAGTAGAAGTACTGCAGCACCATCTCCAATAGGTGCAGAGTCCATGAGCCTTATAGGATCTGAGATTATAGGTGAGGTAAGAACATCTTCTATTGTTATTCTATTTCTTAGTTGAGCATAGGGATTTTTAGAACCATATTCATGCATTCTAACAGGCCATAGAGCCATGTCCTCTCTTTTAGCTTCATATCTAAGCATATAAAGTCTCATTGCAAGAGCATTTAAAGCAGGAAAGCTTATACCGTAGATATATTCATATTCAGCATCAGCAGCTTGTGCTAGTGCAGAGGTCACTGTAGATGTTGGGTAGTCACTCATTTTCTCAACACCAACAACTATAACTTGTTCATACAATCCAGATGCAACAAGGGAAAAGCCTACTGCAACGGCATGACCTCCACTTCCACAGGCAGCTTCAACTTTAAGACCTCCTAATCCTCTTAAACCTATTGCGTCTATTGCTAAAGCAGCTAAAGAATCCTGGTTATAAAGTGAGCTACTAAGCATGTTACCAACGACAACAGCTTCGGGATTGTAGTATTTAACATCGTTAAATGCTTTTTTAGCGGCCTCGTGAATCAGTTGCATATACCCCTTATCATAATGTCTATCAATTTTAACCATACCTATACCAACAATGTATACCCTTTTCAAGATCTACACCATTAGCTTTACTAAGTATCTAAAATTAATGAAAGAGATATTTAAGAGATACATTACTATGGTTTAACAATAAGGTTCATTACCCCACTTAAACACTATATTATTTAGATGTCTTGAGTCATGCCCACTGAATAATGATGAATATCGGGGTATAGGAAGATATAATAAATTGGGTGATATTATTGTTTAGGAGTAGTTATTGGGCTATAGTAAGGCCAGATGCTGTTGCAGCTTTACATAATGAAACATTTAAAAAGGTGCTTAGCTGGTATTACTCTGTATTTATTAATGATTATCCTGCAAAATTTCATATAGCTAAAGCCATACCTCTTCCAAGAGATTTTAAATTTACTGAAGATCTTGATGTTTTGTGGGATATGCATGACCAATTAACAAAAGATTTCAATAGTTTATGGAATGAGGTTAAAAGAAGTGGGATAAAGTTTAATGAGTTTAAAAAGCTGTATGGTGAAGAAAATACAAGTCTTTTAGATCTAGACATAGAAATTGCAATGAAAATTGTAAAGAGTTGTAGATTTTGTGAATGGAAATGTAGAGTTGATAGGACATCTACAAATAAAGGGGTATGTAGACTCAATACAGCTTCGTATGTTCATAGCTGGTTTCTACATATAGGTGAAGAGGCTCCTTTGGTGCCAAGTGGTACTATATTCTATGGAAGTTGCAACTTTAGATGTGTATTTTGTCAAAACTGGGATATATCTCAAGAGAATCCATATAACGGAGCTGAAGTCGATCCACGGATTCTTTCAATAATACAGAAAGAGCTGAAAGCAAATAATGCAAGAAATATAAACCATGTCGGTGGCGAACCTACACCAAATCTACATAATATTTTAGCTAGTTTAAAGCACCTCGATGTAAATATACCTCAGCTATGGAACAGCAATTTCTATATGAGTGAAGAAGCTATGAAACTGCTTAGCCATGTCATAGATATATGGCTACCAGACTTTAAATATGGTAACAATGAATGTGCATTAAGACTATCAAAAGTTTCTAGATATATGGAGATTATTACAAGAAATCTTAAGATAGCTATAGAATGGGGTGATATGATAGTAAGACACCTTGTTTTACCTAACCACATAGAGTGTTGCTCTAAACCAGTATTAAAATGGATCTCAGATAATATTCCAAAGGAACGTGTTGTTGTGAATATAATGGATCAGTATAGACCAGAATACAAAGCATATGAATACAAAGATATTTCAAGAAAACCCACTTCGCAAGAACTTGAAGAAGTCTATAGATATGCAGATTCTTTAAAAATTTTATGGAGAGAAATATCATAGCATATACTTTTCCTATTACTTTTAGAGATAGTGCTTTTCTCTATCCTTAAAACAACATCGTTGCTTAACCATATTTATGAAACTTATTTTATAGTACCAAGCTTCAATTTACAGGAATTTTTATCCTTTACCAATCCATATACCTCTCTCTACTAAGATTAATGCAAATTACAGCTTTTAGATGCTGATAATTTTAGTGGTATTTGTTAGATGATAAGAATATTAATTATTTATGTTTATCGAATCCTGACTTAGATAACATTTTACGGTTTCTAGGTCTGGAGAGTGGATTAGACAAGCTAAGAGAAACCTTGATATAGTATATGCCAATTTTAGAATCTTCATAAAGAAGTATATCTTGGAGTTCGTCACGTAGGGAAAAGGATTCTAAAAGGGTTAACGAATTTTCTTTATAATGAGAGTATACATTACATTCTCTTCATACCGAGTCGGATGTAGAGATTTTGCAGGAGATTAGGGGATATACTCCAATGTTAGACAAGCATTGCATTCTTAGTAGATATTTAATGTTCTTGGTGAGGATGTTTCAATGGACTATTATATACTTAATAATGCTAAGAACTTTTTATTATCCTAAAATATAATCTAAGTCTAACATTAACTAATATTAAATAAAATAACTATTTATATAATGGTGGGGATATGGATAGCTCCATGCTTTATGTAATATTTTTAGGGCTGGCCTTTGCTAAATTATTTGAATTTCTATTAGGCAGGGTTAAGATTCCTTCAATTATTTCATGGTTTGTTGCAGGCATTGTTATAGGTCCTTATGTATTTGGCTTAATAGAAAGTTGCCCTGGATTAGAATTGTTTTCCAGAATTGCATCAATTTTTCTTATGTTTTATATAGGGCTTTCAACAAATTATAGCGCAATTTTAAGAAAGGCTTATCTAAGTGTTATAGCTGGGGTATCTGGTGTTATAACCACATTTTTTCTATGTTTTTTTGTTCTATATATTACTGGTAACGGTGTATATGAGTCTGTATTAATAGCTATAATACTTTCAAATACAGCTTCTGAGGTTGTCTCATCAACAGCATTGACTATCAATAATCTCTTTGTATATGATGTTGCTATAACAGCTAGTGTTGTTGATGATATAATTGCAGTTATTGCTGTTGTTATTATTTCGTCATTGTTTTTAAATCTTAATTGGAGTATTTATTTTAGTTATTTGCACTTATCCATCTTAGCTATAGTTTTTAGCTTAGGTTTGTTTCTATTTAAACATCATTCTAGAAAATCCTACAAGCTTTTTCAGAAAGAATCTATGCAGGCTTTAATAATGGTTATTCTAGGACTTTCAATAGCCTTCACAATAAAGATGAATATAAATGAATTGCTAATAGCATATGCAACCGGGTTTATATTAAATATGATGATGTTGAGGGGGGATATTCTACTTAGAACAGATACCATTGCTATGGATCTATCTGATTTTATAAGTAAACTTCTCTATCTAATATTTTTACCACTTCTATTCATATATATTGCACTATCTATTAATATTGCATCAATTGATATGCTCACTCTTGTATTGCTGTTTGTAGCATCTACCATAGGTAAATTAATTGGATGTAGCATACCAATCTATATTAAGACAAAGAATAAAAGCTCAATATTAATAGGAATTTTAATGATGATGAGAGGATCTCTTGAAAATACGTTACTAAGTATGTTATATCTATATAACTTGATAGATATAAAAATATACTCTACTTCAGTTATTATACCATTTATCTCAACTTTAACAGCTTTAACAGCAGTATATATTTTAAGAAAATACTTTTCAACATAGATATAATTAGCTACTACATATATGATTTTCCTTAAACTAAAAATAAATTCTGCTTTAACATCTATAAAAAAATTGTTAAAGCTATATCAACTAAAGTTATAAATATTTAGTAATTTTATTAACAAGTGGTGAATGTTTTGAAACATATTGTTCTCGCTTCAAATAGCCTAAGAAGAATTGAGCTTCTTAAAAAACTTGGAGTTAAACCAATAATTATACCACCTAACGTTGAAGAGGTGAAATATGTAGATAATCCATTTAAAACAGTATTGGAAAATAGTAAAAGAAAAGTATTAAATGTAGCTGATAAAGCACCTCAGAAATCTATAATTATAGGTGTAGATACTGTTATATTCCATCCACTAATAGGTGTTGTTGGTAAGCCCAAGACAATCGAAGAAGCAAAAATAATGCTAAAAACTTTTAGTGGAAGAGCTCATATAGTTGTAGGTGGTGTTACTCTATTTGATAAAGAGTCTGGAAAAAGAATAGAATTTACTGATACAACTATTGTAAAGTTTAAGAATCTTACCGAAGAAGAGATAGAACTCTATATCAAAATAGAGAATCCTTTTGATAAAGCCGGTGGATATGCTATCCAAGGATTAGCATGTCTTTTCATTGATATTGTAATAGGTGATTACTACAATGTGTTAGGATTACCTCTTTCAAAACTATATAATGTATTGGATAAAGAGTTTGGACTAAATCTTTTAAAAGATTTTATAGCAAAAGAATAGTAGAATACAATTATCATGGCTTCATCAGTTAAAAGCATTATTTAGTGGTAGAGAGTTGGACTAAAGGTTATTAATAGAGATTATCACAGTTAAAGAAATGAAATGAAGACTTTGTTCTTTTATCTTCTATTTTATTTTCAATTGTTGCAACAGCTAAATCTAGATTAAGAGAATCTTAAGGTAAGGTATTTAAGTTTTTGGAGGAAACATATTGCTATAAAGCATTACAAAAAAGACTATAATAATAATGAAAAATATTATTGATATTATGAGAAGACTTTTTACTATTCTTTGACTGGTTCCAAAAGCAATTGGTATAGGGCCTAGAACAATAACCCCGCCTACCTCTACCTCTTTTTTATTTGTTTCATTTTTTCTAAATTTATATAAAGCTGAAATAGATACAAGTATCACACCTACAAATATTATAATGAAGGCTAATGTGAACAGCAATAATAATAAGTTTATCATGGCATCACCAAAAATATAAAGAGTTACAGTCTTATAAAGTTATATAAATATAATGTAAATATGACTATAAAATGGAATAAGTTATATCTGATTTAGTTTTAATGAATCATAGAGGTGATCTTTTATTGATTTACTAGTTATTAGCACTAACGATGTTTATTCTGAAGAATTTTAAGCATAGTTTTAGCGTTTTCAAGCATCCAATGGTCATTATTAAAGAATATGTATAGCATTTTTGGTTTTAATTCAATTATATTATCAGCAATTTCATTTAATTCATCATAGCTATAATCATAGCTATACCATGTATCTTTACCATGGAGTCTTAGATAAATTATTTCATTGCTTGTCACAATCCATCTACCAATAGGGGCATCTATAGAAACTAGTGTTATGTTAAGTTTTTTACATATTTCAACAGATTCATTATTAAGCCAGCTAGAATCTCTGAATTCTATAGCAAATCTAGATCCAAGATTTATTGTTTTAACGAATCTATACAGCTTTTCAATATTTTTGTTATTCATCTTAAAGTTTGGTGGCATTTGAAATAGATAGAAATCTATGTAGGTATCTAATGGTTTAAAGAGCTCATAAAATTTTCTCCAAGTATTTAGAGCATTTACATTTAGTTTTTGGAAATGGGTGATTCCTCTATAGACCTTTACAGACCATCTAATACTTTTCAACTTCATCCGTTTAGACCATCCAATGACTTGATTAGGATATGGAAATCTATAGAATGAAGCATTAAGCTCAACTGCATTTAAACCAGAAAACTTTAGATACCAATTCAATGTTCCTTCAACATTCCAATCATAAAGCCAACCAGAAGTGCCAATATAAACCTCCATATGCATCTCCAGATCGTTACATCTTTTATCTTTATTTATTTAAAGCTTTAAATAATTAAATTAACATAGTCTCTCTTACTATAAAATTAGTGATTCTATTTAATATAAGTTTCACTGATTATTGTTACTCTATTTGTATATAATACATGAGTGGCATAAATACTTAAAAATTTGTGCACTAAATGCATTATTAGGTGTACTATATTGCATATACCTGATGGTTTTTTAGATCCATATACAGCTATAGCTACTTATGCTATATCTTTAATATTAATTGGATATACTATTAGAAGAAGTAAAGCCATTGATGAAATTAAATTTGCTAGAGTTGTTACATTGTCGGTTTTCATTTTTGTTGCTCAGATGATTGCATGGCCAATACCAGGTGGAACTAGTCTGCATCTTGTAGGTGGTGCTTTAGCAGGGATTTTACTAGGTCCTTGGCTAGGGATATTGGCTATGACTATAGTTTTGGTAGTGCAATGTTTAGTTTTTCATGATGGTGGTATAACAGCCCTTGGAGCAAATCTGTTAAACATGGCAATTATAGCTGTATCTATAGGCTATATGATATATAGAGTTATTTTAAAGGTTCTAGGTTCTAATTCCAAAGCAAGGTTTATAGCAGGGTTATTTGCAGGTTGGATTAGCCTTACTTTAGCTGGTGCAATGACTGGTTTAGAAATCGGTGTTTCTGGATATATTCTTAAGAGAATCGGATATAGTATAGCTATAAGTTTACCTGTTATGACCATATGGCATGCAGGTTTAGGCGTTATTGAAGGCTTTATAACAGGGTCTATTCTAAGCTATGTAGGATTTAAAGATCCAAAAATTATAGAAGCTGAAAGAGGCGAAAAGAGTGAGTAGAAATCAATTATATCTATTAATAATCTTGATTGCTATAAGCCCTATATTTGGTGTTTATCTAGCTAACTTAATTGGATACCACGAACCACTAGATATAGTTGCTGAAAAGCTTGAATTAAATGAACTAGAGATCAATTGGACCCCATTAAAAGACTATATAGTGCCTGGCTTACCTGATTGGCTAGGATATATTGTAGCAGGGTTTCTAGGTGTAGGTATAATAATATTTATTGGGCATATAGCAAAGATTTTTGTTTGGAGGAAAAATAGATGAGTGATATAGCGTTTAGAGTATTACATGAATTGATAGATGTTATTGAAATTTTTTCCCAAGGTATCAACAAACGCTATGTATTTAAATATGTAAATCCGCTATCAATACTATTTATCTTTATTGCCTTAACTGTTATAGCTGCATATAGCCATAGTGATATAGCTAGAGCTGTAATATTAGCCATATGTATATTACAGATACTAGTAAATAGTTCACGGAAAATTCTTCTTAACATCCTTAAGGTGTATATTTTTATAATAATTTTAGCAATATTTTTGGGTTTGCCATCGATTTTCCTATACACAGATAGATACAACATAGCTTTATCGATAATCAAAACAGTTTTTGTATCTATTTCAGCATCAACGCCTATAATAGTATTCACTATATTGGTTGGCTTAAAAGAGATAGGCAGGCTAGTAACAATTTTCTCAAAGACTATAGGTAGAGCTATAGCTATGTTTTCTATAGCTTTATTCAGGATTTCGCAAATACAGATAGAGATTATGTTGATGAGGTTTTCTAGAAATCTTAGCAGTAAAAGAAGCTATATTTGGAAAGCAATATCATCTGCCATAGGTGATACACTAATTCATACAAACTATATATCGCAAATGATGGCATTAGCCATAAAATCTAGAACCGTATCATTAAATAGTTTCGAAAAAAGTATATTAAAACCACTAGACTATCTCATCATTGCTACATCTATTGCCTCAGCTATAGCTGTTTTGGTGGTAACTTAATGGAGCTGTATCTCGATAATGTATATTATAGATATCCTGGTTCAGATGAGTATGCTTTAAAGGAATTAAGTTATAGATTCGTAGAAGGTAGAACATATCTTATTACAGGACCCAATGGATCTGGTAAAACAACGCTTCTATTAGTTTCATCAGGGCTTTTAAAACCTGTTAAAGGCGATGTTCTTTTAGATAAAGTCTCTATATATGGAAAAATTGAATATAGGAAAATTTTTGGTGTTTTATTTCAAAACCCTGACTTAATGCTATTTAACCCTACAGTATATGATGAAATAACATATTCAATTAAACAGATAAACGGCGATTTAAGAAAGATAGATAGAGAGGTTGATAAATGGCTAAAGTTTTTTGAATTGGATAAAAACATCTTAGGTAGACAAGTGTATACCTTAAGCTATGGCTATAAAAAAATAGTAGCACTGATATCTATACTGATTTATGGGCCAAAAATACTAGTATTAGATGAACCACATACAAATCTAGCAAAAAAATATTTCAATAAAATTAAAGAGATAATCTCAATAAATGCTAAAAACAATGGAATAAATATAATAGCTAGCCATTCAATATCAATATATAAAGATATAGCAGACTATATCATAATGTTAAACAATGGCTCGGTAATAAAATCTAAAAAGCTAAGGTAATTTAAAAAGTTTTGGTTCTATGAAGCCCAACCCCTCTTCATGGTATATCCAACAATTTTGTCTACATCTTTTGATGTAAAGCCATAGTCACTTAGCTTTTCACTAAATCCGATCTCCTCTTGAAATCTATGTAAAGCTTTTGATGCTTTTTCAGCATATTCGGTAGAAGGCTAAATTACATGACTACCAATACACCATTTTATATGGATAAGAATATAATTAAAGATATAGTTGTTAGGTCATTATAGAAATTGTTTTAGTCTTCATATCGACACATAAACTCCTTGATTGATTCAAAATCAATTTTTTTATATCTTTCAAGGCTTCCTATATCATACCATATTCCTTTATATAGATAAGCCTTCACAACAAAACTATTTGATATCATCCATGGAATCAAATCACCCATTATATCAAATGATGTTCCCAAGGAATCCTCAACTTTTTTTAGAATTGATATGTTAAGAGTTAAAATACCTATTGTCACGTATATGTTTAGCCAAGGCTTTTCCTCGAGTTTCATAATTTTATCGCCATCTATAGATGCAACACCAACTGGTACTTGATATCTATCAGCAAGAACAATAACAGCATCTGCATTATCTGTGAAATGCTTATTTATCAGGTTATTGACATCTATAGGTGCAATTATGTCTCCATACCAAATCAATACAACATCATTAATAAAACCATATTTGAATGCTTTTAAAAGAGCACCTCCGGTTCCTCTATAAATCTCGTCATCAATACTATATTGAATCTTTATACCATGTCTAGATCCATTACCAAAATAATTTCTTATTTGCTTCCATTTATAGCCAACTAAAAATGTAAACCTAGATATATTGAATTTCTTTAACCAACAGATTATATGTTCAAGAATAGGTCTTTCATCATATCCTATGGGAAACATAGGCTTTGGAATAATGTCTGTATAGGGTTTAAATCTAGAGCCCTCTCCACCAGCTAAAATAACACCTACAACATTACTTGCTAATGTCATAAAACCGCCTTTGTATTTATATCTCAGTTTATTGCTATATATCGCTTTTGTTAAATAATTAATGTAAAGTATTGGTATAACTATTATAGTTTAGTATAGAAAGATAATAGCTAGTGTTGATCTTACATAAGATATATAGATAACACTTTAGCTTAAAGATAATACAAGAGGTGAATTGATATAGAAATGAGGTATATTCAGATCTTTGAATATGAATCTCTATTCAAGAAGTTGATATACATAGATACTGATAACATAGATACATGTAGTTTACTATCTGTTAAATATTTAGATATAAAATTTATTTGTAAAAGCGGTAGCTATTTAGAAAGTAGTATAGTATCAAGCAAATTTGATCCTAGTATAGCCTTTCTATATAGGTTTTACATAAGATGTCTTTCAGGATATAGAATATGTATAGCTATTACTAAAAATGAAAAGGTTTTAGAACTAGCTAAAAATGCAATAGAAAATGATGATCTTAGACCATTGGTAAAGAAATTTAGATCTAGTAATCTAGGCATTATAATAATAGCTAAGGTTTTAAATAATTATAATGAGACAATAGAAGAGATGGTAAGTATAATCAAAGGAATAGAGAAAACATTTATGAAAATACATAGATTATTGTTCTATTCAGAAGATATAAATAAGCCAAAGTATAGTGATTTATATTCTGAAATTAATGAAATTCCACAATGGTTTTAAATTATAAAATAAATTGCTACTCTATAATTAAAATTATAGTAAGTAACATCTATACTGTTCTTTGTGCTAAAAGTACTTTAATCTTTAGAGATCTTACCTTTTCTTCTCTTTCCATTTCATCAAATTTCATTGTTAGATACATTATAGTCTTCAATATTCTTGGTATTAAAACTTTTTCAAGCATCGTAACAATTCTTCTTATTCTCGAAATTTCTCTTCCTAGATTTATCAACTCCTTTTCATATTCTGCTAACCTTATAAGCGTTTCTAAAATCTCTTTCCGCTTATTTTGTATTATGCTAACTTCTATAGGCAGAATAGCTGAGTTCATAGGAATAGTTGTAAGCTCTATCATCGGTGCAGGAACTCCCATAACATTTCTAGTTCCTGTTATGATATATATACCTTTTGCTGTTGTCGATGACGTTATATTTAGGTGTTCTAGACCATGTATAGAGACAGCTATATAGTAATAGTAATATGTCTCAGATAATAATCTGTTCAACTTAGATCTCGTGTCATATGCTTTTTTAAGAACTACATAGAATTCTTGTAAAAGGAATGTAAGTCTATCTCTTAGAATTCTATGGAGTCTTCTAGCTATTGATAACCTTCTTCTAAGTCTAATTAACTCTATTTTTGTTGGTCTTGGTAATCTTATAATTTCGCTACTCATGTTTTTGATGCCTGCTTTCTATAAATGGGGTGGTATTTTTTCATAGTTTCAGAACTTATCTGTCTTAGCTCTTCTTCAGGTAGAATTGATAGTAGATCCCAAGCAATATCTAGGGTTTCTTCAAAGGATCTTCTTTCATATTCTCTTTGGCTGATAAATTTAACTTCAAATTTATCTGCAAAGTCAAGATATTTTTTATCTCTTGTGGTAAGAGACTCTGTACCTACTATTGTTATTAACTCTCTTAGATACTGGCCCTCTGCATATGCAGCTATAAGCTGTGCAAATACCTCTCTATGATCTTCCCTTGTTTTACCAGCACCTATACCTTCTTTCATAAGTCTTGAAAGAGATAGAAACACATCTACAGGTGGATATACACCTTTTCTCCACATATCCCTTGACAAAACTATTTGTCCCTCTGTAATATAGCCTGTTAAATCTGGTATAGGATGAGTAATATCGTCATCAGGCATGGTTAAAATAGGCATAATGGTCATGCTTCCTTTCTCATTTACAACCCTACCGGCTCTTTCATACATTGTTGCTAGATCTGTATACATGTAACCTGGATAGCCTCTTCTGCCAGGCACCTCTTCTCTAGCTGCAGAAATCTCTTTTAAGGCTTCACAGTAGTTTGTCATATCTGTTAATATTGTTAACATATGCATTCCATATCTCCATGCAAGAAACTCCGCAGCTGTTAGAGCAACTCTTGGCAAAGCCAGCTTCTCAACAGTTGAAGCTGATGCTGGTGCTAGAAATGCTATAGTTCTATCTAATGCTCCCATAGATCTCAACTCATTTAGAAAATACATAGCCTCTTCATGGGTTACACCAATAGCTCCAAATACAACAGCGAATTTCTCGCCTGTACCTCTAACTGCTGCCTGTCTTACTATTTGCATAGCTATTCTATTATGTGGTAATCCAGAGCCACTAAATATGGGGAGTTTTTGGCCTCTAACCAGTGTTAATAGTCCATCAATAACAGATATACCTGTTTCTATAGGCTCTGAAGGAGGTATTCTTAAAGCAGGATTTAGCGGCTCGCCATGTATATCTAGGTAATCTTCAGGTACGATGGGGGGTCCTCCATCTATTGGTCTTGCCAATCCATCAAATATTCTTCCAAGCATATCAGTTGAAACAGGTATTGATAATGTTTCACTGCGAAACTTAACAGTTGTTTTACCTGGTGTTACACCTAGTGATGTTCCAAATATCTGTATTATTGCCACATCTCTACTCACATCAACTACTTGACCAAGTCTATAGTCGCCATCAACATCAATTTCAACTAATTCACCATATCTGATACCACCTAAGGCTTTTACAAAAACTAGAGATCCTCTAACACCTGTAATTTGTCTACTCTGTTTAGTAATAGCAATTATAGAGCTATCCATTTTTAACCACCTAATAAAGCTGAGAATTCTTTTCTCATAGTATCTAAAAGCTCAGGTATAAATCTATTTTTTAAATCGTCAAGTGTATAGAACTTCATTCTAGATAGCATATATCTACTCTTCAATTCCCTTATCCTAGCTACAGCAACACCTTTTGATAAGGCTTCTTGAGCCAGCCTATAGAACTCCATGATAGCCTCCATCATTATAACACCTTTTTCTGGTGGTGAATATGCATCAATTGGATTAAGAGCACTTTGCTGTAGAAAGTCTTCTCTTATAATTCTAGCCATTTCAAGTAATAGCTTATCCTCTTCAGGCAGAGCTTCGGGACCCACTAACCTAACTATATCGCTTAACTCTGCTTCTCTTTGTAGAATTTTAAGCATAACCTCTCTATTTCTACTCCATCTACCTCCCGAGATTTTATCCCAATACAGCTTAACGAAGTCTATATATAGGCTATAGCTTTGAAGCCAGTTAATAGCAGGGAAATGTCTTCTTGTAGCCAGACCATAATCTAAAGCATAGAAGCTTTGAATATATCTAACAGTGCTTCTAACAACAGGCTCGCTAAAATCACCACCAGGTGGTGAAACCGCGCCAAGTATAGTTAAGCTACCAAAACGCTCTGGATTACCGATAGCTAAAACCCTACCAGCTCTTTCATAAAACTCTGCTAATCTGCTAGTTAAATATGCTGGAAATCCTTCTTCACCAGGCATTTCCTCCATTCTGCCACTTATCTCCCTCATAGCCTCTGCCCATCTACTTGTAGAATCTGCAACCATTATAACATCATAGCCCATATCCCTAAAATATTCACCAATAGTAGCACCAAGAAACACACTTGTTTCTCTAGCAGCAACAGGCATATTGCTCGTATTTGCTATGAAAACAGATCTCTCCATCATAGGCCTACCTCTTCTGGTGTCCATAAGCTTTAAAAAGCTTGTTAAGGCATCAGACATCTCATTTCCTCTTTCACCACATCCAACAAATATAGCTATATCAGCATGGCTCCACTTTGTTAGCTCTTGAAGCAACACTGTTTTTCCTGTGCCAAAGCCTCCAGGAACAGCAGCTTTACCACCTTTAGCTATGGGAAAAACATGGTCTATAACCCTTATACCAGTTATTAATGGTTCAACAGGATTTAGCTTTTCTTTATATGGTCTAGGTCTTCTAATAGGCCAAATCTGATAAAGTTTAACATCATGTTTATTTCCATTGTGTTCTACAGTAGCTATAGGTTCTTCAACACTATATTCGCCATCATTTGCAATCCATTTAACTCTACCATGGATACCATGCGGAACCATAATCTTGTGTAGAACAAGTGGCGTTTCTTGGACATAGCCCACAACATCTCCAGGGCCTATAACATCTCCTATATTAACCCTATCTTCTTTTTTGAAATACCACTTGACATCTCTATTTAAGGCATTTAACCTAACCCCTCTTCTAATAAAGATACTCTTAGTTAAAACGCCAATCTCTTTTTCAGGTCTTTGAAGACCATCGTATATAGATCCTATTAAACCAGGTCCAAGCTCTGCTGATAAAGGTCTTCCAGAAGCAACAACTTTCTCACCTACAGTAAGGCCTGTAGTTTCCTCATAGACCTGGATATAGATTTTATCACCACGAATAGCAATAACCTCACCTATAAGACCCTCTTCACCAACATACACAACCTCATACATCATAACACCACTAAGACCCTCAGCTACTATTAAAGGACCAGCAATCCTATATATATGACCAGTACCACTCATTAACATCACCTAAAATTAAACCCGTTAATTATAATATATAAGCTTATATCCTTAAATACCCTATGGATAATACCTCACCTTTAAATATATTCACTATTCTAAATACACCTCATATCCAATAAATCTACGAATTAAATCTCTATAGAAAGATCTAGGAGATTCAGAAAGATCTTCAGATGCATCAGGTATGGTGATAATAGATGGGTAAAGCCCTATGCTTTGAAATTCTAATAAATTAACATCTTTAGCAAGACTTCTCTGTATAACAACAACACCTACATCTCTATCTCTAACAACTTTCTCTAAAACATTTAAAACATCATTACGATTCTCAGCAACAAATATTGTATCTATACCTATAATCTTCATCAATGGGACGAGTTCCTTCTTAACAATAGCTATAACTTTGCTTTTTTCATAGAGAGACAAGCAACCCACCTAAATTTTATATCTATTTCTTACTAAACTATTTAATGGATGTATATATCGCATAGCTTTTTGTTCATAATATCTATTTATTAAATATAGTGTAAGTTGATCAATTAATTGATATGAGTAATAAAGGAGGTTTTTAATAATATCATAGATATATATTATTTCATAAATCCAAACAAGATCTATGTTGTTTTCTATATATTTTTCAATATCTTGTAGAGCACTATAGATTTTATATATAATTAATGGGTTAAGAGTTTTTAGTTGTTGGCTAATATATTTAACAAATTCTTCATATCTATACTCTACAAGAGCTAAAATCTGTGAGTTCTTTAAATACATAAAGTATCTTATTGATGTAAAAATAGCTATGGCATTAACTGCATTAGAATATGTTTCAAGATATGCCCTATATATTTTATCTAAAGACGATTTAACTCTATCTATATATACATCTATGAAGCATCTATATGATGAATCTTTATAGCATTGCTTATAGCTTGAAACATTATGTATATCTGTATAGAAAATTTGTGAAGATTTCAAAGAGGTAGAAGAACCAGCTAAAAGCTTTTCAAGGTCGAAAATCTCAAGGAATATATTAAAGTAATCAACATATTCCTCTGGTAACACATTCTTTATATATTCAAATTCTTCCTTATATACCTCGAAAATATATCTATCTAATTCATCAAGATTTTTAGCAGTAAGAAGCTTTAAAAAACTCATCCTAGCATTTTTATCTATTAGAAACTGGTTATATTCTATAGATATACCTTTTACAATACTACTAACTATATCATCTAGTCTAGGAGGCTTATTTAAATATATAATTATAGTTCCTAATGCCGCATCACG
Organism: uncultured Ignisphaera sp.; assembly: GCA_964447975.1. Lineage (GTDB taxonomy): Archaea > Thermoproteota > Thermoprotei_A > Sulfolobales > Ignisphaeraceae > Ignisphaera. The sequence goes on along the minus strand of CAYUUS010000001.1, from coordinate 69,824 downwards.
CGACAATCTCATTGGAAAATCTCCTTAACAAGACTTGGCAACTTGTTTTTCAAAATAATTAAAAGCCTAGAATCATAGCTATTATCTATAGATATAAAACCATTGGCGATCTCGACAATTACACCACCAAGAATTTTTGCAGGCTCTACATAAATCGTGTTAATATTGTATTTATTTTTAATATAGTCTTTTAGCTGCTTACTTAAATCAAAATCTTTTTCTGATACTTTAACTGTTATTTGATCGACATTGCCATAGTTATGAAAAATATATTGAAGAGTTTCATCAAGCAGTTTAAATATTGATTTAGTTCTTTTTTCTTTATCTAAACTTGTTAAAAGATCAGTAACATTCTTTTCAATTTCTTTCACAATTTTATCTTTTATATTATGTATAATAAGCCTTGCATTAAGTCTTGCCTCAGCAATTTTAGCATCATAGTTTAACTCTCCTTCTATTCTTCTTTTTTCATCCTCTATTCTATTCTTCTTTAACTTTATTGCTTCCTCAATAATCCTTCTAGCTTCTTCCTCTGCTCTACCTATTCTGTTTTCCGCATCCTTAAAAGCTCTCTCTAAAACGGTCTTCTTAAGATTTTCTAAAGATTCCATAGATTCACCAAGCAGATATAATACCAAGCATTAATATTCCAAAGATCATACCAAGTATCCCGAAAAGCTCTTCATAAGCAGCTAAAACTATACCCATTCCAAATATCGCTCCTTTTGTCTTAATTAACTGAGCTGCTGTATCAGCACATACTCTTCCTTGAGTATAGGCACTAAACGCTTCTGCTAAACCGACAAACAGAGAGACACCAATAATTGCAAAACCTATATTTAGTGGTATTGCACCAAGTCCTTTGTATTTATCTAATATAGCTGGTAAATACACGCTATAAGCCATAAACATATATATAAAACCATATACCATGGTTTGAGTAGCTGGTAAAAACGATAATGCTAACACTTTACCTCGTTGAATAGGATCCTCAGATATTACCGCTGTGCCTATGGAGGCAACTTTTTGAATACCCAATGTTGAACCTATAGCGGCTAAGCCCTCAGCTATAGCAGGTAATGCATACATAGCTAGACCTATATCCATATAACCATCACTATACAAAATTGTTTTCCATTAAAAGCTTTGGAATGGATTAGGTTTAAAAGTCTATATGAATAAAAAATTTATTATTGTTATACTTATTACTGTGGTTTATTTACAGTTTCGTTGGTCCAAGAACCGTAGAGCCTATCATTATTTTTACTGGTTGTATTCTTCTACCTGCACCTTCAAGGAATTTTGATGATATTTCGAAAAGACATAGCCTTAATGAATGTACAAATGGACCTATAGCAGAGACAGCTAAGTTAAATACATGGAGTATAAAGGCCATTAAAACACCAGCTACTACTCCAATAATGATACTTATCTCAGAGCCTGTTGCAAAAGCACCTATTATGAACCCATTGAATATCTCTGCTAACATAGCGGAGCCCATACCTATACCAGCAATTCTTATAAATGAAAATATATCCCCAATTATTCCCACAACATCAAATAGCCATAGCAAGGCACCAAGTCCACGTAATGAAATAATTTTACCTGTAATTATAATAGCTATAGCTATCAAGCATATCCATAAACTGTATTCATAAATTACAGGTATTATAGGGATATACACTTTGAAATAGCTATATAGATATGTCCTTAGATACTGTGCACCAGAAATTAAGAGGATCGTTATACCTATTTCTGAAAGAGCCCCGCCTTTATCTCTTAACTTATAGTATTTTGTAGCAGTTAGTATATGTGCTATGGTTATAAAAATATAACCTATTGTTATACTTAGTCCCATCATTGACATTAGATCTAAGTAGTTTAGAAGCCGAGGTATAGGTAGATAGTAGCCTAGTAAAGAGCCTAGGAAACTCTGTGATAAAATTCCTAGAACTATACATGCAGCTGACGATGCATAGAGAACTTGTTGCAGTCTTCTAAAACCCAGGCTCTTTGGATTATCTACAAATTTTGGAAGAATATATTTTGCTGCTAAGGCTATGCCTATACCATAACCTATGTCGGCGAACATTAATGAGAAGAAGAATATAAAAGAATATGTTAGAAATGGTGTTGGATCCCATTCATTTGGCGATGGCACTCCATACATCTCAGTAATAAGTTCGAATGGTTTAAAAGGTTTAAGATTGTTAAAGTCTACAGGTGGGTTTGGATCTTCCTCATACATGATATAGACTGGTAGATGTTTTAGGTTTTTGTTTACAAGCTCTACTTTTGATTTTGGTATCCATCCAACTACTGTTGTTAGGTATCTTGAACTTAAAGCTGTTTTCCATATTTCAATCTTTTTGTATTCTACATCTAAAAGTATCTTAAGAAGTGCTATATCACTAATATTCTTTTTTAGAATTTCATCTATTTTATTAATAGAGGCTGTTATGTATTTTTTTAGATCTTCTATCTCAACTGCTATGTCATTTAGAACTTCTACTAGTTTTTTATGGCCATATTTCTCTATAATGTTAACTGTTTCTATATCTGAAGGCAATGTTTTAATCATTTCTTCATAATCTCTATTTAAAAATAATGCTGTTATCACACTATATTTCTCACTTTCACTTTCTGTTATTATTGATAGCGCCTTAGTTTTTAAAAGATTTACTGATTGCTTAGATGCTATAAATGTTTCTATGGTATATAGAGAACCTCTATATTGAAGTATTGATATATCAGCATTTGGATATTTTTCTAAGATTTTTTCAATTAATTGTTTAAGTAATGTATTTATTTCAAGTTTTCTATTCTTCTTTGAAATTTCATCCTCAATTATTTTTATTGCTGATAAATCAGCAAAAAGTTTTCTGTATATATCTTCAATACTTCCTCTAATATCCATCGGAACCTCAGAAATTTCGATAGTTATGGGTTGTTTAATATATGATGTAATGTCATCATATACCTTCTTAGCTTGTTCAATAAGCTTTACATATTCTTTAATTTCTTCAAGCTCCCTCTCTTTAACTTCCTGGGTTACTGGCTCAAAAATCCCTAATTTAAATAAATCTTCCATAACTCTACTTACATAATCGGTAGATGTAATTACATATACTTTATAAGCTATATCTGGATCGCTAAGCAATAGATATCTAAGGTTAGTCATGGGTTAATACCTTGCTCTATTCAATCTCGATATCAGCTACCATAGCAGCAAGGATCTTAGCCACATCATTTATTTTGCTTTGCGCTTTTTTCCATAAAAGTTCAGATTCTGCTTTAGCCTTAGCTAAAATCTCATTGACTTCTCTTGAGATTTTTTCTTCATATTCTTTTCTCCATTTTTCAAGCTCAGTGCGGTAACTCTCATCAGATAGAATCTCACTTGCTTTTTTCTTAGCATCCTCTATTATTTTCTGAGCCTTTTTTTCAGCATCCTCTATTATTTTCTGAGCCTCTCTCTCTATTTCAGCAATAATTTCACTCAATACCATCACCACTCTATAGCGGTTAAAGATTTAGTTTTTAAACTTTTATAGGTAACATAGAAAACCCGGCTTTAAGTGGTTTGATAACCAACTTTTATAGTGATGAATATGTTAATAGGTATTTTAACCAGGAATCCTAATGGATGGGCCTCTTCAAGACTTATAAAAGCCGTTGAAAGCTTAGGACATAGAGCTTTTCCATTTAAGTTCAGAGATATGGTTGCATATATTGGTAATGGAATGCTTAAGGTATTTGTAAATGGTGTAGATATAGTTAAAGATGTTAATGCTATTATTGTAAGACCTATTGGTAGATGTAGTCTTGAGTGGGCAATATTTAGAATGGATATACTATATGCATTACAAGATTATGGAGTAGTAATAGTAAATAGACCTCAAGCTATAGAGAGGTGTGTAGATAAGTTTAGAGTACTGTATCTTCTACAAATGCATGGAATACCAGTACCTGAAACTATAGTAACGGAAAATGCTTCGTTAGCCTATGAATACCTAAAGAAACTAGGTAGTGAAAATATTGTTATTAAACCAGTATTTGGATCTAGAGGCCATGGATCCACAAAGATAACATTAAGAGATAGAGATGTTGTATGGGAGGTGCTTCATGCAATGGCATTTACAAGACATGTGCTATATCTGCAAAGGTTTTTACAACATGGTGGTATAGATATAAGGGCTTTAGTTATAGGAGATAAAGTTGTTGCTTCTATGTATAGGGTAGCTCCAAGAGGTATGTGGAAAACAAATGTTGCACAGGGTGCACAGCCTATAGGTATAGAGAAACTTAACCCGCAAATAGAGGATATTGCAATAAGATCTGCTAAAATAGTTGAATGTGATATAGCTGGAGTAGATATAGCTGTAGCTAATGGAAAGCCATATGTATTAGAGATTAACAGTCAACCTGGATGGAGTGGTCTGCAAAGCACTACTAAAATAGATATAGCATTAGAAATCGTAAAATATGTTATTGATAAGGTGAAAAAATAGTTTAAGTTAAGCCTATAGAGGTCTTAACTACATCTATATTTAAACGCCCTGCTTTAAATATGGTACCAGTAGCAATATTATTTACAATAACCATAGCAGGTGCAAAAACATTGGGATCAACTTTATATAGAATTTCCTCACCAAATTGCTTTACAAGTTCTACAAATGATTTGCCATAGTCTTTAGATGAAGAACTGGGGGTCTTTTCAATATATTCTTTAAGCTTTGCATCATCAGGGTAATTAACTATGTAATAAGTTGACCCTCCATAGAGTAGCATGTCATTTGATCTACCCATCATTATTAGAGGATCTGGGTGAACCGGGGCTACAGGACATGCTCCAAAACCATATACAATGCTTTTTATGTTGAATCCTATTGTATTAAATTTAAATATCCCTGTCTCGACAATTCTTGCACTAACTTGAATACTGCCAGCTATGCTATTTGGAGCTACAACCACTATATAGAGATTCTTCGGATCTACCTTAGTTTCTTCACTGATATACCTTATAACATCTTCTGTAGGTAGTCTACTTGCTTCTAAAACCAATGCTGCTTCATCAGAATCTTCAGCATATCCTATACTTTCGAATAGCTTCCTAGGCTTTTTTGCTAAAACCCTTGCAGGGCCACTTCCATTTGCAAAAAACTCCCCTACTTTAATTCTCCAGCCAGCTAATTGAGAAGCTATGCAAGCTTCAATTGGATGGTCTGATGAAACAACAACTGCAGGCAATGCTATGTTATCAATATATATAGATGTTAAAGCTACTGAAGCGAGTCCTCCAAGACATACCTTAGAAACCATAACACCTGCGTCAGCACCTCCAAAAACATTGACACCTGCATCAATAACTGTAGCACCTCCTATATTCAATACATCTATTTTAAGCTCTTTAGACATATCAATACTTTTCTTAATTATATCAACAGCAAGTTTATTCATAGGCTTCAAGGTATTCTCACCTCTTCAACAAGTTTTAAAAATGGCTGTAAAATGGCTTTATTTTCTTCAAGGGCTATAGCCAATGTTCCTCTACCAGATGAAAGTACATCTCCAATAAATAAAGCAAAAGGCTTCTTAAATACTCTTCCTCTAGCTCTAATTTCACCCACTATAGAATCTATGTAGAAACTTGGTAAAATACCTCCAATCTTATTGCATGCAATTATTCTACCGCCAGACATCCTAGCCCCAATAAAATCACCGCAGCTACCTTGGACAAGAATTAGACCTCCAACCATATAGCCTCCAACCATATTGCCAGCATTCTTCTCTATTATTATTGTACCTCCCTTCATACCTAACCCAATATATGAACCAGCATTACCATGAATTATTATTGTACCATCTTTCATACCCTTTCCAGGCTTCTCGCCAAGAAGCTTAGCCCCCACAAAGTTACCAACATCGCCAAACACCTCTATAGATCCACCTTTCATTTTAGCTCCAAGCCAATTTCCAGCTGAACCCTTAATTACTATACTACCTTTAACCATTTTGTAGCCTGCTAAGTGACCAATATCACCCTCGACTATAATTTTTCCACCATTCATTTTATAGCCAAGAAATCTAATTTTCTCAGTGCCATTACCAGCTACTACAATTTCTATGTTTTCAGAGTTTTGTGGAAAAGTGGAGGGGGCTTCAATATCAAATAACTCTTCTAAGAATATCTCTCTACCTCCTTCTAATACCTTAACATTTTTAATATTGTTAATCCCTAACCCAGCTACTCTATCTGGTCTAAGTGCTCTTAAATCTATCGGTACAGTAGGTCTAGTTTTTAGCTTAATATATATCGAAACTCGATTCGGTGACATTGTAATACACCTAAAGCATGGGGTTAACCTTAAGCTCTTCTAGCTTCTTAATCTCATAGTCTCTAATTATGAAATTCTCTAATGAAACTGTATAATAACGTCTAAATTCACTTCTAAGATACTTCTCAAGCTCTTTACGTAGATCCTCTGGAAGAGATGTATATGGATCAACAGAATAAGTCTTACCATAGATTGTCCTAACAATCTCACCATCTTTAACCACAATTTCTCCATCTTTAATAACGCACCAAGCTCTATGAAATGTTTTTAATATTTTCTCATAATCTTTACTAAGATCCGTAGCCCTTGGATCAATATCATATATAGCGATATCTGCGTCAGCACCTATCCCTAGATGACCCTTTCTCTTCTCTAGACCTAAAAACTTAGCAGGTGCTGCTCTAGTTATTACTGCTAGTTCATATAGTGTTATCTCTCTATCTATAGATGGGAGAGAACATTTTCTTAAAGCTCTTTGGTTTACTTCTCTAAATGTCTCCTCTCTATATTTTTTACTCATAACCCATGCAAAGATCTTTGGATAATCTGTAAATACACCAGCATTTGGATGGTCTGTTGTTATAAGGGTTCTCCATGGATCTCTAGACAATAGTAAAACCTCAAGCCCTATAGCCCACTGAATAGTGTTTACATAGCTTTTCTTGCGATATCTATAGGGAACAATTCCTGAAGCGGTTTCGTTTTCAACATCTGCATTTGCCCATTTCCACCGAGTTAAATGATACAATATAAATTCAAATGGAGCATCAGCAGTCATGGTTGTTGCCTCACCAAATGTTACCTGCCCCAAATCTAAGGTGGTGTAGGGATTTGTATTAAGTTCATTGGCTATAGCTTCACCACCGCTTTCTAATGTTGACCATGAATCCCCTCCATATCCTGTAAACTGAACATGTGTTATATGAATGCTGTTTCTATTTCTTAATGCAAAGTCCTTACCAAGCTTCATAGTGTTTAGTGTCGTTATGTAGTTTCCTGGGAAACCTAGTCTGTTACAGTGTACATGTATTGTATGTGGAAGATTTAACGATTCATTTGCTTCACCAATAAACCGTATAACATCTCTAGGTGTTAGATTATAGCCTGGTATCTGGTCGTCTAGATCTAGACTTGGTTTTCCAACCATCCAAGCAGCGTCGCTTCCAGGATCAACAAGTTTTAAAGCATATGCCTTTGTTGAATATAAAAGCCATGCTAGATACACCTTTAACAATTCCTTTCTATTTTCAGCCATGAGATCCAGGGCAAGCCAGTTGGAGTCAACCAATACAAAGACCATCTTATCAATCATAGGTATTGCGTTGAGTTCTTCATGGGCATGTCTAATTTTCAGAGGGGCACATGCTGGTTCAGCAACAAGTGTGTAGCCCATTAATGCATATTTATAGCCTATAGCAAAAACATTTGGCACTGTCTTACCCGTCATAGCTCTTCTAAATGGCAACTTGCTAGGAATATTAGTTAGATAGTGGTCTTCAGGCCTCATCAACCTTCCTGTATTTACCTTAGGACCTGCTATATGGGAATGTATATCTATAGCACCAGCTAAAACCAATTTTCCACTAGCATCAATAACTGTGGCCTCTACATCTCTTATCTCAGATGGATCAACTATCTTACCATTTTTGATACCAATATCCATCACTTCTCCTCTAATATTATTGAGAGGATCTATGACAAAGCCATTCTTTATAATAATGTTGCTCATTTCAAATTAACCCCTTTATCTTCTTAACTTTCTCAATGAGCTTGGAAAGAATATCAGTATCGCAAAGAACGCCACTAGGAGGCTCTACAAGCTTCTTAACCTTAAGTGGAACATCATCTAACCTATAGACAGTTCCATTGCATTCAATACCTGTGACACCAGATGGTATAAGAATATCAGCTGTACTTGCAGTTAATGACCAGAACGGATCTATAACAATTTTCGGTATCTTCATTAGATTCTCAACAGCCTTTTGTGGGAAATGTGCCACAGGGTCGCTAGCTATTATTAAAGCTGCATCTACATCGCCATTAATAAGAAGGTCTATTGTTGTTGTAACACCTGGTACCATCTTTGGAAAACCTCTTGAAAACTCTACAGCATATGGATAGCCTGTTAACCATAGCATTGCATGGTTAGAGCCTGTTACATTATAGTGTCCTCTCATTGGTAGAAGAGTCCATTTAGACCATTCATTAAGCTCTTGTACAAGCTTTATAACCTCTTCTAAATTCTTATACTTTGCACCTCCTTGCGTCAATCCCATACCAAAGAATATAACACCAAATTTAGCTGTTTTCATAACTTCTATAAGTTCATATATCTTCTCCCTAGGTACACCAGCTACAACTTCTGCTTCTATCTCATAATCTCTTAAAGCCATTCTAAGTGCTGTAAACAATTCATAGTCTTTACCAGGCTCTATCTGTATAAACATATCAGCCAGTTTAGCTGTATCAGTTTTTCTTACATCTATAACAATAATTCTTCTATCTTTACGTCCTTTAACAAACTTCCCTTCGGGAAGAATTACACGTCTTATATGGTTAATATGAGCATTCATTGGATTGCAGCCCCAAAACACAATAGTATCTGCTATATTCATAGCCATACCAAGTGTAAGTCTAACCGTACCTACCTCTTGCACAGCCTGTACTGTAGGACCATGACATAACGTAGTGGTGTTATCAACAACTCCTCTAACTATTTCAGCAAGCTCTACAGCAAGCTCTGTAGCTTCTACACATGTATTTGAAAGTCCATAGATAAGCGGATACTTGGCGTTTGCTAAAATATGGGCAGCTTTATCCAATGCATATTCTAAGTCAACTTCAACAAGCTCTCCATTTTCATGTCTAGTCATCGGATTTAAAACTCTGTGCTTATAGTAGTTCATAAACTTTGCATATCCTATAGGACATGCATTTACAACCCTAGTTATCTTTTCCCCATCTAGTTCAACTGCAATGAAGTCGCATACTTCGCCACAAAATGGACATGAAACACTATCAACAACTCTTTTACCCCCTAAAGCTATAGGTCTCTCAACAGGTTTATAGCTAAGCTTTTCAACACCAAAGAATCTAAAAATCGCGCTAAGCGGTGTTATATCTTCAGATGTTGGCTCTACATATACATCGACATTTTTTAAAGTTGGCATACCAGTTCCTTCAGTTAATGGAGATGTTAATATATTTGCCCAGGGACCCATTGGAATAAAGACTGTTCCTAGAGGAAGGTCGTTGTTAGGCTTTACACCTACTACTATACTTCCATATATACTGCTAATTTTCGCATTATCCTTTATACCAAGCATAGCGATATCCTTAGGATTCATCTCAGCAATAGCAACAGCTTTTCTATAGCTATCGCTAAATTTTCCTTCAGATTCCATAGAGCGTCCTTGATCTATTGTACGACCTGTTACTAACTTGAAGATAGGTTTCATTGATTTAATCACATCTATTTTACTCCTTCTTAACTGGTTTCTCCATTATCTTTTCTTTATATAGAACTTCGCCTCTTACACTATGAGGCGTTCTTACAACTGTATCTCCATATTTCTCAATTTCTCTAGCTTCATCAGCTAACAACGCAGCATATCTCATCATTTCATGAGCAGCAGCAACTATTGGTATATATCTTTCAGCTTCTTTAATTCTAAAACATCCTTCTATAGTTAAATCGGCAACATGTCTAGCCATCTCATACGCTGCCATAGCCTTAACCTTTGCATATGGATTTCTAAACTCAGCATACTTTACAACAGTCTCTTTATCAACTACAATTTTAGGTAGCTGAATACTTTCAACACCCTTCTTAACTTGGTTAATAACATTGTCAATTTCTAGTTGAAGAAGCCTATAAACACCTGTTACAGATAATACACGAATTAAATCGCTATTAAATAGAGCCATCTCTATAGGATCCAAAAACTCTCTTCTCGCTCCAATCATTGAATCTGCCAAGACAATTATGTATCCAAATCCTTTAGCATCAAGATCTTTCACAATCTTAGATGTAGGAGCATCTGATACAACGATAACATGTTTACCTTTTTCTCTTAGGGTTTCCCTAGCTTTTGTAGGGCCAGGGGTAGTAGCATTTGGACTTACAACTATATATATATCACAATCCTCTTTAAGACCCTTCTCTGCTAGTTCCAAGCCATATTTCTCATCATACATCTTAGCTCCTGTACTTATGACTCTAATCTCTATATCTCCTCTATCCGCTCTTTCATCAAGGAGATATTCTAAGAGTGGTGCTGAGCCTATACAGCCAAGTTTAAGAATACAAACCTTTGCTATTTTAGTTACCTCGGATTGAGACATAGATCTCTCCTACATAACTATCTTGTTAAAGATATACTTAAATTTTACTGATGTTATTATCTATATCTTTAACTCAATGTTTTTAACTACTTCAAGAGCTTCTTTTAAATATAAATGATAGGGACCAAGTTTACCTCCATAGTTACCAGCATCAATCTTGACAACTCCAGGTACTGTTGAAGCTGCCCATATTGCTACACCCATTGCAAATAGTACATCATCTTTTCTCAGCCCATTTATAACAATCTCATATACTGAATTTACTTCTTGGTGCAACCTAGATTCTTTTACAACATCTTTTAATGTTGGACAATATAGATGATTTGTTGTTGCTCTAAGTTTTGGATATTTAAGAGAGCCTACCTTTGATCCTGATCTTACTATACCGCCTGGAAAAGGTGTTATGACCCTTCTTGCATACTTCTTTATAGCTTTAACAGCTTTCTCTGCAGCCATAAGACCTGATTCACTATTTTTAGCAAGGATAAGAATGTTACCTCCAGCAACAGCTTTAATTACTCCAAATGAATCTTCAATTATAAATTCACCCTCCATAACAGGAATCCTCCAAACTTTTCTACCATATAGCTTATCTTCTTTTTCAAAACCATCTCCAAATTTAGCTAATGCACTTCCAACACCCATTCTTCTCTTAGCCCATGGAAGACCATCGAAAGCGGCTGTAGTAGGGCATGTAAGTATAGTTTGACCAACTCTTGCAATTGTAATCATTTTAAGGTTTGCAGGATCTGTATGATAAAATTGCAAGGCTATACCAATTCTCTTATCTGGTGTTAATCTAGGTGATAAAAGGCATTCAATACCTGTTTCACCAGGGCTAGCAATAACAGATGTTCCAAAACCTGTTGCAACTCTTCCAGCTATTAAAGCCCATCTACGATTCCTTGCTGTTACAATAATTCTTGTAGCATACATTGGAAAAGCTTCGGCAAATGTGTCCTCGATTAGAACTTCTCTAATTTTAAGGCTCAAGTCTCTTCCCATATACTTTAACTCATTGCTACTTATAAATTTTTGCTTTTATACTCCTATACAGATTGCTGAGGTATCTATAATGAGAAGAGTGGAAATATATGGTCTTAGGATAGATCGTGAAATAATACCTGGCGATAATATAGCTGAAGTTATAGTTATAGCTTCAAAAACAAATGGTATTGAGATATTAAATGGAGATGTAATTGTTGTAAGTAGCAAGGTTATTGCAAAGTCAGAGAATCGTGTAGTTTCTCTAGATTCTGTAGAGCCATCTAAAGAAGCTATAGAAATAGCTAATATCACTAACAAAGACCCGAGACTAGTAGAGCTAATTCTAAGAGAATCAAAAGAAGTTTTAAAAATTGAACGAAACAATATTATTGTGCTTACAAAGCATGGCATAGTATGTGCAAATGCGGGAATAGATCAATCAAACACAGGAGGAACAGGAAGAGTTGTTTTATTGCCTGTAAATCCTGACGTTTCAGCTAAAAGAATTAGAGAGTATATTAACAAGGTGTTAGGAATTAATGTAGCGATAATTGTATCTGATACATATGGTAGACCATTTAGAGAAGGTCAGGTTAACTTTGCAATAGGTTTTTCAGGTATTTGTCCATATAGAGACTATAGAGGGCAGAGTGATAGAGACGGCTATATACTTAGAGTTAAGAATATTGCTATTGTAGATGAAATAGCAGCAGCTGCTGAACTCGTTATGGGGCAATCAACAGAGAATACGCCCTTTGCAATTGTTAGAGGTGTAGAATATAATATATGTGAAGAATCAGGCTTTAATGATGTTGCAATGCCTAAAGAACGTTGGCTTTTTAGATAATGTAATTAATATGATAGTTAAAATGAATTGAGAAGCAGTTTAGTAAATGAATTCAAATGGTATAAATTTATATTTCTCGTTATATAAATGCAAAAATTAAGTGAGGGGTTTTGAGTACTAAGGCATCAAATGTTTTATCAAATATAGATTTAGGTTTTTGTTCATTTTGTGGAGCGTGTATAGCCATATGCCCAACACATGTAGGTTCAAGGAATCTTGATTATATTTCAGAAAAATATGCTGATAGACCTATAGTTAAAGATTCTGCAAAATGTGAAAAGTGTCGTCATACCCTATGTATGCAAATATGTCCTCAGATAAATATATCAAAGAATTTATTTAGTGTTGATAGCTACAGCTATATCGAAGCCTATTATTCAAAATCAAGATTGCCAGAGGTTTTAAGTAGAGCTCAAGATGGAGGTACAGCTACAACTTTGTTGATAACAGCTTTAAGAGCTGGTCTTGTAGACTATGCAATTGTTATTAAAAGAGATGATGAATGGCATTCAAAACCTATGGTTACAAGAAATGAAGAGGATATATTAGAAGCTAGCGGCTCAAAATATATATTTTCACCTTTGCTTTCTGTTTTAGATGAAATTACAGATAGAATTGATTTTGGTAGAGTAGCTATTGTTGGTATACCATGTCAATTAAGAGCCCTTGAAAATATTGCTATGCTTAGATTCAAACATAATGATGTTGTAGCTGTTAAGATTGGACTCTTCTGTATGCATGGTTTTTCAAGAGATAGAATAGAATCTATATTAAAGGAGCTTAACATATCATTTAGAGATGTTGTGAAAATAAATATTAAGAAAGGCAAGCTATGGTTTGCAACAAAGGATGGTAAGCTATTAGACTATCCATTGAAAAAAGCGGAGAAGGTACTTAGACCAGCATGTAGGCAATGTCCAGAGCTTTTCTCGCCATATGCCGATATAAATGTAGGGTCTATAGCTGCTGAAGAGAATTGGAATACATTATTGGTAATGACCCAAAAAGGAAAAGAGCTTGTTGAAAAAGCTATGAGCATGGGGTTGCTAGAAACCAAGCCTATGGATATCAATGGTATTGAGACTGTAAATAAGTATGTACATAGAAAAACTGGAGAAGCTTTAAAGAATAGAGAGTTATATACTAAGGAATTCCACAATATCTTACTTATAAGCCCTACAAAAAGAGGTAAAAGCTTAAATGACATTCTAGAACATAAAACTGTTAAAAGCTTATATTTATCACCATTGTAGAGGGGGTTGCAATGGCCAGGAAAGTATTTATAGACATATCAAAATGTATTGGATGTCATGCATGTGAAATAGCATGTGAAGAGATTCATGGAAAATCATATATCTCTGTATATGAGGTTACAGACTATCTCATAATACCTTTAAAATGCATGCATTGTGAGAAAGCACCATGTGTTAGAGTATGTCCAACAAGAGCTATGAAAAAAGTCGATGGAATTGTTATAGTTGATGATGCTAGATGTATTGGATGTACATCATGTGTAGCAGTATGTCCCTTTGGTGCTCCAGAGCTTAATTCTAAAGGTTTTATAGAAAAATGTGATCAGTGTAAATTACGTACTGCAGAGAATTTGTTACCAGCATGTGTAGCTGCATGTCCAACAGGTGCATTGGTATTTATGGAGGAGGAGAAATTTACTAGGTTGAAAAGACAGAGCATTGTGAAAGAGCTTAGTGAAAAATTAATTGTTTTTTAATGGCTATACTCTACTTAAGCATTTTCTAGTTTTATGGCATTTTCAATCTCTGTTTTCAATAGTCTTATTGCATCTTTCGAAATCTTTCCAAGTCTATTTCCATTACAAGCAGCAGTTCTAACACCTATAACATCAAATCCTAACTTAACACATGTAGGGATATGTTCAATTCTTAAACCACCTGCAATTGCTGCAAAAAGGCTATTTTTATGTGCTATGGATACAAACTCTTTTAAATAATTCAATTGAATATTATCAAAAACAGTTTTTCCGCTTTTAATTCTCGTATCAATCATAACTCCATGTACATTGGTAGCTTTTGCTAGCTCAACAATTTTTAAGGGTTCTAACGAATTGACGTCTCTCCAATCAGCATAGCCAACCAATACTATATTAACCCTATTACTGCAAAGCTTTATGGTTTTTATAATAGATGATATAGCTGAAAAAGCCTTGTCATAGCTATCCATCTCTATACCTATTTTTATGTAATTAACTTTAAATAAACATAATGTATATACTATATAATCTAACGCATTGCTGTATTCCTTAACATCGCCTATTGCAACACTAACTTCTTTTAAACCTTTAACAATATTTAATGTATTGTAGACCATATCGAGTTTTGCTAATCCTAAAGACCCTGTAGATGGATCTTTAACATCAATTATATCAGCATCGCTAGATAAAGCTTCTAGAATCTCATCTACTGTCCATATGCTAACAAGAAGCTTTGGTTTTGTATTCATCATCTCACCAGATTACTATATACTACATTTTACCAAAATTAAAAATGGTTTAAGTTAATAATAGGCTTTAATTTTTAGGAATTGGGTTTTAAACAGTTTAAAGTTTAAAAACATAGATTATTTAAGACTTTAAACCATTTAGACGATATGTAGGTAGTTAAACTGAAAAAGTGGTGTAATGAATGATGGATAGTGTAGATCTGTTTAGACCTAGAAATATAGCTGTTATTGGTGCTTCAAGAGAGCGTGGTAAAGTTGGTTATGCTGTTTTAAAGAATGTTATTGATAGTGGGTTTCAAGGCAAGATCTACCCTGTAAATCCTAAAGCAGAAGAGATACTGGGTATTAAGGCATATAAATCAATATTAGATATATCAGATGAGATAGATTTAGCTGTCATCGTTGTTCCAGCTTCTATAGCTTTAGATGTTGCTGAAGAGTGTGGTAAGAAGGGTGTTAAGTATCTTGTTGTAATTTCAGCAGGTTTTAAGGAGATAGGTGGTGAGGGTGTTGAAAGGGAACATAAACTTATATCGATTGCTAGGAAATATAATATGAGAGTTGTAGGACCCAATTGCCTAGGTATTATAGATACATATACACCTATGAACGCCTCATTTTCAGCTGTTATGCCAAGAAGAGGAGGTATTGCTTTTATATCGCAAAGCGGTGCACTTCTAACAGCAATTCTTGACTGGAGTATTAAGAAGGGAATAGGATTTTCAAGAATTGTTAGTCTAGGTAATAAAGCTGATTTAAATGAGGCTGACTTCATACAAGCTGTTGAGGAGGATGTTAATACAAAGGTTATCTTGCTATATCTAGAATCTATCGATGATGGTAGAAGACTAGTAGAGGTTGCTAGTAGAGTTAGTAGAAAGAAGCCTATAGTGCTTCTTAAAGGAGGTGTTACAGAAGCTGGTGCTAGAGCTGCTATGAGCCATACAGGGGCTATGGTGAGTAGTGTAGCAGCTCTTGAAGCAGGGCTTAGAAAAGCAGGTATTTTAATTGCTCGTAGCCTTTCAGAACTCTTTGACTATGCCACAGCCTTTAGCTATCAGCCAATACCAATAAACAACAGGGTTGCAATAGTAACAAATGCTGGAGGTCCTGGGGTTATAACATCAGATATGATTGTATCTAAAGGATTGAGGTTAGCATCATTTACAACAGATACTATAGGTACCCTTAAATCAAGACTTCCACCAGCTGCTGCAATATATAACCCTGTAGATGTATTAGGTGATGCTAAGGCTGATAGATATGGCATTGCTATAGAGGCTGTGCTAAGCGATGATAATGTAGATGGCTTATTAGTGATTCTAACTCCACAGGCGATGACAGAGCCTATAGAAACGGCAAAGACTATGTTAAGATTGAGTAAAAAATATCCGAGTAAGCCGATGATAGGAGTGTTTATAGGTGGGGAAATGGTTGAAGAGGCTACGAAGATCCTTATAGAGAATGGTATACCAGTATATGACTTACCTGAAAGAGGTGTTGCTGCGATTTATGGATTATGTAAGTATCGAGAAAATTTAGAGTATTTAGAGAGGATATTAGAGAAGGCTTTATTCTTTGACGTTGATAGAGCTACAGCATTGTCTATAATAAACAATGCGAGAAACGAGAAACGTAGAACATTATTAGAATCTGAGGCTAAGGATCTTGTAAAAAGCTATGGAATACCAGTAGCACCTACACGTCTTGCAAAATCAGAAGAGGAGGCTGTTGATATAGCCAATAAACTCGGATATCCAGTAGTACTGAAGATAGCTTCACCAGATATTGTACATAAGACTGATATTGGAGGCGTTATCATGAATATAAAAACTGAAGAAGAGGTTAGAGAAGCGTTTAGAACTATAATTAATAGAGCATATAGATATGCACCAAGAGCATTGATATATGGGGTTGTTGTCCAGAAAATGGTTCCTAAAGGTAGAGAGGTAATAATTGGTGCAACCAAGGATCCTGTATTTGGCCATATTTTAATGTTTGGACTTGGTGGCATATATACAAATATATTTAGAGATGTGTCATTTAAGTTAGCACCTCTTTCAGTATATGAAGCTAGAGAAATGGTTAGTGAAACAAAGGCATATACATTGCTTAAGGGTTATAGAGGCGAGCCTCCAGCTGATATATCATCGGTTATAAATATATTGCTTAGAGTTAGCCAGCTAGTTACCGAGATACCTGATGTAGTAGAAATGGATATTAACCCGCTCTTCGTATATGATGAGGGTATGGGCAGCTTAGCTATAGATGTAAAAATAGTCCTTTCATAGGTGATATTTATGAAAACTATATATGTGATTGGTGAAAGAGGGAAAACCCTTTTAATATATGGGCTTTTAAGAAAGTTCTCTTTAGAGGGCTTTAAAGTAGCATATTTTAAGCCTATATCAATGGCTAGAACTAGATTGGCCTCAGGCAAATATGTGGATACAGATGTTATTGCTATTAGAGATGCTTTAGAGCTGGAAAATGCTATAGAATATATTTCACCTATTGTAATATCTCGAAGTTATCTTGAGTTAGGTGAACGTATAGAGGATGTTAAAAAGAGCATTTTAGAGAGTTTTAAGAAAATTAGTGAGGGGAAAGATATAGTTATTGTTGAGGGTTATACACCTGCTGAAGCTTTGACATCTATAAATTGTAGTGTTATAGATATTGCTAAAATGTTGAACGCTAAAATTATATTGGTTGTAGACTGTAGAAGTAGAGCTGTAATTGATGAAATAATTGATAGAACCATTCTATATAAATGCTTTATAGAGAGACTTGGTGGAGAACTTTATGGTGTTATACTCAATACAGTACCAGTAATATATGCTGAACGTGTCAAGAGCCTAATTATACCATATCTAGAAAAATTTGGAATTAAGGTTCTAGGTGTAATTGAAGAAAGACCAAGACTAGTAGCATTAACTGTAAAAGATATTGTAGAAGCATTGAATGCAGAGGTTTTAGAAGGAAAAGATAAATTAAATTCTATGGTTGAAGATATCCTCGTAGGTGCTATGAGTCCCGAAGCTGCTCTTAGATGGTTTAGAAGAGCTGTAAATGCTGCTATAGTTACAGGTGGTGATAGAACAGATTTAATTATGCAGGCTCTTGAAACTAAACCAAGTGCTATAATCTTGACAGGTAATCTATATCCATCTATTGGTGTGCTTATAAAAGCTAAAGAGACTGGTACCCCAATACTACTAGTTCCATATGATACATTTACAACAATTGAAAAACTAAAAGAAATGCAAAGTATAGTAACAGCTGATTCATTAAAAATTAGAGATAAAGATTTAATAACGATAATAGAGAAAGAAATTAAATGGAAAGAATTATTAACATAATTTTTTATTTTTAAACCTTAGTAATATAACAGGATAGTGTTTGATTTTTCTAAGAGAAGACCATGTAACACACTCAAAACTCTTTACACCTAACATTCTACTCATCTCAATGATATTCCTCCCAGCTCCATGCCCACGGAATCTCTCAGCTATATGCGCCAATCTAAGTATTGTATAGAGTCCTAGCCAAATGCCTTGATATGCTGTTGGTGTTGGAAACACCTCAAATAGGTTCTTCAAGGTTTTTCCAAGAATATAGGCAATAAAGCCAAGATCTATAACACCTTTTATAGCAGAAGGCCTTGAAGCAATTGCTAGAGATTTTATGTCTTTGAAGACAAAACATTTATCCGTGTCAACAACAAGAACATTTATATCTACTAATAATTTTCTATCTATAGCATCTTTTATCTCTCTAACAACATTAGAGATATTCTTAATAGGTATAGACACATATTGATACGGAAGATTTGTCACATCTATACCGGCTTCAGAAAGAGGTTTTAAGAAATGTTTCAATCCACCAATAGACAATGCCAGTTTCTTATGTTTTGCAAGAAGCTTTAAAGGTGTCTCATTTATAAGTCTAACTGTATCTATATTTATAAATATTCCTTTAAGGAAATATCCCCAGAGAATCTTTGATGTGATAAAGGTCATTGCATTTGTTATAGGGTCGACATATATATTACTTTCATCATATATGTTGCCGAGAGCTATATTAAGAGCTTTATCAGATATAACTATGATGTCTCCATCTCTAATTTTATTGCCATAAACCTTTACTATCTCTTTTACAACATTTGTTCCAGGAAACCAGTATCTAAATGGCTTTCTAATGATATACAATTTATATTTATTTCTTAAACGGTCAGTATACAGCAAATGGCTTCTACCATAAATCTATCTTGATAGCTTTCATTACAAAAAAGCATTCATGATAAGCGATATAGATAATGCTATCAATAAAATAAATATGAATAAAATCATTATTATAATATCTTTGATCTTTATTGAGAAATCTACAAAACATCTAGGCATTCCATGGATATATATAGCCTCTGCAACTTCTCTGGCATGGTTTATGGTATAAAGAGTTAATGGCAATAAAACTTTGTAGAGATATCTTGAGCCATACTTTAATTTCAATGTTACTAGAGCTTCTAGATACATCACTATAATATGTGGAAGTTGTGAAAATGCTATAGCTATAGATACTCCTAGTCTACCTAGACCTATTTTCTCTAAAAGCCATTGAATCTCTTCTATTTTAACCCATTGAAATATCAAGGTTATGGTCATAAACATTATGGCTCCTCTCATTGAAGCTATAGCCACATTAACTAGGTTAGTGGTCCAGAAGCCAAAGATTCCTGCTAATAGATTTATTATTAAGCCTATCACTATGAAGAGCGCAACAAATTGCAACCCTCCTAGAATTCTTTTGAAACTACCACTTATACAAATAATTGTTAAAACCATGAGAAGTGCAGGTATTATATAAATTAAATTTGCTAGTGGTTTTAATTTTAGAAAAGGGTTGACTAAAAGATATAGAACTATGGTAACGGGGATTGATATTCTTGTAACAATGCTTAGACTTGTAGAAGAGTTATAGATGAAGGAATAAGCTACATCTCTTAGCATTTTAAATCACTTATATACAGCTTCACACCATTTGTAAATCATATCAGGAAACATTTTATTGAACTCTATATCAATGGGTTTAACAACACCATTGGATAGCATATATATTGTGTTGCAGTTTCTAGCTAGAAGAGCTAGCGATTCTAGGTTACTTACGGCTATAATTTTTGTATAGGGTATTCTATAGAGAAGTTCAATCAATTTTAATCTATCAATATAGCTAAGACCTGTAAAAGGTTCATCGAGTATTAGAATATCGTATCTTCCTATCAATGAAAGAAGAACTGCTAATCTCATCTGCTGCCCCCATGAAAGAGCAAACGGTGTTTTATCAACATCATCAAACCCATAGCTCTTCAAAAGTTCTATGCCTTTTTCAACACATATATCTCTATCTAAACTTCGTAAACATATGTTTTTTAACTCGCTGTATATAGATTCCTCTGTAAAGAATAGAGAAACATTTTGTGGTATATATATAGCTCTACCAAATCTTTTAATAAAGCCTTTTTGAGGCTTTAGATAACCAGCTATAACTTTTAATAATGTAGACTTTCCAGAGCCGTTAAGACCATATATAATCACGGTTCTGTTTTTCGGTATAGCAATATCTATGTTTTTTAAAATCCAGTCGCTATATTGAAATCTAAACCATATATTTGTTAAAACAACATCGTAATTATCAATATTATCTTCATATATATTAGAAATGTTGCTTTTTTCATAGATCTTTATTTGAAAAGCTGTGTTCTCTACATCTTTCAACATAGCTATATCCTTTGGTTGAATCTTTTCAAGATTCCCATCAATAAATCTATATATACTGTCTACATAGCTTAATAGTGGTAGAAATCTATGTTCAAGCAATACAATAGTCTTTCCCATCTTTTTAAACATCTTCAAAATACTGATCAACTCTCTATAACCATTGTCATCTAGCCACATGAGAGGCTCATCCATTATAAGTATTTCGGGATTTGGAATAAGTGCTTTTGCTATTGCAATTTTTTTGCATTGTCCTCCTGATACTTCAAAAATATTCTTCTCTAGTACTCCTTCTATATTCAGCCATCGACTTATCTCTTTCACCACATTTATAGCTTTAGGTAAATCTCTATAAAATGTATATGCATAGTTAACTAGGTCATCTATTATCCTTGGATAGATGAAATGTGTATATGGATTCTGGTTGATTACTTGGATAATGTTCCTTAACTCTTCTGCAGATAGATAAGATATATCTCTACCATTTATCTCAATATAACCCTTTATCTCACCACCATAGATATGCATAGCAGAGCCTGTTAGCACTCTAGTTAATGTTGTTTTGCCTACACCACTGGATCCAATTATTAGTGTTGATTCTCCCTTGGCTATAGCCAGTTTAAGGTTTTTTAATATCCATTCACTATTTTTATATTTAAACCATAGGTCTTTGATTTCAATAATGTTTTTAGTATTAATCAATTAACCCTTCCTTAGAAATTATTCTTATTATTGGCATTGAAAGTATAGCAACATATAGGGCTGTGATGGCGTTAAATATGTTTATTAGATGGAGGGTAGGTATAATGATTTTTGTTAATGCTACTTCATATGAAGGTGCACCCCAAAATAATGTTGCTATTAGTGGTGTTATAATGATGTTTAATATAGTCATTATCACACATCTACTTACCATAGCTACTGCTGTAAGAATTAGAAGTAAAGTTTTATAAGAAATTTTTCTACTATGTAGACGTCTATATAGATAAACCATTGGTATATATGTTGAAGCTTCTGCTAAAACCTTCATAAGAGGACTTAATGGGTTGGTGGCCCCTATCACCAAAATACCTAGATAAAATATTGGCAGTCCTAATGAAATAGATAGCGATAGGTTTATGAACCCTGCAACTGCTAATGGAATTCCACAAAAATCAAATTTTAGAAATGGAGCTAGTGGAAAATCGATTTTACCTATGTGAATAGGTATAGCAAGTGCTGATAAGACAATAGTTAAAATTGTGTTTAATTTAAAATATTTTGGTGGAGGTCTAGGAGCAGGTATAGACAATTACAACACCTCTATCTATTCTTATTTTGGTGTTTGGTTACTATATTTAAAAGCCTTTGTGCTAGTATTATCTTAGAATCAATACTATCCATAGCTATATCAGCTAAATCTACATCGATTCCCAATACCCCTTTAATTCTATGTGCTAAATACCCATCTGAGTTATCTATAATGATATTTGATATAACATCTGAATATATCTCAGCAATGCTATATGGTGATTGTTCAAAACCTAAATACTTCATTAAAATATGTGTTACACCTGTAAAGGCTTTACTGCCTTTGATAGGCGAAACAGCAATAACAGGTATCCCCATTTCTCGTCTCTTTCTAATACATTCTTTAACGCCTTTGGTATTAAGTATAGGGTTTATACTTAAGAATGGGTTGCTAGGACCTATTATAATGGCATCAACATTATTTAAAGTGTTTATAACCTCTTTTGTAGCGTAGGCTTTATCTATATCTTTGTATTCGATGTTAAATACCTTTATTTTTTCAGGGTCATGTTTAGCAGCATATTTCACTAAGTATTCTTGAACATGTAAAACACCTAAATCGGTATGTATATGTGTTTCTACATGTGTATCACTCATTGGCAGTACCACTCCTTTGGCTTTAAGCATACTGCATATATATTTTGTAATTTCTGTCAATCTATATCCTTGTTTAAGCATATATGTTCTAACTATATGTATAGCTAGATCTTTATCACCTAACACAAACCAGTCTAGTGCACCAAGTATTCTAATCATATTATAGGCATTGAAAGTATCGTTGAGAATACCCCAATATTTATTTATATCAAGTAATCCAGATAGAAGATACGTCGCAGAATCTATATCTGGGGCTATGTATAGGCCTAATAGCCATATATTATCAGCAGTATTAGCTATTATAGTTATGTCATTTGGATTTAGCAATTCCCTCAATCCTTCGAAAAGCTTTAACCCTCCTTGACCACCTGAAAGTATTGCTATTCTCATATATATCACTATATAGATTCTTTATCATATTGATAATTTATATAAAACCTTGCATGTTCCTTTATCATCTCTATAAATATATTCACATAAATATTTAGCTACAACGATATCTTCAACTGTATCTATATCTATAAAAGAACCTATAGAACTGTATATATACACCTTAACTTTTTTTTCGAATGCCTTAAACAGATGTTTTTTAAAACTGTTTTCCCCATGCATAAGCTCTATTGCTAAAGGATATTTCTGCAGCATTACATTTGTACCACCATCAATTGATGGTATAAGAACTGCTTCAAAACCTTCTTGATAAACCCTAGCTATGGCATTGACATCATGGCTTGAGATAAATGGGGTGTCAGCTACACTGAAAATTAAAGAATTGAATTTATATCCATAACTTTTTAAAGCATGTTCTATACCTTTAAAATAAGCCTCGATTTGACCAACACCATCGTCTTGGATTATATCTATGTCGAACTCCTTAACGACATCCTTTATATTTGTATCTGGTGTTATTAAAATAATTCTATCAACACTTTTTGAATTTATGTAAGCATCTATAACATCTCTTAACATAGCTTTTATAATTTCAATACGTATGGATTCCTCTATAGGTCTAAGTCTAGATTTCGCTTTAGTAAGTGTCTTAATAGGTATTAATGCGACTATCATGAACTGCCCCAATATTTTAATTATGGCACTATAACTGTATAAGGTAAATGACATGGAGCCTTATTTAATAAACAATACAAAGACTCTATATTATAGGCATTGATTATAGCTACAGGTATTCTATATTTCTTGACCAATACAGGTGTATAACTATCAATTACATCCTGGTCCAGTGGAACTTCATCAACCTTTAAAATAGATGCTACTTTTCCATCAACTGTTATACCATCTACAAGCTTAGTTAATATAGCCATATCAGCTTTAAGAAGATGTGCAATAAATACTGTAATTGCATCGCTTGTTACAGACCATGATTTTGGAAGCTCGTCACAATATTTTTTAATGATGTTAAAGGGCATTACAAGAGGTGTGAAGCCTTTTAGCCATATATCATAGACCTCTTCTATAGAATTTGCATTTTCTATAAAGCTATTAATTGATGTAATGAAGACTCCATATGTCTCCATAGACTTTATAGCCATCCAATGAGCTGTTGCATCGTCGAATTTCAGCTTCTTTTGAAGATCTCTAACCATATCTGCAAATATACTTCCACCTGGAACAAGAGCTATCCTTAGATCATTTTCCTGAATCTTTATAACGCTATCAAGAAACTTATTAAGTGTAGTAACATTCCATATAAGGTTTCCACTGATTTTAACCACAATCCTCATTATCAAAACACCTTTTTTCGCACATCATCATGGCTGCTGCATATGCTGGGAATATAGATGATATCTGTGAACCTACAATATAGTCTATATCTATAATAGTTTTAAACCCTGCTCTTATTGCCGCCTCCCTTGCTAGAAACTTTCCTATACCAGCTATAATCGCTTTAAAAATTGATGGGTCTAGGCCTAGAGAAGCTATATAGCTTCTAATCTGCATCAATGCTTCGAAAACCATATATATTTGTGACTCATAGACATATCTCGCTATCTCTTTAATCTCAAAGCTATTTATCATTAATTTATCTCCACATGGTATCCTAGCAATTCTCTCCATAGCTTCATCTACCGACTTTCCTCTTCCATCGGCTGTTTCTGTTGTATATTCATTGCTCGATATATTTCCAAGTACAAGATGTATATCGCCTATTAAAGCAAATTTTTCATTGCATATCCTTGTATATAAACCTTTTAATGGAATTTTACTAACAATACCGACAACATTGCTTCTTAGAACACCTGTGTAAATGAGTTCACCTACTGTAAGTTTCTCAGGATCTGTAAACCCTCTTATACAGGTCTTTCCATTAATTATAGGAATTAGTGTTGCTGTAGTGCTACCTATATCTATAAATACACTATTTTCAACACCCCACCTCTTTGAATATCTCTCTAAAAACCATGCAGAAGCAGCCCAATTAGCTCCAGCAACCTTTAAATAATTATCTATAGCCTCATTACCAGAAACCAGAGTCTTGTCTGTGGACACAAATCCTATATCGATAGCATTGTTAAAGATATCCATAGATAGCTTAACAATATGTTCAACACCATCTTTTTTAACTCTATATACATCACTTAACTCAGCTGTCATACATATAGATACATAATATTTCTCATTACCTACAATACTCTCTTTAATTTCTTTAAGCTTATCCTCTAACCCTTTTCTACCATAAATCCATAGGGGGAAATATTCACGTAGAATAGATAAAACTTTTACTTCATCTCTATAACACTCCACTTTCACAGCCTTTATATTAGCTCCACCTATATCAAGACCTATAACAATCATGGTATTAACCTTATAAAACAAATTATCATAGCTATAATAAGCTAATTAATTTATATTTATCTATCTTTCACTGTGTAGACTATGAAAAAAGTTAAAGTGATACCTGTAATAGATATAATGAATGGTTTAGTTGTCCATGCAATTGAAGGGAAGAGAGATACATATAAACCTATAGAGAATAGCGTCATATCATCTTCTCCAAATCCTAAAGATGTTCTTTCCAATCTATATAGATATGGTTTTAGAGAAATCTATATAGCTGATTTAGATGCTATTATGGGTAAAGGAAATAATCTAAATATTATAAACCATGCTGTTGAATTAGGATTTAACGTCATGGCTGATATTGGAAGAGAGGGGCTTGAAAAAATAGATTTGAATAATATTAAATATGTTATAGGTACTGAATATATTAGTTATCCATATGATATTGAAAAGCTGCATAAAAGAGTTGTAAGCTTGGATTGTTTTAATCTAGAAACAAAGTTTGCAAATATGTATATTGATGCTTTAAGAGCTGTTGAGGCCATATCTAAGATTGATGTTGCTGGATTAATAGTTTTAGACCTTTTACGTGTAGGCTCTATGAAAGGGTTTAATCTTCAGCTTATAGATATTGTAAGAAATGTTTATAAGGGTAAAATGTATATTGGTGGTGGCATTAGAGGGAGGGAAGATGTTGAGGCTCTAAAGAGATTTGATGTAGAGGGTGTGCTTGTTGCTACAGCAATTCATAAAGGAACTATATTAGATTTGTATATATAATGAAGATTTTTAATCTAATTTAAAGTTGATATATTTCTGTGGTGAGTGTATTGTGTGAATCAATTGTATATATAAAAGAGGGGAATTCTGAGAAGCTTTATGCAAGAGATATAGCTGCTATGGTGTTGGAAAATAGTAAAGTGATTCTTATTGATATTACTGGAAATAGATATATGTTAACAGATGTCGTATTGGAATATGTGGATTTCATAGGTCATAGAATTATCTTAAGAAAGACTAAATAACTTTAATTTTATTGTCTTTTTATTTAGTGAGTTAAATGAAAATTGTTTTTGTTGGGAAGGGTGGAGCTGGCAAAACAACTATAGCTGCTTGTCTAGCTAGGCTTATTGGAAGAGAAGGCTACAATGTTATAGCCATTGATGCTGACCCAAGTTTAAATCTTGCAAGATCTCTTGGAATAGATGCTGAAACAGCTAATTCAAAGCCTGTTTTATTTGATGAAGAGTTTATTAAGACAAGAACGCTTTTGCCTGATGGTGCATATAGATTAAATCCAAGGGTTGATGATGTTGTGGAGAGGTTTGGTGTTAAGGGACCTGATAATGTAACTCTTTTGAGGCTTGGCTATGTGAAGAGGGGTGGTGTGAGATGTCTATGTCCAGAGTATTCTTTTTTAAGGGCTTTACTATCCCATTTAATTTTAGGTAGAAGAGAAGTTGTTATAGTTGATATGGTTGCTGGTTTAGAGCCTATGAGTAGAGGGGCTGCTAGAGGTATTGATTTAATGATTTGCGTTGCTGAGCCTACAGCTAAATCTCTAGATGTTGTTTTAGAGATCTATAGACTTGCTAAAGATATTGGAGTTAGAGGGTTTGCTGTTATTGGAAATAAAATCATGTCTGAGGAAGATAGGCTCTTCATAGAGAGTAGATTGAGAGGTGTTGAGATTTTAGGTTATATACCATTTGATGAAAATGTCATCAAAGCTGATAAATTGGGTATGTCGTTGATCGACTACAATCCTTATTCCTCAATGATAAATGAATTGAAAAATGTCAAAAACAAAATATTTAAAAACAAAATATATAGCTTTGAAACAGGGGCTTAATTGTGTCTATACCATATAAAGATCTTAGAATTAAACTAGATGAGTTAAAGACATCGATAGCAGAGGTTAAAAACCTGGATATTAGTATTGGATATGTTGTTGAGGAGTGGGAGGAGCCACCAGGTCCAACACCATTCCCATCAATAGCAACGCTAAGGAAATGGGATCACATTCTACTTAATAGATATGAGCCATTGTATTTACCATATTGTGATCTATGCTGTTTATGTACATATGGAAGATGTGATTTGTCTAGAGGTAAAAGAGGGTCATGTGGCTTAAATCTCTCTGAGCAGCAATCAAGGCTTGTAACACTTGTTTGTGCAATTGGTTCTTCAACACATGCTAGCCATGCTAGAGAGTTGCTTGATAAACTTATTCAGAGATTTGGTGAGGATATGCCTATAGATCTAGGAGGTGAGGTTTATGTTGAAATGCCTATAACAAGGCTTGTTACAGGTGTTAAGCCTAGAACGCTAAGAGACTTGAAGATAGTGTTGGAGTATGTTGAGAGACAGATTGTTCAAACACTTGCAAGTGTTCATACAGGTCAGGAAGGTAATTGGATAGACTATGAATCTAAGGTTTTACATCTTGGCATGTTAGATCATGTGGCATTAGAGATAGCAGATGTTGCACAGATAGTTGCATTAGGTTTTCCAAAGGCTGATCCAGAATCCCCTCTTGTTGATCTAGGCATTGGCACAGTTGATGCATCTAAGCCTGTCATACTTGTCATAGGCCACAACGTTCTTCCATCAGCTGCTATAATAGATCTTTTAGAGGAGACTAATCAGAGGGATAAAGTTGAGGTTGTAGGGCTGTGTTGTACAGCCCATGACCTTACAAGATATGAGAAGAAGAAAGCTAGAATTATAGGTCCAATCTCATGGCAGCTAAGGTTTATTAGAACGGGTATCCCAGATGTTATTGTAATAGATGAGCAGTGTATCTATACAGATATTGTTGAAGAAGCTAGAAAAATGGGTGCTGTTGTCTTAGCTGCTTCTGACAAGGCTTTAAGAGGATTACCTGATAGAACTTATGTCTCAGCAGATTCCGTTGTTGAAGAGCTTGTCTCTGGTAAAATTCCAGGTGCTGTTATATTAGATGAAGAGAGACTTGCTGAGGTAGCTGTGAAGACAGCATTTAGACTTGCATCTCTTAGAGCTAAATATAAATGGAGTTTATTTGATGAGAAAACTGTTATAGAGTATGCTAAAAAGTGTACAAGTTGTAGAAATTGTGAAAGAAACTGTCCTCAGAATCTATCGATTTCAGTTGCTATGAAGAAAGCTGCCGCTGGTGACTTCAAAGCATTTCAGGATCTCTATAGAAAATGTTTTGCATGTAGAAGATGTGAATATGTGTGTCCTGTTGGTATACCAATTTTAAGCGTTATATTAGCGGCTTCAAAAGATGTTATAGCTGGTGAGAAGTTTAGATGTAGAGCTGGTAGAGGTCCTATACAAGATACTGAGATTAGAGCTGTTGGTAGAGACATTGTATTGGGCACAATACCAGGTGTTGTAGCATTTGTTGGATGTGCTAATTGGCCTGATGGCACAGAAGATGTAGCTGAGATGGTGAGGGAGTTTGCAGCTAGAAGATACATTGTTACTGCCTCTGGATGTTCTGCTATGGCTATAGCAATGTCTAAGAATGAAGAAGGTAAAACACCATATGAAGAATTCTCTGGTGTTTTTGAAGCTGGTGGTGTTGTAAATGTTGGATCATGTGTTTCAAATTCGCATATAGCTGGTGCTGTAATTAAAATTGCCAACATATTTGCTAGACTACCTCTAAGAGCAAATTATGCTGAGATAGCTGATTATATTCTTAATAGAGTTGGTGCTGTTGGTGTTGCATGGGGTGCTATGAGCCAAAAAGCTGCAGCTATAGCATCTGGATTTTGGAGAATTGGTGTACCAGTTATTGTTGGGCCACATGGAATGAAATATAGAAGAATGTTGTTAGGCGATGTTTCTAGAGAAGATGTTTGGTATGGCTATGACGCTATGACAGGTGAAAAATTGTGGTTGGGTCCTGCACCTATACATCTATTCTATGCTGCAGAGTCTAAAGAGGAGGCTATGGTTATGATACCAAAGCTCTGTATAAGACCTGCAGATACACCGCAAGGTAGAGCTATAAAGCTAACTAATTATATATCGCTATATAAGAAATTCTATGGAGGTGATAAACTACCATCAGACATAGATCTATATATTAGAACAGAGGCTGATATACCTATAACATATAGAGATGAGGTTATGAGATATCTTAAAGAGGTTGGATGGAGGGAGAAACCAGTTACATCAAATCCAACGCTACTTGATGAAATTGTGGCTAAGTATAGAAAGCAGAGGTGAGTTGTTGTGGCTTTAGAGTATTGGCTTTATGGAGACATCCCACCAGGGCCTATAAAAGCATCTATAATTACAGATATTAAAACTGCTTTAGATGTTATAAACAGGTTTAGAAATAGGTTAATGGCGATAGGGTCTCAGATATCGAGGTTAAAGGATCTAACATCGCAAGATCTTATAGAAAAGATTGTGTCAATAGCTCAAGGGTTGAATGCTTTTATTGCTACATCGTCAACAGAGGTTGTTAAAATTCTTGATGCAAAAGATGTTAAAAGCTATGAAATTGTATTTCCATTGGAGCTAGCTAAAAAAGTTGCTAAAAGTAACTTTGATATTATAATGTTTATTGGATATCCATATGCATATGAGTGGTTGATTCTCAACTATATTAAAAATTATATGCCAAATGTAAAAACATTATCACTAGAGCCATATGCACAGCCAAATGCTACATGGACTTTAACCTCCCTACCTCTTCAAATATGGTATAAAAATATATGTAGTTTAGAATCAATGTTAAAAGGGAGTAAATAAATAGATAGTATAGGTGTATAAAAATATTAAATCTCTATATCATAACTTATAATCTTATTTAGGTGAACATGTTATGGCTATTAATCAAGCTGGGATATTAGAGCCTGTTAAGCTTCCAGAGGATGTAAAGATACAGATATTTGATGTATTGCCACCTCCTGAGAAAGGAGTTTTTGCTGATATACCTGTTGATGTCGGTCCTCAATATGAGGGTCAAAGGGTCAGAGCCCCGGAGATGTATGTTGAGCTTGGAGGTCCTAAGGTAAGGTATAAGTTTGAGTTATTTAAGATTAGAAGACTTGAGGAGGTTGAAGATGGGAAGATAGTTCTTATTGGTCCTGATATTACAGAATTGAAAGAGGGTTCAAGTATACCATATGCTGTTATTATTGAGGCTGCTGGCAAAGGTCTTGAGGTTGAGGGTGAGGGTGTACTTGAGAGAAGAATCCATGAGTTTAGCAACTATACCCAAGGATATATGCATTTAAATCAAAGATATGACATATGGCTTAGAATAAGTAAGAAGGCTGTGCAAAAAGGTTTAACATCGTTTAAATATATTGGAACTGTTTTATATAGGTTATTTAAATCAGCTTTTCCAATAATAGAAAGAATGAGAATAATATTCATTACAGATGCAAGAGTTGTTGAAGCTTTACATCCACAGGCTTTGAAAGTTTATGAGGAAAGAGATAGAAGAGCTCTTGCACTTAGAGATGATGATGCAGATGAATTTTATTCTTGTAAGCTTTGCCAATCCTTTGCCCCAACACATGTATGTATAATCACACCTGAAAGACCTTCCGCCTGTGGTGCTATTTCATGGCTTGACGCAAGAATCGCTGCTAAGATAGATCCAAAAGGCCCTATACAGCCAGTTCCAAAAGGCAGGCTTTTAGATCCAATCGGAGGTGAGTATGAGGGTGCTAATGAAGTTATCAGAAAGCTTTCTAATGGCGCCATAGAGAGGATAAAGCTATATTCGCTCTTCGACTATCCACCAACAATATGTGGGTGCTTCGAACTTGCAACATTCTACATTCCAGAACTCGATGCTGTGGGAATTGTAAATAGAGGGTTTTCAGGTACAACACCAATTGGTTTGAGATTTAGCCAAATTGCTGATACTGTTGGTGGTGGTAAACAGGTTCCTGGGTTCCAGGGTATAGGACTGGTTTATTTAAGAAGTAAAAAGCTATTTCAAGCTGATGGAGGTTGGACAAGAATAGTCTGGATGACATCTGAGTTAAAGCAGAGAATTTTGGATGCTATACCTCCCGAGTTAAGAGATAAAATAGCAACAGAGAAAGAAGCTACAAGTGTTGAAGAACTTAAGAAGTTCTTGATGGAAAAAGGCCATCCAATTACACAAAAATGGAGAGAAAAAGAAAAGGTTGAGGAAAAGAAAGCGGTTGAGGAAAAGGTAGAGACAACACCTCCTACACAAACCATAACACCTACAACAATAACCTCTGCACCTACAACACCTGCTATTGTAACAACAGTCTCTGCACCACCTCAACAAGCTATAACTACAACAACCCAGGCTTCTGGTGGTATAACAGTATCTGTTACAATACCAACTCCTCTGCTACAACAACAGCAATCAGGTATGCCTATGACTATAACACTTAAAGGTGTTAAGATAAAAGCTGAGAAGATTGTTATTAAAAAGAGTAGTGAAGGTGTCGGGAAATGAGTAGAGAAAAGTCTAAAGATGTAAAAGAGGAGGAGAAGGCAAGACAAGAAGCATCAATATACAGTTTACTTGCAAAGATTGCTGAGGCTTTGGATAAAGGTGTTGTAGAGCTTTATAACGTTGAGATAGAAGCTGATGAACTTGAAATTACATTAACAACCCAAGGACAAATACAGCTACCGATACCAGTTGTTGTGACACCTCCCAAAGCTGTTGCAGAGACTAAGCCAGAGATTCAAGCTGGATATGCTGTTGCAAAAACTGTTGAGGTTGTTGCTAAAAAAGTTGTTGAACTCGCTAAAATAGCTTTTGAGGAACCAATGCCACAGTTTAGTGGTAGAGTTGTTGAGGTTAAACTTGGTGCTTCTAGAGATGAAGGTGGAACAAGGAAGAAAACCATAGTAGTTGGTGGCCATACTATGCCTGCATATTACTATCTCACTGGCTATAAACCTCCACATCCACCAGCATTTGGTGGAGACGTATTTGACATGAGAATTGGTTTACCAAGAGCTGTGAGACTGGCTTTTGGAGATGCTCTTGACAACCCAGTTGAATGGGCTAAAATATGGGTTGAAAGATACGGTGCTGAAGCAATTGATATTCACCTTGTAAGTACAGATCCAACAGTAAAAGATGCTCCACCAGAAGAGGCTGTAAAAACTGTTGATGCTATTCTACAAGCTGTTGAAGTTCCTATAGTTGTTGGGGGTTCTGGGAACCCAGAAAAAGATGTTGCAGTCTTTAGAAGAATTGCTGAGGTTTTTCCATCAGAGGGTCTTGTATTAAACAGCTTGAATTTGGATATGAAACTTGAAAATGTATGTCCCTATATAGCTAAGACAAATGCCGTCGTAATAGACTTCTCTCCAATGGATTTAGATAAAGCTGAGCAAATAAATAGAAAGGTATATGACTGGATACCAAGGAATAGAATAATACTTGATTTAAATATTGGCGGCATAGGATATGGAACAGAATACGGTTTTACAGCCATGGAGAGAGCAAGACTAGCAGCTTTAATAGGCAATGAGCTACTTCAACATCCATTTAATGTTGGGGCAGCAAATGCTTGGGGTGCTAGAGAAGCCTGGATTACTATGGATCCCTACTGGGGTCCTAAGGAGATAAGAGGACCTTTGTGGGAGACCTTGACAAGCATTATATGTCTACTTACGGGTGCAGATTACTATATGCTTGTTCATCCACTAACTGTAAAGACTATGAAGAGTATTAGAGAGTATCTATTTTCAGAGCCTAAGCCAAAGGAACATGAAAAAGCTTTGAACTGGCTCTCAACAAAACTACCGGTGATTTGAAATGCCCTGGAGGCCTCCGACACCAATCCAAATATATCAGCTTTTACCAAAAACAAACTGTGGGAAATGTGGTGAAGCAAATTGCATGGCATTTGCAGTTAGGCTTGCCAGCCTTGAGAGTAAAATTGAGGATTGTTTACCTATTGTTGAGGAGGAGAGGTATAGAGAAAGCTATGAAAAGCTAAAATCTCTTCTATTGCCACCTATAAAGGAAATTACTCTAAAAAGCCCTAGCAAAATCGTTAAAATTGGTGGCAAATATGTTTTGTATAGACATGAACTCAGATACCACAACCCCACAGCTATAGCAATTGATGTCGATGATTCTATGGATAAAGAAACCCTTATAAAAAGAATAAAAATGATTGAAAACTTTGAATATGAATATGTAGGGCAGAAGCTTAAGCTTGATCTAATTGCAGTTAGATCGACAGCTAATGACCCTAAGCAATTTGCAAAGACTGTTTCAATAATTGTTGAAAATAGTTCTCTACCCCTTATCCTCTGCTCTACAAATCCAAATATAATTGAAGCTGCACTAAATGTTCTTAACCCACCCCATCATAGACCATTGATCTATGCTGCTACAAAGGATAACTGGAGAGAAATGGCAGAGATCGCAAAAAGATTCGATGTTCCACTCACCGTTGCATCTCCTGGTGATTTAGATGGTTTAGCATCTTTAGCAAAGACTTTAACTGAAGATATAGGTTTAAAAGACATTGCATTAGACCCTGGGTGTTTTCTAGGCTTAGGCGGGTTATCCTATACGGTAAAGGCATTTTCATGGCTAAGATACAAAGCTATTTATGATCTATGGAGATATGCTGGATATCCTTTGATAGCAACACCTATCTCTGTATGGACTCAGATGAGTGGGGATCCAAGAGATATAATGTGGTGGGAAACAATATTAACAACAATTCTCATGACACGTTACGCTGATTTAGTTATAATGCATTCTCTAGATGGGTGGACAATTCTACCACAAGTAATGTGGAGATTTCAGCTATATACAGACCCTAGAAAACCCGTTTCAGTGCCTGCTGGATTAAGGGAAATTGGAAAACCAAGTGAGATGAGCCCTGTTCTTGTAACTACAAACTATGCTTTAACATATTCAATAGTTTTAAGCGACGCTGAAAAATCAAAGGTTGATGCATGGCTCTTAGTCATAGATACAGAGGGTCTAGCTGTTGATGTAGCTGTAGCAGGGAGAAAGCTCACAGGTGATAAGGTAGCTGAGCTAATAAAGTCTACGGGACTTGAAAACAAGGTAAAGCATAGAATATTGATAATACCTGGTAAATCAGCTAGAGTCTCTGGTGAAATAGAAGATGCAACAAAGTGGAGAGTTATAGTAGGTCCTCAAGATTCAAGCGAAATTGGAAAGTTCTTGGAAAAAACTTGGACCTCTGAAAAGATTAAAGAGTTTATGGAGGGAATATAAAACATTTATCATGTTTTCTTATTTTACTATTAATTCATTAAATTTATCGGCGACACTCTAATGTCAAATGAAGATCTCAATGCCAAGGTACATTTCTTACCACATAACATAACCATTGAAGTATCCAAAGGCACAACAATTCTTGATGCAGCAATAAGGTGTGGTGTTGGTATTAGAAGTATTTGTGGTGGTAAGGGGCTCTGTGGAAAATGCAAAGTTGTTGTTAGACGAGGTAAAGTGGAGTTTAAAAGAAGTGAGCTTTTAAAATCTGAGGAGATTGAAAAGGGATATACCTTAGCCTGCTTAGCTAAAATTGTAGAGGATGTGGAAATAGAGGTTCCTATAGATAGCCAAATGGGTAGACCTAAGCTTCAATCTTTTGTCACACTACCTAAAGCAGTGCCAAAACCATATATCTCACAAAAGCTTTTTATCCCATTAGATGTTCAGAGAATTCTATCCACATACAATGTTCCATATAAGTTAAAAGCTAAGCTTTTTGAAATCCTTGGTAAAGGAGTTAACAACCTCTATGCTATTGTCAATGAAGAATCCAAGAAAATTTTGAATTTCGATGTTGTTGGAAAAGAGGTTTATGGGCTAGCTATTGATATAGGTACAACAAAAGTTGCTGTGACTTTAGTTGATGTTTCAACAGGTAGAGTTATAGACACAGCTTCCGATTTCAATAAGCAGCTTATATATGGTGAAGATATAATCTCTAGGATTAGAGTTGCTTTAGATAAAAAGAATGGTTTAAAGATTCTTCAAAAAGCTATTGTAGAGACCATAAATACTATTGTTGATGCATTATGTAAAAAGCATAGAATTTTAAAAGATGATATATACATGGTATCTGTAGCTGGAAATACAGCAATGACTTATCTATTTGTTGGTTTAGATCCATATCCATTGATAAAATCATTTAAAGAACGAGCTGAGGTTGCTAAGACACCTTATTGGCTAGAGGCAAGAGATCTTGGGCTGAATGTTAATGAAAATGCAGATGTATATGTGTTGCCATGTGCTGGAAGGTTTCTTGGAGGCGATGTAGTAGGAGATATAATAACAGCCGGAATAAACTTTTCTGAAGATCCTGCTCTTTTAATAGACATTGGCACAAATACAGAGGTTGTAATCGGTTGTAAAGAATGGTTCATAGGTACAACAGCTCCTGCGGGACCCGCATTTGAGGGATGGGGTTTAACACACGGTGTTAGAGCTGTTGCTGGTGCTATTGAAAGTATATCCATAGATCCAAAAACATGTAAAGCAATATACAAGACAATAGATAATGTAAAGCCTATTGGAATCTGCGGCTCAGGCTATATAGATCTTCTTGCACAACTGTTTATAAATGGTTTAATAGATTTCTTTGGGAAGTTTTATAAAGATTGTGAATGTCCATATATAAGAAGAGGGGAGAAGGGATATGAATATATTGTTGTACCCGCCAATGAATCTGGTACTGGAAGAGATATTGTTGTGTCTGAAGAAGATTTATATAATATTATAGATTCTAAGTCATCTGTTTGTAGCGCTATATCAATTTTGCTAAAGAAAATGTTTCTTAGTGTACATGATATTAGAAGAGTGTTTGTCTGTGGAGCCTTTGGCAACTATCTTAATCTAAATAGTGCTATAGCCATTGGCATGATACCTGAGTTTCCAAATGCCCAAATAACCTATATAGGTAACGGTTCTTTAGGCGGAGCTATTTTAACTCTTATATCAAAAGAGTATAGAATAGAGGCTGAAAGAGTTGCTAAAACTCTTGCAACAATAGAGCTTATGCTAGATCCAGATTTTATGGAGGAATACCAAGTAGGTTTTATGCTACCAGGTAAAAAAGAGCTGTTTCCAACATGGAGACAGGCAAGTAGAGATATTAAACCTTGGAGACCTAGCTAGTAGGTGGTGCTTTAACGTGGTCAAGAGACCTTTCTATGCTTCTATCTCAGGGAAAGGAGGTGCAGGTAAAACTACACTTACTGTACTTTTACTTAAGACTCTTCTAGAGAATTCTAAAGATGAGGAAATACTTGTTGTAGATGCTGATCCAGCAACAAATCTTCCACAGGCTTTGGGGCTAAGCATTAATAAAACTATTGGTGATGTTGCTGAAGAATTTAGAAAGGGATTCCACGAACTAAATAGCTTCGGATTTGAAAAAAGAGCTCTTTTAGAATACGTTATTATGAGGGATTGCATTGTTGAGGCAAGTGAATTTGATTTTATAGCTATGGGTAGAGGAGAAGGTGAAGGCTGCTATTGTTATGTCAATTCAATTCTCTCTAGCATTTTAAGTAAACTTGTTCAAAATTATGATGTGGTTTTAATAGATATGGAAGCAGGTTTAGAGCATTTAAATAGAAGATTAGATAGACATGTCAATACAATGATAGTTGTTGTAGAGCCTTCTGTTATGGGTTTTAAAACAGCCGAAAGAATTAAAGAGATCATTAAAGAGGTCAAAATCGATGTTGAAGAAATTTATGTGGTTGGAAATAGATTTCCAAAAAATGTTGAGGAAAAGCTATATAGCTGGGCAAACTCCATAGGCTATAAAGTTGCTGGCATTCTTCCTGAAGACCCCGTAATACAAGAATACAATATGTTGGGAAAACCATTAATTTATCTACCAAATAACAGCTTAGCTGCTAAAGCTGCTAAAGATATAGCAAAGATGATTAGACTTATAGACATCTGATTTTATAAAGATGAGATTTGATTTGTTATATAGCTGCCCTTTCTATTTAGTTGTGATGTATAGTAGACATTGCTACCATACATTAATTACTGTACATCAAATAACAATGTATCTATACCTTTTTGTAGCAAAATTATTGTAGCAAATCCCTATATAAATTTTTATATATTAAAAAAATAAATTTGTATTGATTTAAGGACTATTTAATTTGAGTTTCTAGTTTATTTATTTTGCTGGTTTAAATATGTATTCATAGAGAGCAGCTCCTATTATACCCCCTATTATAGGTCCTACTAAATAGATCCAAACCTTAGATAATGGAAGTAGATCACCAGCCATAGCAGCTGCAATTGCAGGCCCTAAGGATCTTGCAAAATTCATACTGGCTCCTGTTAAAGGTCCCCCTATCCATATATCAGCTGCAACTATCATGCCTATGGTGAAGCCAGCCCAGCCAGGTGGAGCTCTTTTATCAACAGCTACACCCATGATTACAAATAATAGCCACATAGTTAGAAGAATTTCTATGACTACAGCTGCTCCATCACCTACACCAGCACCTGGTAAAGTAGAACCGAAATGTACAGCCTTACCCGCAACTGGGTAGAAGCCGTAGAGACAGAGACCAGCTATTATAGAACCTATAATTTGTGCAACTATATATGGCCCTACAAGCCTAGTGGGAACTCTACCTATTACCGAAAGAGCTATTGTTACAGAGGGATTTATATGTGTACCCGAGATGTGTCCCAGAACATATATCATTATCATGACGATAAAGCCGAAAGCAGCACCTATGCCAAACAATGCTGCAGGACCGCCGCCAAGTATTGATATTAATGTTATGACTGAAGCTGGTCCAAATAATGTTAGTGCCCATGTGCCAAATATCTCTGCAATAAATATCTGTGCTAGTGTTGGTTGGGTTCTTTGGCTAGACATATACTCACCTCATCTATTAGATATACTATGCTTAGTGGGATATATAAGCTTTTCTCAATATAGAGAAAGCTATTTAAAGCTTTTACAAACTAGATAAAAAAGAAAAATGATTTAAGATATATTATTGTCTATTCCATTGCTTTGTATCTATGTTATGCAGCTTCTATTCCAGCTGTTAAAGGTACCTCCTTGGCTATACCTATTCTATACCAGCACCACTTACATCTGCCGCTCAGGAATGTCTGGCTAACACCACATGCTTTACATATTGGTGGTGGTGCTATTGGCTTCTCAGGATGTAGAGCTACAATATATGTGTTGATTGTTGCTGTAACAGGCTCGCTTGTTAATAGACATGGAAAGTCAGCTAATCTCATAAGTGATGAGAATCTTACTGTTATTGCACATCCTGGATAGGTATATCTCTGTGGATTCATTAATACAACATTTCTTTTTACTGGTGATAGATCGATTTTAAGGCCTTTTAACACATATCCGTCTCTTCCAAATGGTGAAGGTCTAATAGCATCAGCTCCTCTCATGAGAAGATCAATGAAGTCTGTATTATGTAACTCAGCTGCTGGGCTTCTAGTTGGATACTTAATTACGAAGTTATGGAATCTCTTAACAAGCATATCAACAACAGTTTCAGCTGTAAATCCATCTAATTCAAGTATAAATGTTGTAGCACCAGCTAGAGTTCTACCAGCTGCTGTTAAGACATCATATTCGCTTTTTATAAGACCCTCTTTAACACCTTTAGTTAATGTAGCATCTAATACATCTGTCACAGCTTCTAGAATCGCCATAACCATATCGTCTTTAGCCATGTTATACATGCTTTGAGATATGTGGTGACCTACATCACCAACTCCATATGCTGGTACAACTGTTAGATTAGCTGGATGTACACCTGCGTTAAGCGCGGCTTTTATATATGGGAGAATTCTATCTTTGAATTTACTCATATATGTTCCTGGATCAAAGCTTCTATGGCCAACAGCCTTCATAACCTCTATCTGCATCTTTACAGGCTCTAGCCACATCTTCTTTAAAGCTTCAATTTCCTCTTTCACAGCCTCATCGAGAGATTTACCAGCTTCAACAGCAGCATCAAATGTTGCTCCAAAGCCATAGCTTGTAGCCATACCCCAGCTCTTAGCAGCTAATATAGTTTCTTTGTGTTCTTTTGGAATATCTAGCTTCTCCAAAATGGCTGCATGGATTCCAGGCATCCCACCAACAGCATAAGCAAAATCAACTACACATGTAGGTCCGTAGAAACCTGCATATTTTCTAACAAGCTCTCTACCTATAAACCCTTTATTATCCTCTAAAGCCTTTACAAACTTTTCAACAGATTCTCTAAACTTGGGATCAAGCTCATATAGAATTTCGAGAACTACAGGTGTCTGGTAATGCTCTACATAGGGATCGTCTTCAGGAACAATAGTTTTATCAACAGCAATCTCATTTAGAATATCATAGTGTGCAACCACACTTGCAACAAATAGATCTATAACCTCCTTCTTCATAGGGCCAACTGCAGCCATCTTCTTTGTAGCTTCAACATATGGAGCAGCATCAGGTATTACAAATTTACCTCCACGTCTCTCTCTAATAACAGCAATGTCAGCTTTTTGAGCAGCAATAGCATCTTCAGCTATTTTAGCTATTACCTCAGGTGGAAGACTTGAAACACCCAATTATATCCACCGAGTGTCTAACCTGTTAAGAGGATATTTAAAGCTTTCGTAATACTATTTAATTGATTCAGCGATATCCTATTTTGTTATTATTTTTATGAAAATTTATATTCTATGGAGAGATTAGATATGGTGAATGAAATTAAATATCTTGATGTATGTGACAACAAAAATATTAATTGAACATTATTTAAATTAATCCCTATCTACCTTATGCAATACCTTAGTTTTTGTAGATGGGTGAGGCAAATAAGTTTTTATTTCCATATATTAAAGTAATTAAATATTGAGAAATCTCTATAGTATTTTATGGCATTAGAATGTTTATTCTATCTGGGTATATATATTCATCTTATCTGTTCTTCCAAATGCTATTAATATCAAACCCCCTTCTCTCGCCTTATTAACCGCTAGACTTGTTGGAGCACCTCTAAATATTGCTATGGGAATACCTACATTAATCATTGTCTCTATCAATGTTGCCGCTGCTCTCGACGACATAGCTATTATGATTTTGCCAAAATCTATTTTCGCTTTATATAGCTTCCCAATTAATTTATATAAAGCACAATGCCTTGATATATCTTCGACAAAGTCTATTGGTAAGCCAAATAAATCTGAAGCATATGCAAAGTGAAAACATCCAGTTTTTCTAAATAGTATAGCCCTGTCGAGTGCATCTCTAAACACTTTAAATATAAGTGGTATATCTATTGAAATCTTTCGTCTCTCTTTTTTTATAGATTCTCTCTTTACACAACCTCTGATTCTAATAGTATCGAAACCATAGAACATCAAAGTAGCTTTTGATACATCATATTGATGGGATATAGCGTAGCCTAGAGCTAGCTCCTCTAATAATATCGGCGATGTTTCTAAGGTTACAGATTCGTAACCGTCGATGACAATGTTAACTATAGACTCTACAGCAACTTCGTCATAGTCTTTTTCTATAGCTCCATTAGCATATATCCTATATATCTCTAAACGATCAACAATATTTATAGTATCAACCATTCTAAGCAGCCTACATTTCTTCTACTAGCCCACTTATTATTTGTTTTCTATATAGCTTACCTCTTAAATAATGCTATTTTTATTTCTTTTCCTTTATATGAAAAGAATGCATCGCCAAAGACTAGACTATCATTCTCTATCTCTTTTTCTTGAATAGCGATTAAGGCACTTCCACTAGTTACATCCCCTAAATACATCTGGGTATCAATATCTATACCCTTTATAGCATCTATGAATATCTTACCTATTTCAGGATACAGTTTTGCTATAGCTATAAATGGTGTTGTTATTCTTGGATTAACTTCAACAACTATAGGTTCTTTATTCTCTATAACTATATCAAACCCTATATAACCCTCTAAATCAGGGTAACATTCAATGAATTGTGTTAAAAGTTTATACACATTTTTAATTATCTTTGCATCTCTTATCGGTAAAACATTTCCTTTATATCTAAACATATTGTTTTCTAAAGTGATTATCTGTCTATTGATTGAATAAAAAACTATTTTCTTATTTTTAAAAATAGCTGATATGCTGCCATGAACCCCTCTAACATATTGCTGGATAACAGCTCTATGAAGAGGATCACAATCTAAAACTTTTACACTATTTTCTATAGCTTCCCTATAACCCCTAGCTATATAGACACATGTTGAGCCTGCTTGCATACAAGGTTTAATAACTATTGGGTATTCCAATAAACCAAAATCTACATCTCTAACATCTCTAATTTCTATAGTTTTAGGAACCTCTATACCACATTTTTCAAGAGCATATATAGAGTAAAACTTATCTGAAAAGCTCTTAATATACTCTATACCAGGTCCCCATATATTCTTTAAAATCTTGGCAAGCTCTATAAGCTCCATAGGCGGAGCAATAACAATTACCTTATCATATCTACTTGCAATGTCAGCTATATTGTCCACAAAATCTCTACAATTTATATAATATGCAATATCAGCTATATCTCTATGTATATAGCTTAGAAAATGAGATATAAGAATATGGGATGTGGCATAGTTTTTAAGAAGCTTCGCTAGTGTATAGGCCATAGAAAAGCCCTCAGATAGTAGATCGCTGTAATGATTATTGCATCCAAATGTTGCTGTTACATACTCTATAACAAGTATTTTAAAATTACTATAGCTATACATAGTATTCAAAGCCATAACGATTAAAACTTAAAGTAACTTAATATATTTTACTAAATGCTAAACTAATTCATTGTCTTTAAAATATCTCTTTACTATTCTAGAAAATCTGTTAAAAGCTCTAAGTTTTTAAATCTAATTAGATTCCTCAGTATTATGTGCAAGACCCGACATTTGTATTAATTTATGGGGATTTAATTGAAATGTAGCGATGTTAGTGCTTTTAAAATTAAAGTAGTGGGTATTGTTCAAGGAGTTGGTTTTAGACCTTTTATTTATAGACTTGCAACCTCTCTTAATCTCAATGGATATGTTGTTAATCTTGGTGGTAGTGAAGTAGAGATACATGTTGAGGGTGATAGAAGCAAAATAGATGTTTTTTTAACAAGGTTAAGCATTGAAAAACCTCCACCTGCTAAGATAATGAGTATTGAAATTAAAGAGGTTGAGCCTCAATGTTTTACATCTTTTAAAATTTTAAAAAGTGGTAAAGGTTTATCTATTAGAAGCTCTATACCACCTGATATCGCCATATGCCCAGACTGTATTGCAGAGATCTATATAAATTCAAGATTCTATAGATATCCATGGAATAGCTGTGCATGGTGTGGCCCAAGATTCTCAATGATGATTGACATACCTTATGATAGAGAAAATACAGCTATGTCTAGATTTAAATTATGTGACGAGTGTCTAAAAGACTATAGCGATCCAAACAATACTAGAAGGTTTCATGGTCAGGGTATAAGCTGTTCCAGATGTGGTCCAAAGACATTTATCTATAGAGCCAATGGTGAGAAAATAGATGTTGATGACCCTGTTAAATTTATAGCTAAGAAGATTGTTGATGGTTATATAGTTGCTGTTAAAGGTGTTGGTGGCTATCATATAGCATGTCTAGCTAGTAGAGATGATGTTGTTTTGGAATTGAGATCTAGAAAGAGAAGACCTTCACAGCCTTTTGCTTTAATGGCTAGAGATTTCGATGTTGTTAATAAAATTTCTATTCCTCCTCCAGGAGCAAGAGAAATTTTAGAGTCTCCCCAAAGACCCATAGTTATTATGCCTAAAAGAGTATATGCACCTGTGTCAGAGTATGTTGCACCTGGTCTTTCAACTCTTGGTGTTATGCTTCCATATACAGGTTTTCAGGTAATGCTACTTAATAGCATTCCAGATGGTTTTCTTATAATGACTAGTGGAAATATACATGGAAAGCCTATGTGTATAGACCTTCAATGTGTTTTTAGTGAACTTGTTGATGTTGTAGATTATGTTGTTGAACATGAAAGACAGATAATCCATAGAGTTGATGATAGTGTTATAAGATTTACAGATGGTGTGCCTGTATTTCTTAGAAGGGCACGTGGATATGCACCAGAGTGGGTAGAGACCCAGGTAAATCTTCAAGAAGCTATAGCAGTAGGTGCAGAGCTTCAAACAGCTGCTGCTGTAAGTTTTGAAAATAAAGTTGTGTTAACCCAGTTTATAGGTGATGCTGATGAACCTACACAGCTAGAGGATCTTGAGAAAGAGGTTATGTGGTTTATAAAGGTATATAGACTTAAGCCTAGATTTATAGCTCTAGATAAACATCCTCTTTACCACAGCAGATATATAGCTAGGAAACTGGCTAAGGAACTTGGATGTAGATTAATAGAGGTTCAGCATCATCATGCACATATAGCATCTGTTATGGGTGAAGCTGGTTTTAATGATGATGAGAGGGTTGTTGGTATAGCAATTGATGGAACAGGTTATGGTGATGATGGTGGTATATGGGGTGGTGAAATAATTGTTGCTAGCTATGAAGATTATAAAAGAGTTGCTAGTTTAGAGCCTTTTATACTTCCTGGAGGAGATTCATCTGCTCTCTACCCAGTTAAATCCCTTATTAGCATAATGGCTTTAGCTGGCTATGAAGAAGAAGCTGTTTTAGAGATTCTTACTAAAAGAAATCTCTTTTCAGGGCTTCCACACGGCTATAAAGAAGCTGAGATAACATATCATTTATCTAAAAGTGGAAGAGGGGTTGCTACAACGAGTATTGGTAGAGTATTAGATGCTTTTTCAGCTCTTCTAAATATATGTATCTTTAGAAGCTATGAAGGTGAGCCTCCAATAAAGCTTGAAGCTGTAGCTGATAAAGGTAGAGATCTAGGATACACACCAAAGCTAAAAAGCTTTAGCAATAGAATTGTTGTAGAAATATCTGATATGCTTAAATGGGTTCTTGAAAACATCGATAAAAAGTATAAAGAGGATCTAGCTGTCACAATATTAAGAGGCTTAGGAAGAGCTTTAGGCGAAGCTGCTGTAGCATCATTAAAAGGCTTGAGAAATACAAAACAGTGTATCGTTGTTGGTGGTGGTGCTGCTGTAAATACATATATAGTTAGAGGCGTTAGAGATGTTGCAAAGGAGTACAACATTGATGTTATTCTCCCTAGAAAGACTCCTCCAGGTGATGGTGGTATAGCATTGGGTCAGATAATCATAGCCTCTCATAAGTTTGAAAGGTGATGATATGCAATATTCCCAAGAGCAATATATCAATAGCTTTCTAAACAATGTTAAAATTATAGAGGATTCATTTAGAAGAAATGTCGGG
The DNA here is from genome assembly GCA_964447975.1 of uncultured Ignisphaera sp. Classification (GTDB taxonomy): domain Archaea; phylum Thermoproteota; class Thermoprotei_A; order Sulfolobales; family Ignisphaeraceae; genus Ignisphaera. The sequence continues at coordinate 25,007 of CAYUUS010000001.1, read as the reverse complement.
TTATCGAAATTAACGGTTTCATATATTAAAAAACTTTCTGAAGAGCTATATAGAAGATATGGTAAAGAGTCTAAGCTTAAGATAATGGATTTCTGTGGAACACATGAATACACAATAACGCGTTTTGGTATAAGAAGCCTTATGCCAGATAACATAGACCTTGTAGCTGGTCCTGGCTGCCCTGTCTGTGTTACCCCATCTTATTATATTGAAAACGCTGTAAAACTTGCTTTAGAGGGTATAACTATTTATAGCTATGGAGATGTATATAGACTTAGATCACAGAAACCTGTAAGTGGTGCATATTCATTAGCTGATGCAAGAGCTCTTGGAGGGGATGTAAAAATCGTTACAAGTATTGTAGAGGCTATTAAAGATGCTGAAAAACATGGAAATGATTCAATATTTCTTGGAATAGGTTTTGAGACTGTGGCACCAGGTTATGCAAATGTGTTGCTCAAGAAACTTCTACCTAGGAATCTTAAGATTTTAAGCCTTGTTAAACTAACTCCTCCAGCTATGTTCTATTCGATAGATATTCTTCATGAAAAGCCATTGGAGTCATCTATAGTAGGTGTTATAGCCCCTGGTCATGTATCTACAATAACTGGTGCAAAGGCCTGGGCACCTGTTGCTGAAAACTATGGTATTCCAGTTGTTGTTGCAGGTTTTGAACCTATAGATGTGTTACTAGCAATAGCAGAGATATTGAAGCAGCTGGTTAGATGTGAGGCTAAGGTTGTAATAGAGTATACAAGGGCTGTGAGCTGGCATGGTGATTTAAAAGCCCAAGTAGCTATACATAAGGCATTTAAATCAGTTGATGATGTATGGAGAGGTATAGGATATATACCAAAAAGTGGTCTTAGACCTAGGGAAAACTTTGAATATTTTGATGCATTTAGCTATTTTGGTATAAAAGAGCTTACACCAAGTGATTGGAGATACGACTTGCTCCCTGGATGCAGATGCGCTGAAATTACACTAGGTAAAGCTAAGCCAACATCATGCCCCTTGTTTATGAAGATATGCAGACCTGAAAAGCCTATAGGACCATGCATGGTGTCTGATGAAGGTACATGTTCAATATGGGCTAGATTTGGTGTAGATAGCTTAGCTAGTGATATTGCAAGAGATGTTGGTTTAAGGTGAAGATCTATGTGTCTAGGTGTACCTGCGGTTGTTATAGATGTTGATGAAGATGGCAATATTGTGAAGATAGATTATGGTGATGGTGTTTTAAGAGAGGCTTTACTGGGTATATCTGAGGAGAGGATATCCAGAGGAGATATTGTGATGGTTCATGCAGGTGTGGTTATATCGAAGCTTACTGTAGAGGGTTTATATGAACAAATAGAGTTTATTAGAGGTCTTATCAGAGATTTTCAGTCTGATGAATCATCAGAAGAGCTGATAAGGCTCTATGAAAATATAATACAGCTTGCTAATAGGCTAAAAAGGAGATAGAGCCTTGCTTGAGGTGCGATAATAATGGAAGAGGTTATTAGATTGTCGCATGGCTCTGGAGGAGTTGAGATGAGGGACATTCTTGAAAAGATTATATTTTCAAAGATAGAGCCTACTCTAAAGAGGGTTGAAAGAGGGGTTGGAATTGATATACCAGACGACGGAGCCTTAATACCTTTACCAGATGGGAGGTACCTCGTTGTTACAGTGGATAGCTATACAGTCAATCCTATATTCTTTCCCGGTGGCAATATAGGTAGCCTTGCTGCTTCAGGCTCTATAAATGATGTTGTTATGATGGGTGGAAAGCCTATTGCTATACTAGATTCTATAGTTGTTGAGGAAGGATTTCCAATTAAGGATTTAGAGACCATTATAAACTCTTTTATAGATGTTGTTAAAAGGGAAGGAATAGCATTGATAGGTGGAGATTTTAAGGTTATGCCAAGAGGGCAGATAGATAAGATTGTAATAACAACAACAGGTATAGGGTTAGCTGATAAACCTATAGTAGATAAGCCTAGAATAGGCGATAAAATTATAGTTAGTGATTATGTTGGAGACCATGGCGCTGTAATTATGATGCTTCAGCTAGGTCTTGAGAAACGAGTTGAAGAGCTATCTTGCGGTGTTTTGAAAAGCGATGCAAAACCTTTAACAAGGTTGATGCTTCCATTAATTGAAAGATATGGAGAATATATACATGCTGCAAGAGACCCTACAAGAGGTGGTCTCTCAGGTGTTTTAAATGAATGGGCATCATCTTCAGATATTGTTATATTTATCAATGAGAGGGATATACCTATTAGAGAGCCTGTGGCTAGATATTGTGAAATGCTTGGCATAGACCCTCTCTATCTAGCAAGCGAGGGTGTAGCTGTTCTTTCTGCTGATCCTCATGTAGCTGATGAAATTGTTGAATATATGCATAGACTTGGAGCTGTAAATGCTAGAGTCATAGGTGAGGTTAAGGCTAGTGAGAAATATAAAGGCTATGTAATTATGAGAACAGCTGTAGAAGGTTTTAGAGTTCTTGAGCCGCCACATGGAGAGCTTGTGCCTAGAATATGCTAATGGTGGTGATAATATGAAGACTCTAACCTTTAGAGACGTTAAGCTTAGATTAAATGGTTTTGCAGGTGTAGAGATAGGCTATGCAAATGAGGTTTTATGTATAGATGTGCTAGAGCCTAAAAACTGTACATATATACTTTACACCCATAGCCATCCACGTCACTATAGAGAGGATATAGCCCAGAGACATAGCCCAAAAATATACTCGCCTTTTACAGGCAATATAGTAAAACCTGGAGATGAAATTCAAATAGGATTTTTTAATGTAAAAGCGATGTATGCATACAATAGAGAAATAGATAGAAAACCTATTCATATAAAAGGTTCTTGCACTGGATATATTGTTACAACAAACAATGTTGCAGTATATCACATGGGAGATACAGATCTTATCGACGAAATAACAGAACTAAAGAATGTAAAAATAGATGTTCTGTTAATACCTATAGAAGGATCAAATGTAATGAACTGTGAAGAAGCTTCTGAAGCTGTAAAAAGTCTAAGACCCACAATTACAATCCCGATACATTTCACAGATATAGACTCCTTTTACAGATTTAGAGATCTCTCCCAACCATATACCCAAATTGTGATGCTGAAATAAGAATATATCTAAAGAAACAACCTATTTATCAAGAGCTATTTTAAAGCTGTTTCCTCTATAGAGTTATTGGGATTCTCATCAAGTTCATTCTTTCCCCTTGCATTGCTTCTCAGCTTTATGTAAGCTTTAGCTTAAAAGGAAATAGAATATTAATCACAATAAACCTTTATAAGGCTTAAAGCGATATACAAGGAGCTAGTTATTGTTTTGGATTAATAAATGGGATGGACAAAGATGTTTGTAGGTGACTGTTTATGGTTCGATGGATCTTAGATAGGGTATTGGGTAAAGACTATGTTATTCCTCCAAGTATGAAGTGGAAGAGTATATCGTTTGATGAATATAGAGCTATATATAGTTCTAGTATAGCTAATGTTGCTGGTTTTTGGGGAAAAGAGGCTGAGAAGCTTGTTTGGAGCAGTAAATGGGTCGATTCTATTGTTGGCAATGGTTCAAGAAGTCTGTGGTTTTATGGCGGTAGTTTAGATGCTTATTTTAATATTGTTGAAAGGCATAGAGATTCGTGGATATGGGGTAAACCGGCATTTATATGGGAGAGTGAAGATGAGAACATATCGATAGCTACATATAGCGATCTTCATAGCATTGTAGAGAGGTGTGTATGCTCACTAAAAAGTTTAGGTATCGGTAGAGGTGATTGGGTTGTTTTCTATGTACCACCAATGATAGAATCTTTTGCCCTTATGCTTGCATTGGTGAAAATTGGTGCTCCTTTTGAAGCAGTTTTCACTGGTTTTAGCTATGGTGAGTTGGCTAAGAGGATAATAAATAGAAATTCTAAATTTGTTGTTGTAGCAGATGGTTTTCTTAGAAGGGGTAGAACCATTAATACTAGAGAAACTTTGGAAAAGGCTCTTGACATAGCCAATATCAGGCCTAGGGTTATAGTTATTGAGAGACTGGGTCTTCGTATAAAACCTGATGATATTCCATATTCATCTCTTTTAAAAACCTCGACAAAATGTGTAAGAGATATACCACCTAGAAAATCCAATGAACCACTTTTTGGTCTCCATGTAGCTTACGAAGATGATTTTAAACCATTGACACATAGTGTTGGAGGCTATCTTGTACAGACATATGCAACTAGTAGGTGGATTGGTTTAAGACCCCATGATACATATTTCTGTACTGTGTGGCCTGGATGGATAACAGGGATAACCTATACACTCTTTGGCCCGCTAATGATTGGTGCCACAGTTATACTTTATGAGGGTGGGCCTGACTGGCCCTCATGGACTAGATGGCTAGAGATATTAGAGCGCTATGCCGCTACATTATTTCTAACTACTGGAGGTGCTCTAAGAATGTTATCAAAAAATCTAGATATTGAAGAGTTAAAGAAGCATAACATAGATACCCTTAGAGCAGTTTTAGTTACTGCTGAACCTTTAGAGGTTGATACATGGAGCTGGGTCTATAGATATATCGGAACAGGAAAAACACCTATAATAGATTCTATTCCTGAAAGCCTAACGGGAAGAATACCTGTTGTAAATATGTATATACAAAGCGAGTTAGCTACATTTGTTACTGGTAACCTAATCAACTACACCTTCACACCACTATTGCCAGGATCTGTAGGAGCGCCAATACCAGGATTTAATATAGATGTAGTTGATGATTATGGAAATCCTATAGTAAACTCTATTGGAAGAGTTGTTGTAAAAGATCCGTGGCCTGCAATACCTATTGAAGCACCAGAGGAATTCTATAATAGATGGTATAAAGGGTTCTACGATACAGGAGACTATGGCTTAGCAAATGAAAATAGATATATATATGTTCTTGGAAGAAGCGATTGCGTAATAAAAACTAGTGGATATAGAATTAGCCCTGGATGCATTGAGAAAATCATCGAGAAAATTGAGGGTGTTGAAAGAGCTGTTGTAGTTGGTTATCCAGATGACACAAGGTTTGAAAAAATCTTTGTATTAATTGAAGGTGCTATAGAAGATGGTGGTGCTATAAAGAAAATAGTTAGAGAATGGATTGGCCCTATAGCAGAGCCTAGTATTATAACAATATCTAGAGAAATATATGGTGAATCAAAAGATAGGTTTAGAGGAAAGCTTAAGGAAACAATTCAAAAAATTAGAATACATAATGATGTTGAAGCTATTTTGGAAAAAGCTATAGTATTGAAAATAGAATAACATATACAACTTTTTAGTGATGTATATCAACAATGTTTTATCGATATAGCCATTCTTTAGATTTCTATTAGTAGATCTTTTCTTCTACCTAAATATCTATACGATGTATAGATGGTGTAGACAGCTGGAAATATCTCTTTAGCAGCTTCTATAGGTCCATAGAGAAGAAAATCTGCTCCCATAACAATTGTAGCTAAGTTGCTTGCTAGTTCACAGGCTTTTGTACCCTCTACCCCAAATCTCTCCTTAAATGATTTTCTTTGAGATGAAATAGCGTTATGTGCTCCAGCTCCACAGGGTAGTCCATATCTTGATTTTATCTCAAGTAAGGTTTTCATAGCCGCCGAGAGACTTGGAACATCTATGACAAATGTATCTACAAGAATTTTTTCAATGCCATAGACTTTAGATTTTTCGAGAAGTAGCTCAAGGTTTTTCATCCTTATATCAACATCAACAACTCTTTCTGTATATAGTAACATCACAGATGCTTTTACACCATATTCTTGTAGGAGTTTAAATTCATAGTCTTTAGACTTTGCATTTAGGGAATTAAATACCACTTTATCAAGAAGACCCACATCTCTAACATATTTAAATGCCGCCTCCATAGCATCTGTTGATAGAGCGTCTACTAGTATAGGCATTTTGGTTGTATTTGACACAAAGTCTAGATATTTTATAGCAACATTTGGAGATGTTACAACAACATCTAGCATAGCAGGCAACTTTGTTTTGTTAGATATATCTTCAACTGTTTTAATAAGCTCCTCAGCAGTGTTTTTGTCAAATTCACCGCTTTTTTCATCTTTAACTATCTTATGTTTATGATAGAATATAGAGCCTATTAAGACTGGTGGGTTTTCCCATGGAGCTCCTCCAACCTTAACCCCACCTATATCATAGACTTTTTGACTGCATCTAAATTTAAACATTAATTACACCTATACATTTATCTACTTTTTCTAGTTCAATAATATAGATTCTATTTAAAAATTTATCTAGACGATAAGTTTTTAACTCCAGCCTATTTTACTACTTATGGTGTTATAATGGCTGGGATAAGATTTGGAATTGAACTCGTACCCTCGACACCTATATCTGAAATTGTTGATATTTCTATACATGCTGAGAATCTAGGATTTAACTATATATGGATAACAGATCATTTTAATAATAGAAATGTATATGTGACGTTGACATCAATTGCATTAAACACCAAAAGAATTATACTTGGACCTGGTGTAACAAATCCATATGTAATTAGCCCTATTTGGACAGCGTCGGCTATTGCCTCATTAGATGAGGTATCTAGTGGTAGGGCTGTTCTTGGTATTGGTGCAGGTGATAAAGCTACTCTCGAAAAAATTTCTATTGAATGGAGAAAACCGCTTACAACAATTAAAGAAAGCGTTGAAGTTATAAGAAGGTTGCTTAGAGGAGAGGTAGTTACATACAACGGTGAAGTACTTAAAGTTTCAGGAGCTGCTCTAAGCTATAAACCTGTTCATGAGATACCTATATACATAGGTGCACAAGCACCTAAAATGCTTCAGTTAGCTGCTTCACTAGGAGATGGTATATTAATAAACGCCTCTAATCCCAAAGACTATGAATATGCTATGAACGTTATTAGAGAGAGTGCAAAGGATAGAATAGATAAGATAGATGTTGTTGCCTATACAAGTTTCTCAGTAGATAAAGATAGGACTTCCGCTAGAAAAACAGCTAGACCGATAGTAGCATTTATTGTTGCAGGTGCTCCGGAAGATGTTCTTAAGAGACATGGAATAGATTTAGAGAAGGCTAAAAACATCAGGGAAAATATATCAAAGGGGAGGTTTAGAGATGCATTCTCTATTGTTACAGATGAAATGATAGATGCATTCTCTATATCTGGATCGCCTTCAGAATGTATAGAGGTGTTAGACAAGTTAGCCAAGCTTGGGGTTACCCAGATAGTATTTGGTTCGCCTATAGGTAAGGATAAAAAGAGCGCTTTACAGCTAATAGCTTCGGATATTATAACTCACTTTAAAGAGTAGTGAAGATTAAAGGATGATAAAATTGAATTTTTTAGAGACCTGGGTTACAAATTTTTTAACTATATCTATGTTTATATATATAGCCTCATTTCTATTATATCTTGTAAGGTTGTTTAAGGGTCCATCAATTCCAGATATGATTCTAGCTATAGATGCCTTAGGATTTGACTTGGCAGCATTTCTAATTATTCTCAGCATTGTTTTTAGAAGCCCAATATTAATTCCATGTGCAATTGTTTTATCATTATGGATTTACGCCCTAGATATATATGTAGCAAAGTATTTAGAAGCGAAAGAGATGGGTGAATGAAAATGGATATAGAACTTCTTAACTGGGTTCTTGTTATAGCTGGACAGATACTTGTTGCAATAGGGCTTTTCTGCGATTTTGTTGCAGCGATATTAATGATAAGATTTCCCAATTTCTATGTAAGGCTCCATGCCCTAACTATAGGTAGTGTTGGAGGTGCTATTATTCCTGCAATTGGTGCAGCTTTAATAGCAGCTGGTTCACCATTTCTTGGGAACTTTAGATGGTTTTTAGCTGGAGGTGCATTAGTAGCAGCACTATTTATTTTTATACTTGGTGGTTCAGGTGCTCATGCTATAGCTAGGGCAGCATATAGATCTAGAACCGTGAAATTTAAACCATGCTATATAAACCAGTTAGCTGAGGATAAAGGTGAAGATGAATGCTGACATTAGCAGACCTTGTATTTATAATGCTTGGTATATCTGCATTAGTGTCCATACCTGCAACTATATTAGCGATAATATCTAGAGATCTTATAAAAGCTGTTATCTTCTCAGCTCTTCAAAGCACATTCTATGCATTGATGTTCTATCTGCTTATGGCTCCTGACATAGTTCTTGTATATATAGCTGTTTCAATAGGCTTCATGTCGATGATATTAATTCTATTAATAAAAAAGGTGGGTAGGTATGAGAAATATTAAAGCAAGAGATATAATATTTATTGCATTAATAATCCTCGCTGTAGTTGTTCTTGCTTTGCCCACCCTTCTAGGTTCTTTAGGTCCTCTACCACCAACAAACATAAGATCTATAGCTATAAACTATCTCAATGCCACATATAACCAGCTAAACCCAGGTTTATGGACATCATCACCTGAAGCTGTAGCAGCTATTGTATGGGATTATAGAGGGCTTGATACATTATTTGAAACAGCAGTATTTTACAGTGCCATTATAGCGGCTCTAGTACTTTATAGAGATATTCTAGGGGAAAAAGATGTATTAAAGGGTAGAGGGCTTTCAATAGTTGTTCAAAGAGCTACTGCAATATCGATGGTCGGTATATTGGTTGTTGGAGCTGCAACTATATTGCATGGACAATTAACACCTGGTGGAGGTTTCCAGGGTGGTGCTATAGCAGCTGTTGCACCGGTGATTGCTATAGTTGTTTTTTCAAGATTTTTAATAGATAGATCTAGACTGTCATATAAACATCTTCTACTGGTTAGAAATATTGCCTTGGCTTGTATTGCATTAATACCTCTAATACCTATAATATCTTTGGCTATAGGCTATAGCCAGGTCTTTATATTTCAGAACCAGGTTAAAGCTGTAAGCAATTTCACTTTCCCACAGATAATTATTGATGTTCCTATGGGTGGCACTATATGGTTTTTCAATTTATTTGAAGGCTTAGCTGTGGTTTCAGCCTTTAGCTTAGCAGTAATAGTGATTTTCTATAGCGAGGAGATGTCGAGAAAAGCTATAGAGGGTGAGGATATTGGGTTCTGAATTACATATAGCTATGTATATAACTGTTATAATCTCACTTTATATAAACATCGCTGTTTGTATATATGGCATAATATCTAAGCCTAACCTTGTGAAAAAGCTTATATCATTAACAATACTGCAGGATTCTATTAATGTATTTCTAATTCTTATAGGTTATAGGTTGTGGCGACCAGGAATAATTTTACAGCCTCCTATACTTTTAGACTGGAGCCCAACTTCAGAAGCATTGAAACAATTTCTAGAGAGAGCTGTTGATCCATTGCCACAAGCACTTGTATTAACTGCTATAGTAATAGGTTTAGCTGTAAACATATTTTTAGCAACGACAATACTGCATGTGTATAGACATTTTAAAACAGTTGATATGGATGAAATAGGTATGTTGAAGAGGGTGGTAATAGTTGAAGAGACTGCTTAGAGCTTTTCCCATAGCAATATTTTCATTCCTTCTATACATATTGTACTCTGGTTCATTCAGATTATACGATATAGCTACAGGTATTGTTGTATCTATAATTATAGGAGTTGCAATGGCTTATATAGTTATTGAGGATTGGAGAAAACCTTTCAATATTTATCGTCTATTTAATCTAGTTATATATACCATACGATATTTTCTTATAAGTGAGGTAAAAGCTCATTTAAATGTTATAAAAATAGGTTTAAGTCCTTCTCTACCTATAAAACCAGGTATTGTTAGAGTACCTATAAAGTCTAGAAGTGGCTATGCTATAACATTAATCTCATTATCAATAACAAATACCCCTGGTACTGTGGTTATCGATGTTGATGAAGAGAAAGGTGTATTATATGTTAATTGGATCTATGTCTCATCTACAAAGTCTGAGGATATATATAGAGATGTTGCAGAAGAGTTTGATCTATATGCAAAGAGAATCTTTGATTAGGTGAGCAATATGATTATGCATGAAGCTGGTTTAATACCAATAATGCTTGTCTTTGCAGCTTTTATTACACCTCTTTTCACATTATTTACAAAAAATAGATATTTCTACGCAACATATATGTTGGTAATAGCTACTGTTACTAGTATTTTATCTTATAGAGTGCTAGATGCTGTGGTAAAAGGCAATATAATTGTTTATGTATTTGGTGGATGGCCTCCGCCACTTGGCATTACATATACAATTGATTTTATGAATGGCGTCTTAGGATTCCTAGCCTCTATACTTCTTCTTAAAGTTTCTATCTATAGCTTTTGGTACTATGAAAAGGTTAATGGTTATGAATGGCTAACAACATTAATACTACTGCTTATAGCTGGTGTAATGGGCTGTATATATACAGGTGATGCATTCAACTTTTTTGTTATGCTTGAAGTTTTAGCTGTATCCTCATATGCTCTCGTCTCATTCTTCAAAAAGAGGCGATGGGCCATAGAGGCCTCTATAAGCTATGCATTTATAGGTGCATTAGCAACAACATTCTTTTTATTTGGTGTATCATTTATATATGCTGCTTATGGCACATTAAACATGGCCGATATATCTGCAAAGGCTCAGAGCATAAATACATATTCGCTAGGTTCATGGAGCGGTATATGCATCGATGATATATGTTTTGGTAACATAGCTTTAGCATCAGCAGTATCTATAGCTTTAATGTTGTGGGCATTAACATTCGAAGCTGGTCTTTTCCCAAACAATTACTGGCTTCCAAGTGCATATACCGAAGCACCTACACCTGCATCAGCAATATTTGCAGGTATTGTTGATAAAGTTGGTACATATGGTGTTCTTAGAATTTTGCTAACGTTATTTCCGACAAGCTCTATATTGATGTTTAAAGTTTTTGGTATGCCTTTTAGAGATGTTGTACTGCTATTTTTAAGTGTTCTTGGCATTGTAACAGGCTGTCTTGGTGCACTTATAATGTCTATACAAAGAGATGTAAAGAGGTTTCTATCCTATAGCACTATAAGCCACATAGGGCTGCTTTTCACACCATTTATAGGATTGATATCCAGCCAATCTGAAGAGATTATGGCTAAAACATTAGCTGCAGTTATATTCCATAGCATTGTACATGCATTAACAGAGTCCATGCTATTTATAGCTCTAGGAACATTGGCTGTTGTATCAGGAAGTAGAAAAATAGATAGTATGAAAGGCTATGGGAGACTATATCCTGTTATATCGCTAAGTATTGCAATAGGTATGCTAAGCTTATTAGGCTTAGCACCTTTACCAGGTTTCTTTAGCAAATATATGCTCTTTTTATCGATGATAGAATCTGCAGCATATATACAAGCAATATCGATAATAGTAATATCTGGGATTTCAGCTATAGGCTACTTTAGAATACTATACCTACTATTTCTACCAAAGCCAGAGGCTTCTCAAGAAAGACATAGAATTTCTTTACCCTCAATCCTCTGCATAGCTGTTTCAATAATACTTTTAATCTTAGGGTTAACATATATAATGTTTGACATATATGGTAAACTAGTATATTATAGTGAAACAGTCACATCCATTAATGGTGTTAGGAGATATATTATGGCTGTAGATACTATTTATTTAAAGTTGGTTGAAGGAGGTGGTGGATAGATGGACATACTCTATTATATTACAATTATCTTAGCATTGATAATAATCATAAGCAGTAGAATTAAGAATAGTATTATAAGAGGACTTGGCTATATTATGCTTATTATAATACCGTTGTACTCTATAATAGTAGGGGGTCCTTGGGACTTTACATCATCCTCACTAGCTATTCTAGCTGCAATAATAGGTTTTTCAGCATCTATGTATGCAAATGGTTATGAAGTTCTTAAATATGGAGGAGGATATCTTCATATAATAATAGATATGTTTGCCGTAGCTGTCTATCTTACCTTTACAGCGTTAAATGTTATTACATTTATAGTTTGTTGGCTAATAGCAGAAATAATAGGATTCTTTACAATAGTTTATGAAATTGAAAGAAAAACGCTTACAGCAGGTCTAAGATATATCGCTGTATCTATGATTCCATCAGATATGGCTCTTATGACCCTCCTTGCATCACTATCTATGAAGAGATCTGTTATAGATGCTTTGCTTACCCCTATAAACGGCATCACTGATGCTTTAGGTGAATTACCACCAATAATATCTATAATAATAGTTTTAGGATTCATTGCAAAAGCTGCTGTGATACCATTACATTTCTGGCTTCCAGATGCTCATTCACTTGCACCTGCTCCAGCCTCATCAATATTATCGGGCATTATGGTTAAGATGGGTATATATGGAGTTATCAGGACTCTCTCTTCAATAGATCAAATATATACACCTTATATATTTGTATTCTTTGGAGCTCTAACGGGGATCTACGGCGGATTTTTAGCGTTAACTCAAATCGATATTAAGAGAATACTTGCATATAGCACAATTGAACATACGGGGCTTATCATATTGACACTTATGCTATATAGAGTCTCTGGTCTTACAATGTTTTTTACCACTGCTTTAACTATTATATATTCGCATGCTTTGTATAAAGCTGCGCTATTTCTAAACTCGGGATCTATAGAAATATATTCACACACTAGAGAGATCTCGAAATTAGGATACTTAGCTAGGGCAATACCATTAGCAGCATTTTCAGCTCTTCTATCCATTTTATCTCTAATAGGAATTCCACCAACTATGGGATTTATAGCAAAGCTTTATCTTCTTATATCAATAATAACATACCTAGTTCTAAACCCTGCTATTGGAGCTATTTTAATAGCTCTTGTAGCAATAGCTATTGCTCTAGCGGCTATATATAGTCTTAGATATGCTACAGTGTATTGGGGTACATGGAGAAGTGGAGGTGCTGAGAAACAGGCAGATATGGTTGTTAAACTATCAAGGAATGTAACTATATGGGAGTATATACCTGCGGGTCTAGGTATTATAGGAACACCCTTAACTGCTGCTATTATATGGGGTTTAGATATATTAAAACCTGAGCTCTTAGCTCCTCTAATCTTAGCTATTGCATTATTCATACCACTTCTATATTACATCTATATGCGTTTAAAAACAGCTTCTAGAGATATGCAATGGCTTGGAGGTGCTGTGCCTTGAGCTACTCAATGGCATCTATAATACAGCGTCTAATTGAGCGTTTACAGCGTAGAATTGAATATACATTAGTTTTCAGCAAGGGGTTTTATAGCGCCTTAGTAAGGAACATAATTAAGATTCACAGCTATATAGCTAGAGAAGATGCTGTTGTAAAGGGGCTAAAATCCATAGCATTATATACACTAAAACTTCAATGTTCATTGGAAGACGCTTTATCAGCAACATCAATCTTACTTGAACTCTTTACAGCAGTCTCAATAATACTTGTAGTGGTATTGATATGGCATCTCTAGAAATTTTATTAATTCTTGTTGTCTCAATGATACTCTATATCTTTCTCCCACCTCTTTTAGATGGTATTGAGAGAAAGATTAAGGCAAAGATCCAAACACGTTATGGTCCTCCAACAATATTTCAGACATGGTATGATATATTGAAGCTTAGCTCTAAAGAACTCAAAATACCACCTACATTTCAATTTAGTGTTTTTCTATTAGTACTTGCTTTTTCAATTTCAATTGTAACAATATATCTGCTGTCCTATATCATTATATCACTTGATATATATAGTATAGCACTAATCATTGTTTTGATTCTCTCTATACATAGCTTAATAGCCTTTATAAGCACATTATCGTCAAATCCATTCTCTATAATTGGCATCTTTAGAGGTTTAACTATTGATATAATAAATGAAATGGGTTTTATAGCATCAATTCCATTGTATTATTTATCTATAAAGACATTAAATCTTTCTATAAAATCTTTATTGCTTTTAATACTTTCAACAATATTTGTATTCATAGTATCATATGTAGCTAGCAAAAGACTTCCATATGATTTACATGAAGCTGAACCAGAGCTGGCTTCAGGTTCAATAATAGAGTTTTCTGGACCTATATTAGCTCTATACCTTTATATTCATCTCATTGATAGATATACTATAACTGTGTTACCTGTAGCTATAGGGTTATCAAGTATAGGGTTATCAACACCATTATATATAACTATGATTTTGGTTCATATAATTGCTATAGGGATATATCTACTGTTTGGGGTTATTGCACCACTTCTTGGAAGATCTAGAATTGACATTGCTGTCAAAACACTTATGTTTATATATCCAATAATTATTACAGTATGGTTAGTAGTGAAAGCGCTATGAACGATATAAATAACAATGAAACTTTTATGACACCTTCTACAAGTCTTGTTAGAGATATTGTTTTAAAAATTAGAAGTTTTAAAGATAGGGTATTTGGTGTAGAGCAAAAAGATGGTATTGTTAGGATTAAAATCCATAGAGATGTTCTTCCAAATATTGTTCAAATGCTAGCAACTTTAAAGGGTATATATTTAAGAACGATGATGGCTTCTGATGAAAGAGACTTAGAAGGTGTGTATAGGCTTTACTATGTATTTGGAGTTGATAAGGAACACACAAATATTGTTTTGGAGGCATCTCTACCTCAGGAAGATCCAAGTATATCAACTATTGTTGATATTAATAGAGCTGTTGATTGGTATGAACTTGAAGCCCACGATATGTTAGGCATAGAATTTCTGAATAGAGAACTTTATAGACTTGTATTGCCTGAGGACTGGCCTGAAAAGATATATCCTCTTAGGAAAGAGTATAATATATCTGATCTCATAAAATTCTATAGACCTAAGGCAATAGAATATGCAAAGGAGATCGGAGCTGAAAATATTGTCACAATACCCATAGGACCCTACCATCCTGCTCTACATGAGCCTGAGTTTTTTGAGCTTTATATTAGAGGAGAGAAAGTAGTTGATGCTAGATATGTTGGATTTATGGTTCATAGAGGTATAGAGAAGCTTGGTGAAGGGATGAAGTATGACCAGGTGCCTTTTCTTGCTGAGAGGATATGTGGTATATGTGGATTTGTACACTCATCATCATATTGTCAAGCAGTTGAAAATGCTCTAAATATAGATGTGCCTGAAAGAGCATTATTTATAAGGTCTATAATACTTGAAATTGAGAGGATTCATAGTCATTTGCTATGGGTTGGAGTGGCATTGCATTTACTTGGATATGATACAGGCTTTATGCATTCTTGGAGAATTAGAGAAAAGGTTATGATATTAGCAGAGCTTTTAACAGGTAGTAGAAAGACCTATGGAATAAATATTGTTGGTGGCGTTAGAAGAGATATAGATAGTGATAAAATTAGTAAAGCTTTAGATGTTCTAAAATATGTTGAGAAGGAATTCAAACAACTTGTAGATATATCTATCAGTGTACCCCAGGTTAACGCAAGACTTAGAGGAACAGGTATACTGCCTCTTGGAGAAGCTATAGCACTGTCTTTAGTTGGTCCAACAGCTAGAGGCTCAGGACTTGATAGAGATGTTAGAAGAGACTATCCATATGCCGCCTATAGATATATAAGCTTTAAGGTACCTACATATAGCGAGGGAGATAATTTAGCTAGAACACTTGTTAGAGTTGATGAAGTTTTTGAAAGCATCAACATGCTTTACCAGTTATTAGATAAAGTTCCTCCAGGAAGTATAAGTGTAGAGTCATGGGAGCCCGAACCATATAAACTTGGTATAGGATCTGTTGAGGCTCCTAGAGGCGAGGTTATACATGTTATTCTAACGGGAAGCTACTCTCCATATAGATGGAGAGTCAGGGCACCAACTTATCAAAATCTACCAGCTATACCTATAATGCTTAGAAATGCTGATTTAGCAGACGCTCCTCTAACAATAGCAAGTATAGATCCATGTTTCTCCTGCACTGATAGAGCCATTGTGGTAAATATAGATAGAGGATCTATAAAAACCATACCTATTGAAATCCTTTCATTAAAAGGTTTAAAAGCTATAAGGTGAAGTCCGTGGTTAAATTCCTCAAAATACTTCCAATAGCAACAAAAACAGGGACCGTGACTATAAAATATCCATATCAAGAACCGTTAGTAACAGAGTCTTTTCGAGGTGCTATAGAGGTTGACCCAGCTAAATGTGTTGGCTGTGGTGCATGTACACGTATATGCCCTCCCAAGGCACTTACATTAACATTAGAAGGCAATACAATGATTTTAAAGTATTTTGTTGGGAGATGTATATTCTGTGGTATGTGTGCTGATACGTGTCCAGAAAAAGCAATTAGTGTAACAAAAGAATTTGAGCTAGCTACAGGCAATGTATTTGATTTATATACTGATATAGAGCATGAGGTTAAGACGTGCTCTATATGTGGCAAAAGTTTTATCTCTAAAAAGCTTGGCGATAAAGTAGCATCGAAAGTTTCTGATATTCCTTCAGAAACAATGGATTTGTGCCCAGACTGTAGAAGAAAAGAAGCGTTAAAAAGGTTTATAGGTGCTTTAGAATGACAAGTCTACATACATCTAGCAACTCAGCTATTAAAGAGACAATGCTAAAGAAGGCTTTATCGAGAATTAAGAGAAGTATATGGGTCTTTCACCTTAATACTGGTAGCTGTAATGGTTGTGATATCGAGGTTTTAGATGTCTTAACACCTTATTTCGATGTTGAGAGATTTGGGATAAAACTTGTTGCAAGTCCTAGGCATGCAGATTTAGCTCTTTTAACAGGTCCTGTTACAATAAAAACTCTTTCAAAGGTATATAAAGCACTAAGTGCTATGCCTAGACCAAGATTTGTACTAGCTATAGGTTCTTGTGCTGTTGGTGGTAATATATGGTTTGAATCTTATTCAACTATAGGAGGTTTTCCAAAGGCTCTTGAAATATTTAGTGAAATGGGTCTTGAGATAGATGGTGTTATGTATGTTCCTGGATGTCCGGCAAGGCCAGAGGCCATAATATATGGTGCTGCAACGTTGCTTGGTCTTCAAAAACCTAAATCTAAATATAGAAGGTTAAAGGCATGAGAGTAAAGATATTTATATGTAGTGAGCATTTCTATGGGAATCCACCCATACCTAGATCTAGACACATTACACCTAATATAAATCTATGTCGTGAAGTAGGTGAAAAGAACATTTCTGAGAATACAATTCCTAGAAATATCTTAGACAATATTAATAGAGTTGGATATATTGATATCTTCGATATAGAGAATGCTAGAAAAATTTTAGATATAGAGCTTTTAGAAGGTCAATATGTAAAAATAGTTCTTATCAAGTAGGTGAAGAAGATGAAGTTTGCATTTATGTGTAAAGAACCTGGTAGCAGAAGAGGGAAAGTAGCCGTTATAGGTGCAGGTCCTTCAGGTTTAGCAGCAACAGGGTATCTTTCTTGCCAAGGATATGAAGTAGATGTATATGAAAAGCTGCCATATGCAGGTGGACCAATGATGTTTGCTATGCCTAGCTATAAAGTTTCGTTTGATGGTGTTATAGAAGGTGTAGAGGATTTGCGAGATAGATTTTCAGTGAATTTTCTATTCAGGACTAAAGTATTTAAAAACAATCAAAATAGAGCTGATGTTGGTGATGAATTTGTGGAAAGGAATATGCCTTTAGAAGACATTATAGAGAATTATAATGCTATCTTGATATCTACAGGTGCATGGCATCCAAATACCATAGAAGATTTTAAAAACATTAGAAATGCTTTCACAGCTTTTGAGTATCTATATTTTTGGCGATTATATGAAGAAGGCTTTCTATTTAACCAATTTATTAAGGGTAGAAGAGCTGTGGTTGTAGGTGAAGATCTGCTTGTTGTTGAATCTGTTAAAAAGATGCTTGAACAAGGCTTTGAAGAAATCTATATACTTCATAGTAGTAACATAAATGAGGTTCCAATGGGTATGTATTGGATAAGAAGCTTTTTAAATGAAGGTGTATCATTTATACAATACACAAAGATTGCAAAAATTGTAACTGAGCAAGGAATTGCTAAAGCTTTAGAATTCGTTAAATACGAACCCCAATCTTCCCATCATATCTCTAGATCAATAGAGTGTGACCTAGTTATAGCTTCACTAGGCTCTAGCCCAACACCACCAGTAATAGATGGTTTTAATGGTATAGAAATAGATAGCAGTGGTAGAATAGTTGTTGATAGATATTTTCGTACAAAGAGAGACAAGGTCTATGCCTCTGGAAGCGTTGTTTTGGGAGCAATATATAGACTTGGAAAATCTTTTGGAGATGGGCTAAATGCTGCTAAAAATATCGATGTCTATCTTCAAAAAAGGAGATATATGTAGCTGTAATGGTGGGTAGATATGGATAGAGAGAGAAGAGTGTTAATTGAAGCAGGCTTTAGAAGACTTATAGACTATGATAGATGTATAGGTTGTGGTGTTTGTGAAGAAGTATGTAGCTTTCTTCATGAGGGCACACCTCTTATAAAACTTTATAGAATTATAGATGGAATAGAAAAACCTATATCATGTTTCCATTGCACTAAAGCACCATGTGTAGCAGTATGTCCAACAAATGCTTTAGGTTATGATGGCCAAGGTGCAGTCACAATAACCACTACTAGATGTATTGGATGTACATCATGTATAGCTGCATGTCCATTTGGAATACCGGAGTTGTTGCCAATAGGCCATACCATTAAATGCGACTTGTGTAAAAAACTTAGAGCTCAGAATTTAGAGCCTGGATGTATAGCTACATGCCCATCAAATGCTATTATATGGGGATCTCCAGAAAAAATAACAAGATCAATGCGTGAAAAAGCATTAAAGAGAATTTCAAATGCATATACACTACTTGCATCACAATAATAGTCAATAGTGTTTCTTTATAATTAAAGTTCTATTCCAGGATAGAAGAACCTTAAAACAGTTCTTGGTGTGGTTTATGTCTATATCTGGTTTATATGTTGGAAAGGTTAAAGAGCTACCTATTTTATTCAGTGAACTGAAAAATCTAGGCTATAAAGTTATAGGCTATAAAGTTATTGATAATGTTTTAAGATTAGATAGTATTGATTCATTTGAAGAGCTTGCTTTTGATGTTGAGGATATTCAGAGCCCTGGTAGATATATTTTATCCCAAGGCGGTTTCCCTAGACATGGCCCTGACTCACCTAAGAAGTTTCTCTATCCCTCTAAACTAGTTTTATTTGAAATACTATCTGATTGGAATGTCGTTGTACCACCTTCTCCAGATTCTAAAATTGCTTTATTTGGTATAAAGCCGTGTGATCTATCAGCTATTAAGGTGCTTGACAAAGTTTTGTTAAATGTCGATGAATATTATACAGCTCTTAGAAAGAATCTTGTAGTTGTTGTCGAGAATTGTATAGAACCTGGTGGCACATGTTTTTGCTCTACCATGGGTACAGGACCTAGAGCTAGAGATTCATTTGATATAGCCTATACTAGACTTGGTGATAAACTAGCCATAGAAGCAGGAAGTAGTTTTGGGTTAAAGCTTCTCAACCTACTTGAGGTTGAACCCATTGATGATGCTACATATAGAGAGTTTGAGGCAACAATGAATAGATCTGCTGAAAAAGCTAGGGCATTATTTACCATAGATAACATACCTGAAACACTTGAACTAAATATAGAGTCTCAGATCTATAAAGATATTACCGAGAAGTGTCTTGGTTGTGCAAACTGTAATATGGTTTGCCCAACATGTTTTTGTTTTGATGTTATTGACATTCCTAAAATTGATGGCTCTGCTGAAAGAATCAGGGTTTGGGATGGATGTTTAAGCTATACATATGCACAGGTTGCTGGTGGACATTTTAGAAGGGATCTATGGGCTAGATATAGACATTTTGTTTTACATAAATTTGTTTACTGGATTAAACAGTTTGGAACCTATGGCTGTGTTGGCTGTGGAAGATGTATCACATGGTGTCCTACAGGAATAGATCTTAGAGAATCTATAGTGAAGATAATTAGAGGTGGCAAGAAGTGAGTTCCTTGCCAGCATCATTAATTCCGATGAAGACTGTAATAGTTGATATAAAAAATGAAACACAAAATGTAAGGACTTATTATATTAAGTTGCCAGATGGTGTAGAGATTCCTAAGCCTGGTCAATTCGACATGATTTATATACATGGTGTAGGCGAGGTACCTATATCAGTTAGTGATATTGATTGCGAAGCAAGAGTAGTTGCTCATACAGTTAGATTTGTGGGCTCGGTTACAAAGGCGTTTTCTATCCTAGAAAAAGATAGTTTAATAGGTTTTAGAGGTCCCTATGGTATTGGATGGCCTATAGATCTAGCCATAGGAAAGAACTTAATATTGATTGCTGGCGGTATTGGTCTTCCTCCACTAAGACCAGTTATAAGAGAAGTTGCAAGGAATAGAGCTATGTATAAAAAACTATTTATATTATATGGTGCAAAAACGCCTGATGATCTTATATATAGATATGAATATAGAGACTATGAATCGATACCGGATACAGAACTTTATATAACTGTCGATAATCCTAATAATGATTGGAAGGGTAGAGTTGGTGTAGTTACAGATCTAATATCTTTAATTAATATAGATCCTAGCGAGACGCTTGTTTTTATCTGTGGCCCTGAAATTATGATGAAATTTGCCGTTAAAGAACTGCTTAAAAGAGGGTTCAAAGGTAATAAAATCTTTCTATCCTTAGAAAGAAGAATGAAATGTGGTGTTGGGCTTTGTGGCCATTGTCAAATGGGTCCTTATTTTGTTTGTAGACATGGTCCTGTGTTTCCACTGTGGTTTATAAGCAGATATTTTTGGGTTGATCAGATATGAAAAAGCTGAAGATAGCTGTATACAAGTTTAGTAGCTGTGATGGTTGCCAGCTACAGTTTCTAAATATGGAGGAGGAGATATTGCATCTTGTAGATATAGTAGATTTTGCTCTATTTTATGAAGCTAGAAGATATGTGGAGCCAGGGCCTTATGATGTTGCTTTTATTGAGGGAGCTATATCAACGCCACATGAGATTGAGATTATTAAGAAGATAAGAGACGAATCTAGAATTGTTGTGGCTATAGGTGCTTGTGCAACAGCTGGTGGGATACAGGCTCTGAGGAACTGGGTAGATGTTGAGGAGTTTAAGCGTTATGTCTATCCAAATCCTGAATGGATCGAAGTTCTTAAATACGCTGAGCCATTATCAAAATATATAAGAGTAGATTATGAGATACGTGGCTGTCCTGTTGATAAAGACCAGCTACTGCTATTTATTCTTCAGCTAATTAGGGGGAAGACACCTACATTACCTATCGATTCTCTATGTATTGAATGCAAGAGAAGAGGTAATGTATGTGTAATAGTGGCTAAGGGAATTCCTTGCTTAGGTCCTATTACGATGAGTGGTTGTGGTGCTATATGTCCATCTTATGGAAGAGGCTGCTATGGTTGCTATGGTCCAATGGTTGATCCAAAGCCTTTAGTGCTAAATAACCTCTTCAAGAAGATTGGTATAAAACCCAAGGAGATACAGCTTCTATTTAAACAGTTCACGAATTGGGCTAAGGAATTTAAAGAGGTGGTTGAAGA
The DNA here is from genome assembly GCA_964447975.1 of uncultured Ignisphaera sp. Lineage (GTDB taxonomy): Archaea > Thermoproteota > Thermoprotei_A > Sulfolobales > Ignisphaeraceae > Ignisphaera. The sequence goes on along the minus strand of CAYUUS010000001.1, from coordinate 3,348 downwards.
GTATGAGTAAATCGATTAGGGTAGACTATTTAGCTAGGGTTGAAGGTGAGGGAAATCTATATATTGAGATAGACGGCAATAGAGTTGCTAGAGTTGAGGTTGGTATATTTGAGCCTCCAAGATTTTTTGAAGCATTTCTAAGGGGTAGGAAATACTATGAGGCACCAGATATAACAGCAAGGATATGTGGTATATGTCCCATAGCCTATATAATGAGCTCAAGTAGAGCTCTAGAGAAGGTGTTGGGTATTGAAGTGCCAGAGGAGCTAGAGATACTTAGGAAAATTGCATATTTTGGAGAGTGGATTGAAAGCCATATGCTACATATACTTATGCTTCACGCCCCTGATTTCCTAGGCTATGAATCGTTTCTAGGTATAGCTAGGGAATATCCAGAGATTGTTAAAATGGGGCTAAAGCTTAAGAACTGGGGGAATCAGGTAGTTAAGGTTGTTGGTGGTCGCTCGGTCCATCCAGTTTCATTTAGAGTTGGTGGATTTTATAGAGTTATTAGACGTGATGAGCTTGATGTCCTTCTTAGAGATGTTGGGGATATGAAGAGATGTGCTAGGAATTTTCTAGAGTGGGTGCTTAAGCTACCTATTCCAGAGGTTAAACAAGATATAGAGTTTGTGTCTTTAAGAGGTGTTGAGGAGTATCCCATACTATTTGGAGATGTTGTATCTAGCAAGGGGTTGAATATATCGGAGGATGTGTTTGAGGATTATATAATAGTTGAACAGGCTAGATACTCAACTTCTCTTAGATATAAACTTAGAGGTAGAGGTCCATATATGGTGGGGCCTTTAGCTAGATATAATAATAACTACAAGCTACTAGCACCAGAGGTTCAAGATGTTGTTGAGTTATATGGCTATAAAGCTCCATTGTATAACAGTTTTCAGAGTATAGTAGCTAGAGCTGCTGAGGTATACCATGCTGTTATAGAGATTGAGAACCTAGTTAAGAGATATAGAGAACCTAAACAGCCATATATAGATGGCATAGTTAAAGAAGGTGTTGGTGCAGCTATAACAGAAGCTCCTAGGGGCATTCTTTACCATAGATATGAAATAAATAGCAGGGGGTATATAGTAAACGCAAACATAATATCTCCAACAGCTCAAAACCTAGCACAGATAGAGCAAGATATACTAGCGTTAAGTGATAAGCTTATTTCTCTAGAGCTATCTAAAGCACAATGGCTAGCTGAACAAATTGTTAGAAACTATGATCCATGTATCTCATGCTCTACACATTTCCTAAAAATAGTATTTATAAATAACAAAAGTTAAGTTATATTTAAATATGATCTTATTCTTATATACAGCAAAGCTGTATTTATGAAGCAAGCTATTGATATATTTATTGCAAAAAATATTTAAAAATAATATTTATTTTCACTTTGCCTCCTCTAATTTTTTAAGCCCTTCCTTTGACAACAACATTCTAAATATTGTTTCATGCTTTGCCTCGTCCTCCATTATCTCTTCTATTACCTCTTCTGTTACAGGGTCTTTTGGAGATACATATTCATAGATCTCTCTATAGTGTTGTAAAGCACATATCTCAGCTTTTACACCAGCTAATAGCCATGAATCTATGTCGTGTGGATCATCTGGTAGATCTGGATATCTACATCTAGATAACTGCCATAGGTCTCTAAAATCTGGTGGATCTACATCAAAGTCTTGAAGCCTATCTGCTAATTTCTTGGCATGGTCCTCTAATTCATCTTTACCAATCTCAAGAATTGTCTCTTCTAGCTCTTTAGATATATGCCCTCTGATAGCATATGCCATCATTAGATATGAGTAGTAGGCCAAGATCTCATCAGCAAAAGCTGATAGAAGCATCTTAACAATCTTATCCTTATCAAGATCTCTAATCTCAGGTCTCTCAGGATATTTTTCAGGTATATATTTATATTTTCTAGGTTCACTCATATTTACCCCAGTTAATTTCTGTGTTTTGAAAGTTTAAATATTCTATAAACAAAGCTATTGACTATATATAGCCTTGTTAACTTGATGTAGAGATAGATCATCTGGTTTTATTATCTGGCTTTTTCTTTATTTCATGGGATACGAGATGAAGGTGTGTATAGTAGGTCTTGGTTTAATGGGTTCAGCATTAGCGAGAAGGTTGTCGTCTAATGGGTTTGGTATTGTGTTGTATAATCGTACAAAGGAAAAGGCTCTTAGCCTTGTTAATGAGGTAGGTGGTGAAGTGGCTGATACTCCTGCTATTTGTAGTGAGTCTTCAGATATAACAGCTGTTTTTGTAGCTGATGACAGTGCATTATTGAATGTGGCTCTACCTCCAAATGGTTTTATAGAGAAGTGTAGAGATAGATATATTGTAAATATGTCAACGGTAACAACATCTATCTCTTCTATATTGAATGATGTGGTTAAGATTTATGGTGGTAGATATGTAGAGGCGCCTGTATATGGAAGCTTCTCTGAGGTTTTAGAAGGAAAGCTTACCGTTATGGTTTCAAGCGATAGTGCTATAGATGGAGATATAGAGATGTTTCTAAATACAATAGCTAGGAAAATTATTTATGTAGGTAAAGTGCCAAAAGCTATGGCACTTAAGCTAGCACTTAACCAATTAAACATGTCTGTTGTAGCTTCACTAGCAGAGTCTCTAGCATTTCTCCACATATTTAACATAGACTATAACATATTTATAGAGCTTGTTAAAGGAACATGGATGGAGCCTCTTATAACAAGATTTCTAGAAAGATCTTTAAAGGAACATCCACCAAGATTTAGAATAGAACTAGCAGCAAAAGATCTTCAAAGCTTCATAGAATCAGCAAGAACACTAAGACTAAACACATTAATTACATCAGCAGCTATGCAGAGATACCTAGAAGCCACACTACATGGATATGGAGATAAAGACTATCCAAATATAGCAAAATATCTAATAGATACAATAGATAAACAAAAACAATAAAAACCAAAAATATATGCCTTTTTAAAAGAATTCCATATCCATAATAAACAAGTTGCTTGACTATACAACCCTACATCTTGAAAAATACATCAATTAAAACGATGTAAAAATATCTAAACATTAAACCATCTTCTACTCAACCTTGGTATACTTAGTAATAGACTCTTAGCATATTCAGATCTAGGCTTTGACAATACTTCATCACGTTCACCATACTCTACAATCCTTCCCTTATACATAACAGCAATTTTATCTGCTACATAAAATGCTTGAGATAAATCATGTGTAATAAATATTATTGATGTACCTTTTTCTTCATTTAATTGGAAAAGGGCATTAAGCACAGAAAGCCTTGTAGATGCATCTATCATACTTGTAGGT